>NZ_FQWP01000001.1:0-428829 GCF_900129715.1 Fibrobacter sp. UWH9 | reverse complement strand
ATTAAATTTTAGAAAATAGCCCATTTTTTGTTTAATTTAGGCGAAAGTCAACAAAAAAGGGTGGCGAAGCCACCCACACATGTTGATGAAGAGCCAGATGTTTCTTTAAATTTCAGGCATTTCCAGCAGCTGTTCCATATCGGCGGCACTGATTTCAAAGTCCAGGGCGCCGTTTTCGCGGATGCGTTCGGCGTGGGTAGACTTGGGAAGCGTCACCAGGTTCAACTGCAGGCAGAAACGGTTTGCCAGCTGGGGCACAGACACGCCATACTTCTTGGCCATCTCGCACACCGCAGGAACGTTCATCAGGCGGCCCGTCGCATTGGGCGAATAAGCCTCCACGCGGATTCCGTTGTAGCGGCAATACTCGATCAGTTCCAGAGGCACATGGCCAATGTGAACGCGAATCTGGTTCACCACCGGCTGGACCTTGCAGTTATCCTGGATGTTCTTGATATCGTCAATGCTGAAGTTAGAAACACCGAGGCAGCGGATTTTGCCCACGTCGTAGGCGGCTTCCATGGCGCGCCACACTTCCAGATTCTCGGCATTGTAAGAAGGCGCATTCGGGTCCTTCATTTCGATCCAGGGTTTGGGCCAATGGATCAGCATCATGTCGATATGGGGCGTAGCCAAACGTTCATAGCTTTCTTGAATAGACTGTTCCGCCCCCTTGTAGCTCTTGACTTCGGCGGGCACCTTTGTGGTCAAGAAAATACTTTCGCGGTGGATTCCCGTCTTTTCGAGGGCAGCCTTCAATCCGGCGCCAACCCCAGCCTCGTTACCATAAACAACGGCGGTATCGATATGCTTATAACCTGCATCGATGGCGGCCA
Organism: Fibrobacter sp. UWH9; assembly: GCF_900129715.1. NCBI lineage: Bacteria > Pseudomonadati > Fibrobacterota > Fibrobacteria > Fibrobacterales > Fibrobacteraceae > Fibrobacter > Fibrobacter sp. UWH9. The sequence continues at coordinate 427,993 of NZ_FQWP01000001.1, read as the reverse complement.
CAACAGCGTCGGCTGCAACATCGTTCGGAGTTTGCCAAGTGCCAAGGGCAACTTTCGGAATACGGACACCATTGCTCAGTTTGTAAACTTCATCTAAAACCATGCACGACTCCTTTGAAGGCAAGTTTTCTAGAGAAATCTATACCATTTCGGGGCAATATGCAATTTGCACAGAAAATTTTTTTACTTGAAGGCCTTCTTGGGGTCGAAGGGGTCTACATGGACCATGGCATCCACCACATTTTCGCCCGCTTCCAGGATTCGGCGCTCCACTTCTTCGGAAAGATCATGGGCAGCCAGGAGGGTCATATCGGCAGGAACCACAATATGCAGGTCCACATGAAGGTCACTACCCACAAAGCGGGTCCTGAAACCATGGATACTAATGACGCCGGGAGTTTCAAGGGCTAACGTTTTTAATTTCGTCGCCGTTTCCTCAGGGGCACCAATATCTGCCACCTGGTGAATTCCAGGCCAGGCAATTTCGTAGCCCGAATGCAGAATAAAGCAAGCCACAATCAGAGCGCCCACGGAATCCGCAAACCAAAGTTCCGGGAACAGGATGCCGATCCCCACCGCAATCAACACGGGAATAGAACTGTAGGCATCGCTGCGATGGTGCCAGGCGTTGGCTTCGAGAGCCTGACTGCGGATGTTCTTGCCCGCCTTGCGCGTATAACGGAACAAGCCCTCTTTAATGGCAATGGAGAGTGCCGCCATAACAGCAGCAATCCATTCCGGATGAGACGCGCCCTCTTCTCCCAATCGCAGGGTCTGAATGGCATCGTACCCAAGCCCCAAGCCAACAGCGCAAACCGCCACACCGATCCCCACAGAAATCAGGGTCTCGAAACGGCGGTGGCCATAAGGGTGGTTAGCATCCGGCGGACAGTTCCACAACTTGGAACCCGCAATAACGGCAATATCCGTCAAAAAGTCAGACGCACTATGAATAGCATCGGCAATCAAGGCCTGAGAACCACCGATAAAACCGGCGAAGAACTTGCCCACAGACAGAGCCACGTTCCAACCCAGGCCAACCCAGGTCACATGGCGCACTTCGGCGCTGTCATCTTGCTTAACGATGCGAGTCATACCCCTAATTTAGCAACCTGTTCAAAAAAAGACTAGGACTAAGGGGAAAGGAAGGACATAAACTGCGGGGTAGATATGAGTGAACAGTGGATAGTGGATAGTGGGGTGTCGTCCTGAACATTCGCAAACTGTCATTCTGAACATTCACAAACAGTCATTCTGAACTTGTTTCAGAATCTCATAAACGCACGAGACCTTGAGCAGTTTAGTTATGAGTGATGAGTTATGAGTAGTGAGTAGTGAGTAGTGAGTTATGAGTAGTGAGTTATGAGTAGTGAGTAGTGAGTAGTGAGTAGTGAGTAGTGAGTGATGAGTGATGAGTTATGAGTAGTGAGTAGTGAGTAGTGAGCTAAAAGTAAGGCGCCTTTGGCGCGACTATAAAAACTCATAGCTCACAACTGAAAACTCTCCGTTGGTAAGGGCGTCTCCGGCACGATTTTAATAACTCATATCCGATATCTAGATCCTTCGCTTCGCTCTGGATGACACTTCATATCTCATATCTTGTATCTCGTATCTGCTTTCTAGCCATAAATACCAGGGTATACGTGTACGCAATAGTGGGTTCAACCCATGAATACATGGCAATGCATAAGTGCAATAGTGAATTTGCAGAACTTTTACACGGGTTTGCCTCTGTGCAATTGCGCATCAAAAGGAGGAAACACCGGGCATGTTTCAAATTAGTTCCTCAGGGGACAATTAAGCGTCTCCCCCCAGCGTCTTTCTTTGCAACGAATCCCCTTGCTAGCGCATCTAAATAGCTGTAAAAAGTCTAATACTTTCTAAATTTTCTCCGTAAAGTATGATGAAGCTATTGAAATTCTTAATTGTAATCGCCATTTTGGCGGGCGTTGGCTATGGAGTCAAGACGTTTGTGTTTGACAAGGGGGCCGAAGCGAAGATTGCCACCTTGGTCACTTCGGAAGTTACCCTGGCCACCATTTCTACCACTATTTCTGCAACAGGTTCCCTGGAACCCGTAGACCAGGTGGAAGTGGGCACCCAGGTTTCTGGCGATATCAGCAAGCTTTTCGTGGATTTCAATTCCAAGGTCAAAAAGGGACAGGTCATTGCGGAGCTGGACAAGTCCAAGTTACAGGCCACCTTGAACCAGGCCGAAATCGCCTACAAGTCAGCCGAAAACGATTTTAACTACAAGACAAAAACTTTTGAACGTACCAAGAAGTTGGCCGAAAGCAACAGCGCCAGCGCCGTGGAACTGGAATCTGCCGAGTACAGCGTAAATGCCGCCAAGTTCACCATGGAACAGCGCAAGAACGAAGTGGCCCAGGCCCGCCTGAATCTCAGTTACGCCACCATCAAGAGCCCCATTAGCGGCGTAGTTTTGAAGCGCGCCGTAGACGTGGGCCAGACCGTGGCCGCCTCCATGAGCACCCCCACCCTGTTCATTATCGCAAAGGACTTGAGCCAAATGAAGGTTATGGCCGACGTAGACGAAGCGGATATCGGACAGGTAAAAGCCGGCCAGCGTGTTGAATTTACAGTGGACGCATTCCAGGACGACAAGTTCAGCGGCAAGGTTCAGGAAGTACGCCTGAACCCCACCACCACAAGCAACGTGGTGACTTACACCGTGGTCATTACCGCCGACAATCCGGATCAGAAATTGCTGCCGGGCATGACCGCCACCTGTACCATCGTAACGAAGGAAGTTCAGGACGCCATTTCCATTCCGGCAAAGGCATTGAAGTTTACACCCAACGAAAGCACTCCCATGGCGGACTTCAAGGATATGCCACGCCCGCCTATGCCTCCCGAAGGTTTCGGCCCGCCGCCAGGATTCAAGGAAGGCGAAATGCCCCCGCCGCCCCCGGGAATGGATGGTCCTCCTCCTGGCGGTCCTGGTGCTGGCGGCCCTCCCCCGGGAATGGGTCCCGGCGGTCCTGGCGGATTCGGCAAGGGTGGCTTTGGCGGAAAGCGTAAGCCCGGCAAGCAGAAAGGCAGAAACATGGTCTGGGTCAGCGTCAACGGGAAGGCTGCCCCCCGCCCCATCAAGATTGGCATTAGCGACGGCGTGAACGTGGAAATCCTGAAGGGTCTAAGCGTTGGTGACGTCGTGATTACCGGACAGGAAATCGAGACCGAAGTCAAGGCCGAAAAGGAAAAGGCAAGCAGCCCCTTTATGCCTGGCCCTCCGGGAAAACGCAAGAAGAAATAATCCCACGCAGACCAGGATCTGCGCGGCAAGAGAGAGAGAAAGTCTTCGCTACGGCGGAGACTTTTTTATTATTCGGGAACATTATTCCCGAAGGAAACGCAAACGAGAACAATCACCCCGTTTTTTCTTAATATCAGTTTTATTTATCATCTTTTTCCAGGGGATTCTCTGCGTAATTATTCTAACTTGAGTTTGGTTTTGTAAATCAAGGTGTGTTCAGGATAAAACTCTAAAGGAGATTTTATGTTTTTGAAGCATGCCCTGGGTGGCGTTCTTGTCACCGCAATTGCAGCTTCCGCGTGGAACCTTGACGGTACCGTGGTCAACACAGACAACGAGCCTCTGGAAGGCGTTAACATCACCTGCTACAACTATGGTGGCTACACCGCAACAAGCGACGCCCAGGGAAGATTTTCCATCGGCGATAAAATAACGACTGCAATTGCAGACGCCTCTATTCAAAACAAAATTGCCGTAGCCAAAAATGGAAACGTCTTGAGCATTGCCAACCCCAGCGGTAATTCCTTCAAGGTTTCTATGATGGACGCTCTTGGCAAGATGATGATGCAGCAGGAGTTCAATTCGCAGAACACCTCCATCGACATTCAGAAATTCGCTGGTCAGAAATTCATGATTCTGAAGGTGTCCAGCAATAGCGTAAACGACAACTACATCGTAAGTCGCGGTGCCTTGATGAAGGCTGGCGACCCTCTGCCCTACTTGGCATTCTCTCTTACCGGATACAAGATTTTCAGCTATACCATGGCCGAAGAGGAGGAAACTGGAAAAGTCTTTACCTTGGAAAAGCAGGACTTGACAGCATCCAGTTCTTCTATGACTTGGGAGCAGCCTAGCTCTTCTTCTATGACTTGGGGACCGGCAAGTTCCGCATCCCAGAGTTCCGCCTCCACAGCAAGATCCAGCTCCAGCGTCGAACTGATTGTAAATTGCGCCAGCAAGACTGCAAAGGCCGGCGATCAGACCATGAGCGTAAACGTAGATGGACAGACCCGAACCTTCATCATGCACGTTCCCAGCGCCTACAAGGGCGACAAGGCAGTCCCTCTGGTCATTGACTTCCACGGTATCGGCGGTAATGGTCAGGGACAGATGGGCGGAACCCAATTGAGGGCTCAGACTGATCCTGAAGGCGTCATCTCCCTGTACCCCGACGGAGCAAGCGCAGCCTGGAACGTAGGCCCCTGCTGCTCTACCGCAGACGACGTAAAGTTCACCCGCGAAATGATCAAGGCGGCCAGCGAATCCGCCTGCATCGACAAGAAGCGCGTGTACGCCAGCGGCTTCTCTATGGGCGGTGGCATGACCAATCATCTGGCTTGCAACTTGGCCGATGAACTAGCCGCCGTGGCACCTTCCGCAATGGATCTGAATACCGTCAACAGCGCATCCTGCAACCCGGCTCGCCCCATTCCCATCATCATGTACCGCAGCACTAGCGATGGCGTCTGCGTCTATCAGGGTGGCGACAGCGGTCGCGGCGACGGCCTGAACTTCCTCGGCGCCGAAAAGAACTTCACCTTCTGGGGCCAGAAGAATGGCTGTACCGGCAACCCCACAGAAAGCCGAGACGGCAACGTCACCGTGAAGGAATACTCCAACTGCATGGACGGCGTGAAGGTTGTATTCCGCAACGATCCTAACGCAGGCCACTCCTATGCTGACGGCAAATCTGCCTGGGCATTCCTGAAGCAGTGGCAGCTGCAGTAATCAAGAATTCATCTACTCCTTCTAACAAAAAATCCCGAGTCCGTTCAAAAACGGAACTCGGGATTTTTTATGAAGCGACTCTCGGCTCTTAATCGTGGGACTCTTGCCCCGCGGGCTGCGAGTCTACGGCCAAAGGTTTTGTTATCCAGGCAAGTTTACTTGCCTGCGCACCAAAACCTCTTTAGTCGTTCATCATATGGTTGTAGAACTTGGAGTAGTTGTCCTTGTCTTCGGTCTTGCGGACGGCGATTGCATCCTGCGGGTGACGGTTCAGCATACCAGTGATCATCTGCGGAATGATGTAGCCCCATTCGTACTTGGCCTGGAGCGGGAGGAACAGTTCCTGGTAAGCATCGAGAACCGGACGGAGATCGTACTTGGGGTTCTTCAGGAAGCCAAGGAGAAGTTCGGTGGTGCAGTTGCCAGCGCCACGGCCCATACCGGAAACGGAACCGTCCAGGAAGTCAACGTGGTTGATGATAGCCTGAATGGTGTTAGAGAAAGCCAGCTGCTGGTTGTTATGACCATGGAAGCCGAACTGCTTGTTCTTCACGATGCCACGGTAGCGAGCCATTTCCTTATCGATGTCTTCCTGGTAGAAGGCGCCGAAGCTGTCTACGAGGTACAGAACGTCAGCCTTACATTCTTCGTTCACCTGGTGCAGAGCTTCATCCAGTTCCGGACCGCGGTCACGGCTAACAGCCATGATGTTCAGAGTGGTTTCGTAACCCATCTGGTTGAAGGCGTTCACCATTTCGATACCCTTGTCGATGTTCTTCACGTAAGAAGCAACGCGGAACATCTGGTAGGGGCTTTGGTCAGCGGGCTTCACAGCGTCCATGTTCACGCGGCCCACGTCAGCCATCACGGCCATCTTCATCTTGGAATCGATGCCGTCCTTCACCTTCCACAGCAGATCGTCTTCGCAGAACTTCCACGGACCGTATTCCTTGGGGTCGAACAGTTCCGGAGAGTTCTTGTAACCCATTTCCATGTAGTCGACGCCAGCGGCGGACAGGAGGGTGTAAAGACGACGGACGAATTCCAGGGAGAAGTCGTGCTTGTTGACGAGACCACCGTCGCGGATGGTGCAGTCGAGAACCTTAATGCTTTCGTAGTACATAGTAGCTTATAGGTTAAAGGTTAAAGTGTAAAAGTTAAAGGGCCTGCGGCCCGATTTCTTATGAGGGTAAAGGTAGATTAATAGGTGGGTTCGCACAAGGGGACAGCTAACCTAGAGAAGAACTTTATGCATTTTAAACGCATTTTTTGCGTTAATAACACTCTAACACCCTATTTTTGATGGTATTCAGGACATTACAAAAGCATAAAATCACCTCATTTTCAACACAATCCATAGAATCCATCAAGGTCGACAAGCCTATGACGGGCCAACCCATCTTTATTTTAACGCAACTTTTGCGTAATTATTAATCTAAAAGGTTAGCTTTGTTCTCCCGATGTTCATCCATCCCCTTTTAATCTTCTTGAACTACGGAATTAAATTTTATCTCATGAGAACAAAGATTTTTACCGTATCGACTTTAGCAGCGCTGGCCTCCATCGCCAACGCAGACAACGCCTTTTACTACAACCAGGTGGGTTATGACGTAGGTCAGCCCGTTTCCGTTATCGTGGAAAGCGACAAGAACCTGGAAGGGGTCAACTGGACTTTGTTCGGCGGCGGTTCCGATGGAACGCTGGGCGGCAGCATCAAGGGCGGAACTTTTGGCGCAGGCGTCAATCCGGATAACTGGAGCAAGAACGGCAAATACTATGTCATCGACTTGGGCGATTCCCTTAAAGCAGGCACATACTACGTCAGCGTCAACGAGGGCTCCCCTTCTACATCAGATTATTTCGTGGTTGCAGAAAACGCCCTGGCCGCCAACACCTTGAAGTCCGTGATGGATTACTTCTACAAGGATCGCGCCGACAAGGATCCTATCGTGGGCTGGGACAAGAGCGTTCCTCTGGAAGGGAGCGGCACCAAGGTGGACGTTCACGGCGGTTGGTATGACGCCAGCGGCGACGTGAGTAAGTACCTTAGCCACCTGTCTTATGCAAACTATTTGAACCCGCAGCAAATTCCGCTAACGGTGTGGGCCTTGGCATTCGCCGCAGAAAAAATGCCCGCCGCATTGAGCGCCAATCCGTCTACCGTTACCGCAGCGGATGAAGCCATCTACGGCGCAGACTTCCTAGTCCGCATGCTGAGCGAAGAAGGCTACTTCTACATGACCGTATTCGATAGCTGGGGACAGGCCGACCGTAGCGTCTGCGCCTTTAGCGGAAGCGAAGGCACAAGAAGTTCCAAGTACCAGACCGCATTCCGCGAAGGTGGCGGCATGGCGATTGCAGGCCTTGCCCGAGCCTCTATGCTGAAGAAGAACGGCGACTACACCAGCGAACAATACCTGGCCGCAGCAAAGAAGGGCTTTGAACATTTGCAGTCCAAGCAGTCTATTGGTGGAAGCTGCGCCTATTGCGACGACGGCAAGGAAAATATCATCGACGATTACACCGCGCTGTTGGCAGCAATGGAACTATATAGCGCAGGTGCTTCATCGGAAAAACATGACTACTACAACGAAGCCCTCAAACGCGCAGAACACCTGATTGACCGACTCAGTGATGAAGGATTCTTCTGGAGCGATGACGCTAAGACTCGTCCCTTCTGGCACGCCAGCGACGCAGGGCTTCCTCTAGTCGCGCTATGCCGTTTTGCAGAGTTAGCACACGAAATGGACTTGTGCCCCGGTGGCGGTTGCGCCTCCCGCGAACTTCCCGTGGTTAAAGACGCTATCAGCAAGCATCTAAACTGGCTTATCTCCGTTACAAACGAAGTGGGCAATCCCTTCGGTTACGCACGTCAAACCGCCAAGACACAAAACACCATCAAGAACACCTTCTTTATCCCCCACGATAACGAAAGTAATTACTGGTGGCAAGGCGAAGACGCTCGATTGGCCAGCCTTTCTGCCGCAGCCGTATACGCAACAAAAGTTCTAGGAGACACCCCGAACAAAAAAGAAATCAACAAGTACGCTACCGATCAGCTGGACTGGATTTTGGGAAAGAACCCTTACGGCGTGTGCATGATGTACAAGAAGGGAAAGAAGAATCCCGCCATCTATGATGGATCTTCCAATTACGACGCCACCCTCGAAGGCGGTATCGCCAACGGCATTTCCGGATTGAACACAGACGGTAGCGGAATCGTGTGGGACGACGTCAACGCCATTAACGGAAAATCTTGGGACAACTGGCGTTGGATTGAACAGTGGCTCCCCCACAGCACTTGGTACCTGATGGCACTAGCCACCCGCTATGACGAAGTGACTCGAGAAGCAACAGGCGCAAAGGACGGAATCGTTACTCAAATCGCAACAGGCTTCAACATGAGCCTGAATGGCCGAACCCTGATTGTAAACCTGCAGAATGCAAAGTCTTCTAGTATCCAGTTGACAGACTTGAAGGGCCGCAAAGTCATGAACCAGCCGGCAGTTGCAGGCCATGCCACTCTGAACCTGCAGACTCTGAAGAGCGGCGTTTATATGGTGAAGGTAGGTAATACCGTAAAGAAGATTGCCGTCAAGTAAGGTCGCTCAAGAGTACTCACTCAAAAAGGCAGTGGAAAGAGTCCTAGACAGGAGAAATCCACCGCCTTTTTATTACGTTATCCACAAAATAAGGTAAAACACATACAAAAATAGCTCCCAAAGGAGCAATTTTCACCGCTACGGTCCAAATTCGCGTAGGATTTTTACACACAAAATAAAGAAAAGGCAGTGGAAAGAGCTTCAAACAATGGTTTTCCACCGCCTTTTTCGCGTACATCCAAGATTCAATTACCCCTTGGAAAGGGTCAAGAGCACTGCGCCGGCGAGAATTACAAATGTCGCCAGCAGAAGTTTGATGCGTTCCTTGGCAGTCTTGTATTCGCCAAAGACAATCACACCCCAGCAAAGGTTCACCAGCAAATTAAGCTGAGTCAAGGGATAGCCAACGGCATATCCCAAGGAACCGCCTGCAGCAATAGGAGCGATAGCCCAGAAGCAACCGTGCATGCCAAAAGTCCAAAGGGCACCTGTACCCACGCAAATGAGGCTTGGCACCAGCGGGAAATCAAATGCCTTCTTACGTTTGAGCATGAGGATACCCACCAGAATCTGGCTTCCCACAAAGATGCCGATAGAAAGGGGGCACATAAATTCCAGGTCGGAAAGCTGAAGGCCATGGGCAGTCGCTATTTTGAAAGGTATGAGGTAAGTACCGAAAACAAAACCGCCCAAAAAAGAACGCCAGTTCTTAAAAACGGAGCCTCCTGAGGAAGGCGTCAAGCGGGACAGGCCCACCAGAAAGCATACAATCGCCGGGATGGACAACGCAAAGTTGGAAGGTTCTCCAAACAGCAGAACACCGGAAAGGAAGGAAGCCAGGATGCTCACTCCCATGGCACGGACACCTGCTCCAGCAAGGTCAGCCTCGGCTTGAACCGCCCAGAAGCTGAAAGCCCCGCCTGCCACCCACAAAAGACCGCAAAGCAGGCCCATGGGGTTCAAGTTGAAAGATCCTGTCACAAAGGCAATCACCAGGGAACAAATTAACGCCCCCGTGGTCATCATGGAAAGGAAGGACCAGGAAGAATAGGAAGACCATTTCTTCAGCGGCACCATGTAGGAGCCAAATATGAAAATGGCGAGCAGCGCGCCAATATAACTATTTCCCAATGCAGAACCCCGCAAAGATGGATTGTAAAACGTCTTCAGATGAGATTTCGCCGGTAATGCTCTGGAGGGCGCGGCGAACGATTTGCATTTCAAAGGCCAGCAGTTCTACTGCGGGATTGGAACGCAACTGTAGAAGCACGCGATCGATGCCGGCAAGAGCTTCTTCGAGGCAGGCCTTTTCGCGTTCGCTTGTAATCCAGAGGTCTTCGGAATTTTCGCGATTCTTGAAAAGGCGGGCGTTGAGAGCGGATTTAAGTTCAGCGAGACCTGCGCCTGTTTTTGAAGATATGGCAAGTTGCCCCTGAACCGAGTTCAGAGCGACATCCCTAGAAAGGTCAGCCTTCGTTTGCAGAACAAGATCCGGATGAACATTCATGCCTACTGGATCCTTCACCCCTTCGGGGTTCAGGATGACGCTAGTTGTTCCATCAACTAACAAGATTTTCATGTCGGCTTCAGCGAGAATCTGACGGCTCTTTTCCATGCTTAAGGCATCCAGAGCGTCGGCAGCCTTTTCGGCAAGGCCAGCGGTATCCACCAGACGGATTTCGCCACCATCCAGGAACAGACGGACTTCCACGAAGTCGCGGGTGGTTCCCGCAATGTCACTGACAAGAATACGGTCTTCACCTAGCAATGCATTTACCAAGCTGGACTTACCTGCATTAGGGGCTCCATACAAGACCACCAGAGGCAAGCGGCCCACTTCAGCCTTGCCGCGGAAACTATCCAGAATTCCCTGAACCGACTGGCGAATGGCCACAAAGCGGGTTTCCCAGCCAGCGTAATCCGGATCCGCCTCTTCTTCGGCGAAATCCACATCCAGTTCCATGCGGGCAGAAATATCCTTCACCTGCTCGGTGAGGGCAGAAACCTTTTTAGAAAGGGCGCCTCCCAGCAAACGGTGGGCGTTTTCCAATTCGGAACGGTTTGCGCTGTGAATCACGTCAGCCACAGACTCCGCCTGGGTCAAGTCCATCTTTCCGTTCAAAAAAGCTCGACGGGTATATTCACCCGGTTCAGCCAGGCGCACCCCCTCTACCATTCGGCAAGCCTGAAGCAGGTCACGGACAATTAGGGGATTGCCATGGGGGTAAAGTTCCAGGACATCTTCGCCAGTATAAGAATTGGGACCTTCAAAATACAAGTACAGCAGACTATCAATCACAGCCCCGGTACGGCATCCACCTTCAACAGAAGCTGGCCACTTGGCTGTACCCAGTTTTGCCATGTGGGATTTAAGCCCAGCCACGGCCTTTTCACCAAAGAGGGTCTTCACCACGGATTTCACCTGGGGGCCGCTGACACGAATGGCAGCCACGGCACTTACGCCGTTGGGGGTCATCGGGGCTACAATAGTCTGTTTTTCCATGGCGTGAAAAATAGAAATTCATTTTTCTCTGTCCAATACAACAAAATGGACCATTGACGGAATTGTGTTAACTGTGATTTACGGCAAATCATGCTTACAAAAAACTTCCACAAATTGGCAAGACTAATACATTTTTATTACTCGGCTATATTCACTATTGGAATGCTGATTTTATTATCTAGATTCCCTACATATGAGTCAGTTCAAGATTATTTCTCGCCCCCTGGGTACTGTCCAGTGTTATGTATTGCAGCGCGATGACGGTGCAGAATTCGAAATCCTTAGCGGCTACGGTGGAGGCCTTAACGCCTGGCGCGTACCCGTAAACGAAAAACACGGCGAACTGCTTGATCTATTGTTCGGTTACCGCGACGGTTCCACCATCCACCAGGTGGGCCCTGATACCAACGCCGGCTGCCGACTGACCCCCTTCCCGGGAAGAACCGGTTTTGCCAAATTCAACTGGAACGGCAACGAATACCAGCTGGAAAACAACGTTAGCTGGGCTCCCCACGCCCTTCATGGTTTCTTGCAGAACAGGGAATGGACTTTCCAGAGTTTTGAAAGCGATAACGACTGCTGCACAGCAGTATTCACTTGCGACTGGTCTGGCGCCTACGCCGGCTTCCCCTTCCCCTTCCGCGCCACCAACACCATCATCTACACAGGTGAAAAGGTGACCATCTACTCCAAGGTCGAAAACCTGGGCCAGAAGGACATGCCCTATTCCGAAGGTTGGCACCCCTACTTCAGCCTGGGCGAAAAGATTGACGAACTAACCCTCTCCATGCCTGTGACAAATCTGGCCGTGCTGGATTCCGCAGACCTCCCCACCGGCAACTTCAAGGAAGACACCCGTTTCGTCCCGTCTCGCAAGATTTCCGATGAATTCATCAATGACTGTTTCTGCCTGGGCAAGGAATTCGCCCAGACTCCCGCCGATGCAGATTTCATCAACAACGCACACGTTTTGCTGGAAAGCGAGAAGTACCTGCTGGACATCTGGCAGCGCGCCGGTATCGAACAGTATAACGCCATCCAGATGTACACTCCCCCCGACCGCATGAGCATCGCCATCGAGCCCATGACCACGGAACCGGATGCCCTGAACCATCACCGCGGTCTCATCGTGATTCCTCCGGGCGAATCCCGCACTTTTGAGTTCGGCTTCAACTTTATTGAGAAATAGCTTTTCTATTTCGCAACACACTTAAAGAAAATGGCTTTTTTCGAAAGAAAACGCCATTTTTTTCATTAAAAAGTTTGTTGTGTTCCATTCAACGTTATTACAACATAGAACATCAAAAAAAGAATTCTCTCCTCTCAGGAATATAATTTTAGTCAAGTAAATCTTTTTGTATGGAGTGTTTATGAATATCAAGAAATCCCTCTTGGCATTTGGCTTGGCTGCAACTGCAGCTATTCTGACAACAGCATGCTCAGACGATTCTAGCAGCGGTCCTGAAGAACAGACTACCGTTGTGGGAGATGATCCCGCCGCCACACCTAGCGACAGCACCGGCACACCTTCTGGCACTCCTACCGACACATCTAACACGACCATCGATACCACTGCAGTATCTGACAACGGAAACGAAGGAAACAACACTCCGATTACCAACGTGCCCGGAACCTTCAGCTACGCTCCGGTTACAGAAGGAGCTACTGCTAGCGCCCAGAAGCTTTACAACTTCCTCGCCACCAACTTCGGTTCTCGTACAGTTTCCGGTGTTCAGACCGGTGACGTCAACACAGCCACCGTCAAGGAAATGAACGACGTCAAGGCCGTATACGAAGCCGCAGGCAAATATCCCGCGCTGGTGGGTTTTGACTTCCTGTTCGCAAACGGTGTCAATGCCGGAGATGCATGGTACAAGAGTTATACAAAGATGGCTGTGGAAGCAGCAGCGGACCTTTGGAAGCAGGGCGGTATTCCGGCCTTCTCCTGGCACTGGAAGGACCCCAGCCACGCTATCGACGCCTTCTACACCAAGAAGGGTAACGCCAGCGAATTTACCACTTTTGACTACGCTGCAGGTTTTAAGGCAGGAACCACCGAATGGGACGAAACATCCGAAGCCTACCAGCAGATTGTCGCCGACATTGATGAAATTTCTGAATACTTCCTCCAGCTTCAGGAACAGGGCGTAGCTGCAATCTTCCGTCCCCTTCATGAATCCGGTGGAGCCTGGTTCTGGTGGAGCGCCACCGACAAGATGCACCAGGGTGCTGAATACGCAGCCCTTTACCGCCTTGTATATGACCGCATGGTCAAGGTCAACGGTGTAAAGAACCTGGTATGGGTGTGGAATGCAGAAAAGACAATCTTCAGCGATGCAACGTGGGATCCGGGTAGTGCCTATTACGACGTGTTCTCCGTAGACATCTACAACAAGTCCTATGACTATCAGAGCAACGCAGCTGTATTCAGCAACATGAAGACTATTCATGGCGACAAGATCATCGCACTCTCTGAAAATGGTCCTATCCCTGACGCATCCCTGATGCACGCCGACAACGCCGTCTGGAGCTGGAACATGCCTTGGTATGAAAGCTGGGACGGCAAGTACGTCAGCAAGACCAAGAACACCGTCTGGGCAGCAAACCTGGCAGATCCTTGCGTATTCGCCCTGGAAGACATGCCCGGTTGGGACAATTACACCATCAGCAACGCTCCTGCAGCAGCATGCGTCGTCGGATACGCCCTTGCAGACCTGGATACCGCCGTTGAAAAGGCACCCCTCGTGCTTCCTGAAGACATCGCCACCAATGGATACTTGCAGGTTGTCATGACAGCAAGTTCTCCAGAAGACACCGTTCGCGGCAACGTAGTCCTCCACGGAGGTTCCGTCGTCGACCTGTCCAAGGCAACCAAGCTCACATTCAATGTTGACAATTCCAATAACGGAGACGGTCTGTGGTTCACCATCGCCTTCATGGACTCCAAGTGGAAATGGGCTCAGCCCGACGGCTGCTGGATTAACGGCGGCGCCAAGGAAGCCTGTGAAATTGATCTTGCAACAACAGCCGCAAACCAGACCGTTCTTGAAGGTGAAGAACTGACAGCCTATCTCGCAGACGTTTCCACAATCCTCCTGGAAATTTCCACCCCGGGTGTAAACGGAACGATTTTCTACGACGATGTTGTCGCAGACGACGGAACAGCTTTGAGCGATTTCAACAAACCCGCCACAGTTGAAGTCCAGGAAGGACAGTTCATGGACGCAGCCATTATCGGTGGCGCACAGTAATCCCTTTTTCTACAAAGGTAAAAGTTTATGCTTCGGGATAAAATTCCGAAGCATTTTTTGTTTTGATAAAAAAAAAAAAAACACTTTGATTTAAACTACCAAAATAAATTATATTAACTCTGTTGTTTGGTATTTTTGCGTCTCTGAAGACGCTTGTTTGGAGTATACTTATGAACAAAATTTTAAAAAAAGCTTTAGCGCTTTCCCTGGTGGGCGGCGCCTTTTTCGCAACTTCAGCCATGGCCGCAAACGGCGATGGTTATAAAATGAGCATTTGCGCAAACGACAAGAGCAAGCTCTGCTACAACGGCAATGAAGTATTTCTCAACGGCATGAATATCGCCTGGTGGAATTTCAGCCAGGACGTTGGTAAGGACGCCAACGGCAAGCTGATGACCATCGACGAAAATGCAGTCCGTAAGGATTTGAAGGATCTTCGCGCTGCAGGCGGTAACTCCATTCGTTGGTGGCTTTTCACCAACAACACCATGGACCCAAGCTTTGATCCCACCACCCATTACGCCACAGGCATCGAAGAACAGACCATCAAGAACGTCGGTATGGTTCTGGATATCGCCGAAGAATACGGCATCGTGGTAGACCTCTGCCTTCTTTCCTTCGACATGATGAAGAAGGACTACGAAAGCACAACAAGTTGGGGCGGTCGTTTTGACTTTACCGCCAACGAATTGATTCTTAAGGAAGAAGCCGCCACACAGGCTTTCATTGACAAGGCTGTGCTTCCGCTGGTAAAGACATACAAGAATCATCCCGCACTCCTCGCCTGGGAAGTATTCAATGAACCGGAAGGCATGACCAGCACCGAGAACTTCGGCAACGGCTGGGGCACCGAGCTGGTGGACATCAAGTACATCCAGCGCGTCATCAACATGACTGCCGACGCCATCCACAAGGAAGCCCCCAACAACCTGGTTTCTAACGGTAGCGCCCGCTTCACTATGACCAGCGACAAGTGCGGCAAGAACTACTATACCGACGCCATGCTCCTGGCCGCCGGCGAAAACAAGTACCCCAAGGGAACCCTGGACTTCTACCAAGTTCACTACTATCCCGAATGGAATCCCAACAGCGCAAGCCCCTTCCACAATCCGTACAGCTACTATCTGCTGGATAAGCCCATGGTGGTAGGCGAGCTCCCGGGTGCCGACTGGGTTAAGGTGAACACCAATGGCGGAAACCTCAGCAGCGACCCTGCTGGATCTCGCCAGATGACTATTGCAAACGCCTACAAGTACGCCTTTGAAAACGGCTACTCTGGCGCCATGGGCTGGACTCTTCACGAAGAAGCCGGCAACAGTTTCTACCTGAACGCCATCTGGAGCCTCGCCAATTCCGCAGAAGCTCTTACAACCATCTACAAACTGGATTCCACCAAGGTGAAACTTTCTGACTTTACCGCATCCGCCGGTGGACAGAACGGCTGGATGAAGGTGACCTACGCTGGCGTCGACGCTTCTGAAGGAGCAAACCTGACATACAATTTCACAACCAACCTGGGAACAGCAAAGGCTATTACCTTTACCGTAAAGAACAACTCCACCAGCGATCTTCAGTACACCATGGCCATGAAGACCAACGCCAGCGATACTCACATCAAATGGGGCTGGTACAATGCCAACAGTTACTGCGACGTAGCAGCAGGCGAAACCGCAACTTGCACCTTCCCCATCGACAAGTTCGCCTACTGGGAAGACGACTTCCCCATCACCAGCAATCTAGGCAACCTCAGCCAAGTCATTATCAAGATGACTACGGATGCCTTCAGCGGCGAAGTTCTAATCGACAATGTCGTTGTTGACGACGGCGCAATTGTCATCAACAACTTCGATACAGAATTCGACACCTTCTCCCCGGAACAAGCCACCATTACCAAGGTGGAAACTTACTTTGACGGAACTCCGGCAACGACAGCAATCAAGGCTACCGCAGCAGCACCTGCTACAAAGATGTCTGTAAACGGAAACAGCATCATGTTCACTGCCGCTTCCGCGGGCCTGGTTAACGTAGATGTGTTCGGTATGAACGGCAAGCGCGTCGCCACCCTCTATCGCGGAACCCTGTCTGCAGGCACCCACGCATTCGATATGACCGACATGTCCAAGGGTCAGTACATCGTACGCGTCAAGGGCGCAGGCATCACCGCAACCCAGCCGATCATCATCAAGTAATTCATCAAGTTTGATGTGTGGGAAAACGTCGCGGGACATCGCGGCGTTTTTTTCTAAAAGAATATGTATACATGGAGTTTTGGAATGAACATGTTTAAACAAGCCCCGTTTTTTGGATTGGCCGCCCTGGTTTCGGCCAACGCCGCAGCAATTCGCCTAGAAGCCGAAGACGCCGTTCTCGCCGACGACCATAAAGTTGAAGTTGTTTCCAAGGCAGGCGTTTCTGGAGGTTCTTATGTGGCTATGAAAGAGGGCAATTTGGAATTCAAGGTGAACGTTCCTGAAACAGGTTATTACACCCTGTGGGCCAATTACATGCTCCCTACCGACGGGACTGACAAAATTCAGAACTTGACTATCAACGGAATCTCCGCAGGTCAAATTTCCTTCGGCATGAACGACGAGTTTTCCACCATCAAGGGTGCAGGAAAAATCAAGCTGAACAAGGGCGACAACACCATCGGTATTGTACATTCCTGGGGCTGGGTGAATCTGGACTACATCGAGCTTACCGAATACGAAGCTGCCCCATTCAGTCTGAGCGCAAGTCCCGTGACACCGGAACCTACCGAAAGCGCACAGAAGCTCTATAACTTCCTGCTGACAAATTTTGGAAAGCGAGTCATTAGCGGCGTCATGACGGAACGTCCCTTCGAAAATGACGGTAAGTACACGCCTCAGACTTACGAAACTCAGACTGAATTGAAGTACATCGCAGATGCCTCCGGCAAGAACGTGGTGCTGGTAGGTTTTGACTTCTTGCACGCCAGCGGCAGCGGCTCCGACGGCATGTGGCATCAGGGCTACACCCACGCCACCCTGGAAATGGCAAAGTACGTCTGGAAGCAGGGAGGCATCCCTCAATTTAACTGGCACTGGAAAGACCCCATGTGGGATGTGGAAGCCTTCTACACCGAGTCCAGCGGAAACGATCCATTCACCACATTCAGCGTCACCAAGGCTTACGACCTGACTACCAAAAAGTGGAAAACAGAATCCGACGAATACAAGGCCATTGTCCGCGATCTGGAAATGATTGCCGACAGCCTTCACACTTTACAGGAAGCCGGTGTTGCCGTATTGTGGCGCCCCCTTCACGAAGCCGCCGGTAAGTGGTTCTGGTGGGGTACCGATGGTGCCGAAGCCTGTGTCGCCCTTTATCGTTTGATGTTCGATATTTTCGTCAACAAAAAAGACCTGCATAATCTCATTTGGGTCTGGACCACCGACGAAGCCAAGGACGCCATCGATTGGTACCCTGGCGACGAATACGTAGACGTTGTGGGCCGCGATTACTATTACTATCCTCGCGAAGCAAACCACTCCAGCCTGGTGGGCAGTTTTGAAACCGTGAAGGATATTTACGGCGGCAAGAAGATTATCGCCTTAAGTGAAAATGGTTCTGTTCCCTTCCCCGACGAAATGAAGGCCGATGGAGCCAACTGGAGCTGGTTCATGCCCTGGTACGGTGACTACGCCATGGAAGGCTGGGCCAACGACAATACGGCAGAAACCTGGAAGACCGTCATGAACAACGACTTCGTAATCACCCTGGAAGATATGCCGGGTTGGGACAAGTACGAATTGGCAGACGTGTCTGAAATTGCAAGCCTTAAGGGTAAGCAAGAGACCAAAACGAACTTTAAATCTGCAGGAACAAGACTCATAATCAAGGGAAATAAAGTTCAGGTCCACAAGGTCGATCAAAACAAGGATCAACCCAAAATTTTTGACCTTACAGGAAAGAAATTTCCCAATAACTAATTCCTTGTAAAATTAGACGATCGAAGGCCGCGAAAAACGCGGCCTTTTCTGCAATCTTTATTAAAAAAAAGCATCAATTGATGCGAACTTTTCAACGATTTAAGCTTTTCGAGGCGATCTTCCATTTAAAAATTCGGTTTTCAAATATAGATTTAAGGCGGTTTAATTAAGGAGTGTTTATGGGATTACATTTTAACAGCGCCATCAAGAGCGCATTCTCTTTCGTTGCCTTCATGGGGCTCGCCACAGCAAGCTTTGCAGCAACCACAGCCACCAAGTATGAAGCCGAAGATCAGCCCGGCGTAACAGCCGCCGACATCAAGGAAGACGCCAGTTTTTCTGGTGGCAAGTATGTGGTTCCCGGTTCTGACGGAATGACGTTCTCCATCAAGGTTGACGAAACTGCCATCTATAAGGTGACCACCCAGGTTCTGATTAAACAGTACGACTGGACCACCTCCAAAATCATGGTCAATGGGGAGCAGGCTGGTTCTGAATTGACCACACCCCGCAGCTGCGATTCCGCCTACGTCGTATCCGCCACTTCTAAGATGAAGGCTGGCGAGAATACGGTTACCGTCGGCAATGCCTCCATCGGCGTAGACTACATTATCGTGGAACGGGTTCCTGATCCGGAATTCAAGATTAGTGCATTGCCCGTAACTCCCGGCGCCACCGAAAGCGCCATGAAGGTCAAGACCTTCCTCCGCGACAACTTCATGAAGAAGACTATCAGCGGCATGATGATCAGCGACCAGAATTTCAACTACGATTACGGCAACATGAAGTTGCTTTCCGCCGCAGAATGCACTCCTGCAGACTCCTGTAAGTTCTTGAATGGTGAAGATACCTGGAAAGGCCAGACCGACATCGACGAATTTTACAAGCGTTCCGGCCACTATCCTGCTATCGGTGGTTTTGACATGCTCTTCGCTGCAGGCGGGCATCACGAAGAAGGATGGTTCCGGGGCTATACAGAAAACAATCTGGTCATGACCGAAGACCTGTGGAGCATGGGCGGCATCCCCACATACACCTGGCATTGGAAGGTGGGCGAAGACACCGTTTTCTACACCCAGATGCAGGGTTTCAAGAATGCAGGCTGTACCGAAGACGTTGCTGGAACCGCAGAAAACAACACCTGTTTCAACTACACCAAGGCATTCAAGACGGAATCCGTATGTACGGATATGGACTCCACCAAAAACGAATGCAAAGCAACCAAGACAGTATGCCTTGACGCCGACCCCACTTCCGAGGTATACAAGGACATCGTTGCCGACGTAGATATTGTTTCCGGTTACTTCAAGCAGCTTGAAGAAAAGGGAATTGCCGTTCTTTGGCGTCCTCTTCACGAAGCAAGTGGCGGCTGGTTCTGGTGGGGCGTCGGTTCTCCGGAATGCTATGTTCAGCTGTGGCATCTTGTATTCAACCGCATGGTTAACGTAAACAAGAACAGGAACCTGATCTGGGTCTGGAACATCAATACCGATCCTAAGTTTGGTTACGACTATTCTGCCCTCAATGGAGAATGGTATCCGGGAGACGAATACGTGGATATCGTTGCCGTCGACATTTACGACCCGCTGAACAACCATTATTCTGCAGCCGATTACTGGAACAAGATTATCGATGAAGTGGGCACCAATAAGATGATCGCCCTCAGCGAAAACGGCGCCATTCCCGACATCGACAGCATCGCCGAAGACAAGTCCTATTGGAGCTATTGGATGACCTGGAGTCAGACATGGAGCGGAAACTTCCTGGAAAAGACTCCCGCCGATATGTGGAAGCGCAACCTGGATGACGAACGAGTAATCGCCTTGGACAATATGCCGGGCTGGGACAATGTGGTTGCAGACACCAATAGCGCAGGCGCCATCGTCGCCCCCAGTTCCATTCGCAACACCGTACCTTTCGCAAACAACATAACGACATCCGTTCAAGAAAAAACTTTGTCTTTGTACATTCCCCAGGCAGGCCGAGGAACGGTGGCGCTGTTCGACATGATGGGCCATCGCATTGCAACTCTTGCCCAAGGCAATCTCGTTGCCGGAAGCCATCGTTTTGACCTGAGTGCACTGGCCCATGGAAGCTATGTACTCCGCGCATCTGCCGGAAAATACAGTGTTTCCAGAGTCATCAAGCTGAAATAAAAACAATTAGCGATTCCTTTTAAGTGAACCCCAAATCAACGCAGCCTAACCGCTGCGTTTTTTCGTATCTGAAAGCCCCTACAACACGCCCACGCAGCCACGCTGCATATGGCAAATTTCTATCTTTCGCCAAAACGTTTTTGGTGTGTAATTATGTCTGAAAAACATCCTCTGTATTTTACAATCCACGGCCACTTTTATCAGCCGCCCCGTGAAAACCCCTGGACCGGAGTCATCGAAAACCAGCCCAGCGCCCGTCCGTTCCACGACTGGAATGACCGCATTGCAAGTCAGTGCTATAGCCCCAACTCCGCAAGCCGTATTCTTTCCCCCAACGGCCGCATCGTAGATATCGTCAACAACTACGATTTCATGAGCTTCAACATGGGTCCCACCCTGATGGGCTGGATCCGCACCAACACTCCCGATACCTACAAGCGCATTCAGGAAGCTGACAAGAGAAGCATTGAACGTTTGGGCCACGGTAACGCCATCGCCCAGGTGTACAACCACATCATCATGCCTCTTGCTTCCGAACAAGACAAGAAGACCCAGATTGAATGGGGTATCGAAGACTTTAAGTTCCATTTCGGACGTATGCCCGAAGCCATGTGGCTGGCAGAAACAGCCATCAACTTCGAAACGGTTGTGGCCCTCATCAAGGCCGGCATCAAGTTCACCATTCTCTCCCCCACCCAGGCAGATAGCTTCCGCAAGTTGGGCAGCGAAGAATGGCAAGGTTGCTCCAACACCGATATCGACACCACCCGCCCCTACCGCATCTACCCCCGCGACAAGGAAGGCAACCTGGTGTGCGACGGCTACCTGGATGTATTTTTCTACAACCCCTGGCTTTCTTCTGCAGTGGGTTTCGAACACCTGCTCCGTGACGCAGGCACCTTCGGCAACAAGATCAAGAGCGCCTGGGATGAAAATCGCGAAGACGCACAGTTGGTAAGCATCGGTACCGATGGCGAATCCTACGGACACCACGAACCGTTCGGCGACATGTGCGCTGCCTGGCTCTATAACCACTTTGCACCCGAGAACAACATGGTTCCCGTGAACTACGGTTGGTTCCTGGAAAAGTTCCCACCCCAGCACGAAGTCCTTCTGAAGAATTTCCATAGCGAAGGTTGCGCCTGGAGTTGCGCCCACGGCGTTGGCCGCTGGTACCGCGATTGCGGTTGCTGCACTGGCGGTGGCCCCGATTGGAACCAGAAGTGGCGCGGTCCTCTCCGCGACGCCTTCAACCATCTGAAGAAACTGGCAGACGACGTTTTTGTCCGCGAATTCGAAAAGATTTCCGACGTAAACCCCTGGGACGCACGTAACAACTACGTACAGACCTTGGTCGCTCCCGAAGACAAATCCCGCGTGGAAGCCTTCCTGAAAGCTACAGTAAAGAACCCCTCCAACGAAGCACAGTGCGCCCGCGCCATCCGCCTTCTCGAAATCCAGAAGTTCTGCCTGTTCAGCTTCACCAGCTGCGGTTGGTTCTTCAACGATATCGAAGGTCTGGAACCGGTGCAGAACATGCGTTACGCCCTCCGCGCCATGGAACTGCTGGAACCGTTCCTGCCCTACGGCCACCATATCCGTAACGAGTTCATTAGCATCCTCGCCCGCGCCACCAGTAACGAACACAAGTGGAACGGTGCCGAAGTCTTTACCCGCTATGCCGAAGAACAGGTTCCCGTGGTTGTCAAGGAAATGGCAGAACGTGCCGCCATCTTCCACCTGGACCTGGAAGACGGTTACGACAACAAGGATGCCCGCATCACTGCGACAAAGATTGCTTCCCGCCGTCGTCAGACTCTGGTCCGTGCAGAATTCAACGACAAGTTCGTCGGCGAATCCCGAGTATCCTCCGTTCTTGCCATTACCGACCAGTTGGGCCGAATCAACCTGGTGGTTGCCGATGGCGAAAACGAACAGAACGGTCTTAAGTTCGTAGAAGATCCCAATATGGGAACCGAACAGCTCCAGGAAATGTACCCCACCGCCTATGTGGTCCGCATGCGCAACCTCATGAGCGACTCCCTGAAGCGTATCAACCAGATTTCTACCCGCAAGTACCTTTCCGGTCTTACGGAATCCTTCAGCAGTTTCGCCTTGTCCCATGGTCTTTCCATCGACAGCATGGCCGACCCCGACCATACCCTGCCCGACACCATGCGCAAGATCCTGTCTCTGGAAATCAACTCCAAGATCCACCACCTCGCCCTTTCCTATATGGAAACCGACGACAAGAAGGTCTTTGACGAAATCCACGACCTGGTTGAAGAAGCTACTGCATTGAACACCCACTTCTCCTTCGGCGGTACCGGACGTATGTTCCACGCCAAGTTGGTGGAACTGATTGATGCAGTCTCCGTCAAACTGGATAAGAAGTCCGTCAGCCACATCACCGGCCTCATTACCGTGGCCGACTGGCTCCGTCTGGGCATCGACAAGACAAGCCTCGAGAACAAGGTATTCCCCTTCTTCCAGGAATACAACAAGAATCCCGAAGGCAAGCTAGCCGCCCTGAAGCCCATGTTCAGCTGGCTGAACTTTGAGGTGTAAATGTACAAGATGTCCGCAAAGCCCATGATTTCTGCACAGCAGCTCCAGACCCGCGTCAAGGAGCTGGCTACAGAAATCGGCGGATCCTTTGAATTCGACATTGTCCTTTCGGCTCTCACCGGAGCGTTCATGTTCACCACGGACCTGGTTCGCGCCATGGCCAACCCCAAGCATCAGATTAAGTTCATCAAGGCTTCTAGCTATGGTTCCGGAATGGAATCCAGCGGCAAGCTGAAGGTGAGTGGTCTGGACTTGCAGGAACTAAAGGGCAAGCGAGTACTGGTTGTGGACGACATCCTGGATACTGGCAACACCATGTTCACCTTGGTAGGCATGTTAAAGGAAGCAGGAATTACAGAGTTACGTACTTGCGTTCTTATGAATAAGGAAGAACGTCGAACTGTTGATTTCCACGCCGATTATGTCGGATTCGAGATAGCCAACGAATTCGTCGTGGGATACGGACTAGACTTTAACGAAGACTACAGAACATTGCCCGAGGTCTGGACACTGATAGAAGTTTAGTTTTGGATTAGGTGAAGAGAGAGTAATATGGCAAAAAACAAAGATTTAGATGACGTCAAGTTACACGCCACCCAAGCCTTTGAGGCGGTAGGCAGAAGCTACAACAACATTAGCCGCGGCAAGAAGTTCCTGTTGCTCCTAGTAGGATGCTTCCTGGTATTTGTCGCTGGATTCATCACTAGCAGCATTATGCACAACGTTCCTGCCAAGGGAACAATCGAAAGAGTTGCTGCCCAACCTGATCTGCCAAACAAGTGCAAGTACCGTTACGACCGCGCCATGGAATACGCCATCATGCACGAATGCGTGTTCGCCCAGGGCGCTCCCCGTAACGACAACATCCTCATCCAGCGCATAAATTACTGTACCTGCGCCCTGCAGAGCGTGCAGAAGAAGAAGCCTTACCAGAAAATGTTCGAAAACAATCTGGTTGACTTTACCTTTAAAATCCGCGAAGAAAACCTTTGCCAGGAAAACAAGGTTATTCCCACCCTCGACGACGACGAGCCCTCTAAGGATAAAAAATGAATATTGCAGACATAGAAAAATCAATTCGTGACGAAGCCGAAATTCTGGTACAGAAGGAGCCCCTCTCTGTATTGATGCTGAACGAACAAATTCTATGTCGTAACAGTTTCTGCGAAATGTTGGGTGTCACCCTTTCCTGTCAGCTGGCAGGCGAAGTCATCGACAGAGTTGAACTGGAAAAGATGTTCAGCGGGCTTTACAGCAAGTACCCCGAACTTCTGATGAGCGCCGCCAAGGACTTGCACGCCACCGTGCTCCGTGACCCCGCCTGCACCAGCTATCTGGAACCGCTGCTGTTCTTCAAGGGTTTCCAAGGATTACAGGCATTCCGTGCTGCCCACATTTTGTGGAGCGAAGGACGCACCTTCCCCGCAAAAATGTTGCAGAGCATCATCAGCCGCAAGTTCGGCATGGACATTCATCCTGCAGCAAACATTGGATACGGAATTCTTGTTGACCACGCTACAAACATTGTCATTGGCGAAACCGCTGTCGTCGGCAACAACGTTTCCTTCCTTCATGGAGTCACCTTAGGCGGTACTGGTAACGAAATCGGCGACCGTCATCCGAAGGTTGGTAACGGTGTCATGTTGGGCGCCCATGCACAGCTTCTGGGAAACATCCATATTGGCGACGGTGCCAAGATTGGTGCGGGTGCCGTTGTGGTCAGCGACGTTCCTGCACACACAACGTACGCTGGAGTGCCTGCCGTTCAAGTTGGTCGTCCCCACGATGAAATGCCCAGCTTCAACATGGAGCAGGACTTCACCCGCGACGCATGACCAAAAAAGATCGCATCACATTCATCAACCAGAAGTTGGACGAGTTGTTTCCAAACCCGCCGATTCCCTTAAACTACCGCGATCCTTTCACCTTGTTAGTCGCGGTAGTCTTGAGTGCCCAATGTACCGACGCCCGAGTAAACCTGGTGACCGCGGAGCTCTTCAAAGTTGCCGACACTCCCGCAAAAATGGTAGCCCTCGGCGTGGATAAAATTGCGGAATACATCAAACCCTGCGGACTCTACCAGAATAAAAGCAGGAACATTTTCAAGCTGTCCCAGATTCTCGTTGAAAAATACAACGGCAAAGTCCCGCAGACCTTTGAAGAACTAGAAGCCCTCCCTGGCGTCGGCCACAAGACCGCCAGCGTCATGATGATTCACGCCTTCAAGATACCGGCCTTTCCTGTAGACACCCACATCCATCGACTGGCCGCCCGCTGGGGCTTAAGCGACGGAAGTTCCGTAGAACGTACTGAAGCAGACTTAAAGAAAATCTTTCCTCCCGAATCCTGGGAACGAAAGCATCTGCAAATAATTCTCTTCGGACGAACCTACTGCAAGGCCATGGGACACAAAGTGGATCAATGTCCCATTTGCAGCACCATCGGTTGCAAAACAAAATAAGCGAGCGTTTCCGCTCGCCTTTAAAAGTTTGCTTTATTCTTTCAGCAGTTCATCAAAATAGACGATAGTCTTTTCAAGCCCCTGACGCAAGGGAATCGTCGGTTCCCAACCCAGGGCACTCTTGGCCAGGTCAATGTTAGGTCTGCGCATCTTGGGATCGTCACCCGGCAGCGGCTGGAAGACAATCTTGCTCTTGGAACCGGTCAAGTCCAGAACTTCCCTTGCAAGTTCCAGCATGGTAAATTCACCGGGATTGCCGATATTTACCGGTCCGATAATCTTGTCCTGGCTCATCATGCGGACAAAGCCTTCAATAAGGTCGTCTACATAGCAGAAGCTACGGGTCTGGGACCCATCACCATAAATGGTAATATCATCGCCCTTCAAGGCCTGCACAATAAAGTTGCTAACGACGCGACCATCATTAGGAAGCATGCGAGGGCCGTAAGTATTGAAAATTCGAACGATGCGGATATCCACATTGTTCTGACGGTGATAATCCATAAAGAGAGTTTCGGCAACACGCTTGCCTTCGTCGTAACAGCTACGGATACCGATGGGGTTCACGTTTCCCCAATAGTCTTCTGTTTGCGGATGCACAGCAGGGTCGCCATAAACTTCGCTGGTGCTGGCCTGAAGAATGCGGGCTTTCACACGCTTGGCAAGTCCCAGCATATTAATCGCACCCATGACGCTGGTCTTGATGGTCTTTACCGGATTATACTGGTAATGCACAGGGCTGGCAGGGCATGCCAAGTTAAAAATACGATCCACTTCAAGAAGAATCGGTTCCGTTACATCGTGACGGATCAGCTCGAAGCACCTGTTGTCGCGGAGGTGGGCCACATTAGCCATTCGGCCAGTGAAATAATTATCAAGACAAATAACCTCGTGACCATCATTCAGAAGACGTTCACAGAGATGGCTACCCAAAAATCCAGCACCACCGGTAACTAAACAACGCATACACGCTCCAATATTTAATCACCGATAATATAACTTTTTTTGAAGTTTTCAAAACTTACGAGTAGAACACTTCTAACTCACAATCTGGTTTTTGCCGTGTTTCTTTCCCCAGTAGAGTTTTTCGTCTGCCTGGCGGATGTAATTCTCATATTCCGAAATACTGTCACCGGTACACACGCCGATTGTCGCAGAAATCCTGATTTCCTGATTCCGGTAAATAACGGAACTTTCGCGAAGTCTCGTAATGAAATTTTCCAGGACTCCACGGGCACTGTCCACACTCATCATGGGCAGGTAAAGCACGAATTCCTCGCCACCCCAACGGACGGCAATGGCATTCTTGGGAAGCACATCGGCCAGCAGGTGGCTCACCCGTTCCAGAACCTTGTCGCCGGCCTCGTGACCGTAAGTATCGTTAATATGCTTAAAGTCGTCCACATCCACCATGGCCACAGAAAAGGCATTCTCGTTTTCTTCCTTGCTGCGTTTCATGATGCCTTCAAAAAAGCGGCGGTTATAAAGACCGGTCAGCACGTCATGATTACTTGAATAATCCAGTTTGGCCCTGGCCTCGTTCAGCTCTACCAAATAAAGGTTGGAAACATAGAAAAGGGTAAACAAGGTAATGATAAGATTCAGACAGGAAATGAATACTTTATGTTCAAGAACAATAGGTAAGTATTCCGGGAACATGGAATATTCGAACACCGTAATTTGGCTTACGCCAATGGCCGACACCGCACCAATGAACTGGTAAATATGTTTCTTCTTGTTCCTAAAGGGCAGCAGAAAGAACACCACAGCCACCATGCCGATAATAAAGTTCACATAGCTAAAGTGACCGCCGGCCACAACTTCACTAAAGAACGAGAATATGATTATTTCGAAATAGGCAAATACAATCTGCAGGTCACTATTCTTCTTGAACAAGGTCAGGAACAAGACATACAGACAAGAACTACCAATATTCAGCACCACCAGCGGAGTTAAGCCAATGGAATAAAAATAGATTGCGTTGAATATATGGACAAACAGACACATGACCAAAAAGATCAACGTTCTGTTCTGCGATAACGTCTTAAGGAATTTTGCCAGCACGATTTTCACCTTCTTAACTTATGTAATAATATAATAAGTTTAATTTACGATAAGCACATTTCTGCTTTTTTCCCATAAAAAAAGCCCTATTCCTCAGGATAAGGCTTTCAAAAACAGATGTTCTGGCTATTCTTCTTCGGTATCCCGTTCCACTTCTGCAACGGAATTTCCCTTGACAGCCACCAGACGGATTCCTCGCAAAGTTAGGAAAGGGTCATACTTGTCAATAAGGGTTGTCCGGCGGGCAATGGTCTTGCCCCAACCGCCCGTCGCATAGACAGGCAGGTCTTCGCAGCCCACTTCCTTCTTGATCTTACCGATCAGCACTTCCAGCTGAGCCAGGAAGCCATAAAGAAGACCAGCTCGAATAGCATCATCCGTATTGTCAGCCACCACGTTTTCGGGCCATTCGATAGTTACCGGAAGCAAGCGGGCAGCCTTTTCGGTAAGGGCATCCAGGCTAGCGTTAATACCGGGGATAATCACGCCCCCGACAAAAGCGCCATCCTTCATGACATCAAAGGTGGTTGCAGTTCCCATATCCACCACCACACCGTTTTTCAGGCCTTCTTCACGGAGCGCAATCACATTGCAGAGGCGGTCGGCACCAGCCATGGAAGGATTCTGGTAATCAATTTTCAAACCGAGGCAGTTCTTGGAATTGACAACCTGAACGTGCTTTTTCAGCAGAGAATCCAGAGCCTTGATCCAGGGGCGCTCAAGAGCGGGCACCACCGTCGAAAGACCCACATGGGTAATCTCTTCCGGATTAATCTTAGAAAAGCGGAGAAGACCTCCGATACGGTTCATCACCTCGTCGGAAGTGGTTTCCTTACGGGTTGTCAGACGCCAGTAATCCACCACCTTGGTTCCCTTGAAAATGCCAAGAACCGTGTGGGTGTTTCCTACGTCAACAACTAATGTTACAGAATCTGCCATAGTCTCTTTTTCTGCAGCCGTTTTCTTTTTTTTGCAAGTGGTTAGTGGTTGGTGGTTAGTGGCTAGGGCCGTTGGAGAAGAACATTACCCGCAACCCCTGTTTACTAACCACTGTTTACTAACCACTCCCCTAAATTCTCATGGAAATGTCGAGAGCCTTCACGCTATGAGTAAGGGCTCCCACGGAGATGAAGTCCAGACCGAGGGTAGCGATTTCCTTGGCGCGTTCCAGGGTCATGTTGCCGGAACCTTCCACCAGGCACTTGTCGCCGCTTTCCTTGATGATCTTCAAGGCTTCAGCCATGGTTTCGTTGCTCATGTTGTCCAGCATAATCACGTCAACACCCTTATTGAGCAAGGCGCGCAGCTGGTCGAAATTTTCCACTTCCATTTCCACCATGAGGTTCTGGGTGTTATTCTTCTTGACAACTGCCAGAGCTTCCAACACGCCACCGGCGGCAGCAATGTGGTTGTCCTTCACCAGCACCATGTCAAAGAGGCCCATACGGTGGTTGGATCCGCCGCCAACGCGAACTGCATACTTCTGCAAGGTACGGAAACCGGGAATAGTCTTACGGGTATCCAGGACCTTGGTCTTGCCGCCCTTCAATGCTTCCTGGAAAGTGTGAGCCACAGTGGCCACACCGGAAAGCTGCTGGATGAAGTTCAGCAAGGTACGTTCACCGGTCAAAAGTTCGTGAGTGGTACCATCCAGTTCGGCAATCAGATCGCCCTTCTTTACCACGTCACCATCCTTCTTGTGGAGGGTCACGGTAGCATTAGCCTTCATTTCCTGGAACACCAGTTCGATAATGGGAAGACCAGCCACAACGCCATCTTCCTTAGCGATCAAACGAGCATGCTGCTTCTGGTCGGCAGGAATGGTCCACATGCTGGTCACGTCACCAGTGCGAACGTCTTCAGCCAAAGCCAGACGGATCATAGTCAAAGCATCTTCTGTGGGAAACACCGGAGTAGAATTATCACCGTACATAATCAAGGTCCTTATATAAACGTTTTGGTATGAGGTATGGGGTCGCTCATTTCATTCGCTCTGAGGTATGAGGATACTTACAACCTCTAGGGCGTAGCCCGACCTCACCCCTCAAAGTGAGCGGAGCGAACGCCCTCAAACCTACTGAGCGCCTTTTCCTGTTAAAACAACATAAACAGTACGTACAAGAATCTGGAAATCCAGCAAGAGGCTCATATTCTCGTAGTAATACATATCGTACTGCAATTTAATCTTCACGTCTTCGGTGCTGGTATCGTAATGATGGCAGACCTGAGCCCAACCAGTCAACCCCGGCTTCATCTTCAGACGGCTGATGTAGAAGGGAATCTGTTCACGGAGCTTACCGATAAACACAGCTCGTTCGGGGCGGGGGCCCACCATACTCATATCACCTTTCAGCACGCACAGAATCTGGGGAAGTTCATCGATACGGGTCTTACGCAGGAATCGTCCAATGCGGGTAATTCGCGGATCGTTCTTGGTAGCCCACTGAGCGCCAAACTTTTCGGCATCGGTACGCATGGTACGGAACTTGTACACAAAGAAAGGCTTTCCATACAAACCGATTCGTTCCTGGGAATAGAAAACCGGGCCACGATCGTCCAGCTTGATAGCGATAGCCGCAAGCAGGCAAATGGGCAACGAACAAATTCCAAGGAAGGTACCGAAGCAAATGTCCACCATACGTTTGACGCGGACCTGCCAGGGCGGCATGGTAAAAGGCAGCAGTTCCTGGAGTTCAAAGCCATATACCAGATTTGCCTTGAACTGACCATGAATCACCTGATAAAGTTCCGGAACGAGGTAGATGTGTACAGCGCATTCGCAAACCCACACAAGCACTCGCATAATTTCCTGCGGAGAGGTACTATCATGGGCAATAATGATGCCAGAAACCTTCTTACTCTTAATCAACGCGGGCAAGTCAGAATACTTACCAAGAACGGGGACACCGGCAAATTCCTTGTCCATGACCTGATAACGTTCATCGACAAAACCAATAACACGCTGACCACGCTGAGGCGTCTTGGCGAGTTCTTCGGCAATCTTGCGACCAGCCTCGGTTGCACCAAGTACCAGAATGTTATTGGCACCATAACCGAGACGCAACAGACCGCGAAGGCACTGGTAGATGATCATTCTAAAACTGACCACCAGGCAAAGTGCAAAACCACCGTATATAAAAATCCAGGGGAAGCGAGATCCATACAGATAACCGCTGTTCAAGGGTTCGTTAGACATAACCTTGCCCAGGAATTCCGCACCGAACAGGCAAAGAATCACCAGGATAATTCCAAGGACCACCGCACGCAGCACCCGCAAAATCTGATGAGTCCTAGACTGCAGAAGCCAGGAACGATAAAGTCCCGCGCAAACAAACAGAAAGAGCCACCCCACATTAAGCACAATGCCCATGTGGTAGTAATCAGCAAAAGCTCGGCTAGGATCAAACTTGTCAGCAATCCACCCACTGTGGAACTGCACCCAGAAGGCCAAGCCAAAGCAAATGGACAACGCAACAAAGTCCGACAGGACAACAAGCATACGTTCCAATGTGGTCGCTCGAATCATACACAATCCAACGGAAGAAGTAAACAAGAGGAAAGGTTCCCATCAACCCGTGACGGGAACCATCCTAAAGCGTTTAAGCCAAGAAGCGGATAACCTGGCTCTTTTCCACGATTTCAGCGAGAGCGTCGATGGCATCCACTGCCTTCTGGGCCTTGCTGTCCTGGGTGCATTCGGTAATGACAACCACAGAAACCTTACCCGGATCCTTGACGTTCTTCTGGATGATGGTTTCGATGGAAATGTTATTATCGGCCAGGATCTTGGTGATCTTAGCCAGAACGCCGCAAGCATCACGGGAAGTGAAGCGCAGGTAGTAGCGGGCGCTGGTTTCGGAAATGGGAACCAGGGTGGCAGAATTTTCAACATTGAACCAGCCCATGGGGAGAGCCTTGCGGGAACCGCAGTCGGTAGAGCGGGCCAGAGAGACCAGGTCAGCCACAACAGCGGAAGCGGTGGGCAGACGACCAGCACCAGCACCGGTCTGGAGGGTTTCACCCAGATTGTCGCACTGCAGGTAGACAGCGTTCAGAACGCGGTTTACGCTGGACAGCTGATGTTCCATGGGAACCAGGCACGGATGGACACGGGCGTCCACGCGATCGCCTTCACGGCGGTAGATACCCAGAAGCTTCACGCAGCAGCCAAGTTCCTTGGCGATGGCGATATCCTGGGCGGTAATCTTGGAAATACCGGTCACGTGAATCTTTTCAAAGTCTACGCGGTGGCCGCTGCAGAGAGAAGCCAGGAGAGCGGTCTTGTGAGCGGAGTCGATACCTTCAATATCAAAGGTAGGATCGGCTTCAGCAAAACCGAGACGCTGAGCATCCTTAAGAACCACATCGAAGTCCAGGCCTTCTTCAGCCATACGGGACAGGATATAGTTACAAGTACCGTTAATGATGCAGCTCAGGTTTTCGACGGTAGAGCCCAGCAGGCCTTCCTGGAGGCTACGGATAATAGGAATGCCACCACCGACAGCAGCTTCAAACAGAACATGCAAACCCTTCTTTGCAGCCAGCGGGAAAATTTCGTGACCGTACTTAGCCAGCAAAGCCTTGTTAGCGGTAACCACATGCTTGCCACTTTCCAGGGCAGCCAGGATCCACTTGCGGGGCATATTGTAGCCACCAGCCAGTTCCACCAACACGTCAATGTCGTTGGAAGCGATCATTTCGTCGGCATTGGTAGAGGTCTTGTAGCCCTTAGCCTTGAAGGGAGCCACTTCTTCGTCGGACTTGGCGCAAATGCAAGCCAGTTCCATTTCGACACCGAGCTTTTCCTTGTATTCGGCAATCTTCTGTTCCAAAATCTGAATAACACCGCCACCGACGGTACCTGTACCAATAAGACCAATACGCAACATAGAGCGTCTCCATTTTAAAATTATACAGCCCAAAATTAGAAAAGTTCCGCATTTCTTCACGAAAGCAGGCCCTTCGAACGTCCTATTTTACCGGTATAACGTCCCTATTCTGCAGCAAACCTTTATGTTCATACAAATTAATAAAATGTTTTTTGGAGTTTTTTCCTTTAAACAGCCAATTACAAACCCTTACCCCTTTTGGCTACACCGAAGTAAATTCTTCTTTTTTTATATTTGCGTCCATGGATCAGCAATCTGTAAATCCGGCAATCGGTTCTATTCTCGACGAGCAGAAATTGAAGAACATCGTGTATCCAGCACGATTGTTCAGAGCCCGTCTCAACGAGGAATTCCTTCGTGCAAACCGAACCTGCAAGCCATTCCTTTACATCAAGATTTACGCTCATCAGTACGATTTTTTTGGCTGGGGCAGCCCCAACCAGACCGTAGAAAACACATGGCGAATCAGCATACTCACCATGTTCTCCCATTTGAGGTTCATTGATGTCCTCGGCTACCTCTCCGACGGAAACGGCCTTGGTATCATCCTGTTGAACTCCGACATGTCAACCCTGGAGTCCATCCGTAAGGAAATCCTCCATAAGCTGAACGACGCCGGCCTCATCCAGTCCCTGCGAATCAAGCCCAGAAAACCCATTTTCGAAGCCCACCTCTATATGGGTTCCCAGGAAAAGAACAACCTGGAAATGCAGGCCAAGCTTGACGAGTTCAACAGCACCAACGGAAGTTTCTTCTCGTTGCAGCGCCTGAACCTGGACCATATCTGGCAGCACCCCCACCGCATCCGCTTCCGCCACATTATCAAGCGCATCGTGGATGTGGTCTGCACCAGCGCAGCCATCGTTCTCTGCTCCCCCTTGCTTCTGTTCTGCGCCGCCGCAGTCAAGATCAGCGATCCCAAGGGTCCTGTCATCTTTAAGCAGGTCCGCGTAGGCAAGAACGGCAAACTGTTTACCATGTACAAGTTCCGCAGCATGTACGCCGACGCCGAAGAACGCAAGAAGGAACTGATGAAGCTGAACGAAACCGGCGGCAAGACCTTCAAGATGAAGAACGACCCGAGAATCTACCCCTTCGGCAGAGTTCTCCGCAAGTTCAGCCTCGACGAACTGCCTCAGTTCTTCAACATCATCAAGGGCGACATGAGTATCGTCGGTCCGCGACCGCCTATTCCCTCGGAAGTGGCTGAGTACGAACCGTGGCACCGTATGCGTCTGTCCGTCACACCGGGCCTTACCTGCATCTGGCAGGTCAGCGGTCGAAGCAACATTAGCTTCGAAGGTCAGATGCGCCTGGACAACGACTACATCCGCCGCGACGGCAAGCTGGGCGACGACATCAAGCTCATCCTCAAGACATTCAAGGTCGTGTTCAAGGGCGACGGAGCCTATTAAAAAATAGGCCTAAATAATTGGCTCCCGGAGCCTATTAAAAAATAGGCCTAAAAGATTGGCTCCTGGAGCCTATTTAGGAAAAAACGGGCCCTATAAAAAAATTTGGAACCAGGAATCTCGAAAGGACGGTCCGTTTATAACGGGCCGTTTTTTACGTTCTTACTTTTAGTTTAACGTTTTTCCATTGCAAATACAAAAAAATTATTTTTGTCTTGGTGTATAGAAAGGAAACAACATGATCAGGAAATTAGTACCCGCAGCTTTGGCTTCCGCTGTAGTTGCATCTGCCGCAACGATTACCATAGACCCTGCCGACACCAAGCAAAAAATTCTTGGATTCGGAGCCGGTAGCGTTTACTACCAGGACTGGGTTACCGCCATGGGTAATGCAACCCAGCAAGCATTTTACGATACAGCCTTTACCGGTCTAAATCTTTCCATCCTGCGTATCGGCAACTGGAAGCAGGACAGCGAAAAGAGCCTGGCCAACGACGCCGCGATCATCAAGGCCGCAAGACAGCGCCTCGGCAACAAGCTGAAAATCGAAATGTCTTCCTGGAGCGCCCCTCCGAGCCTCAAGCCCAGCAACAGCATCAATGGTAGCGCAGGCAACGGCGACAAGAAGAACAACACCCTCAAGACTTCATCCACCGACCCCTACGGTGCCTTCGTATACGCCGACTTCGCACACTGGTGGAAAACTTCCTACCAGGCCTACGAAGCCATGGGCATCGCACCGGATTACATCTCCCTGCAGAACGAACCGGACATGAACGCCGAGTACGAAGAAACGCTTTTCGAACCGTCCGAAAAGGATGGCATCGCCGGTTACGACAAAGCACTTCAGGCAGTGAGCGACTCCCTGAACAGCCTGGCCAACCCGCCCAAGATTATCGGCCCCGAACCGCTGGGCATCGGCTTCAACAATTTCCAGAACTACATGGCCAAGCTGGACGACAGCAAGCTGGGAGGCTACGCCTACCATCTGTACCACGCCGGCGACGGTAACGACAACTCCGGACAGAACTACCTGAACCCGGAAAATTTCCGCAAGCCCATGAGTTCCATCGCCTCCCGCTGGGGTAGCGATACCAAGCCCTTGATCATGACCGAATTCTGCACCATGGAAAATGACATCCGCGAAGCAGATATGGTCGGCCTCGCCCACATCATGCAAGTCGGTTTCACCAGCGGCAAGCTCAACGCCTACATCGCCTGGGAACTGTACTGGGGCGAAAAGGGTCAGTTCATCGGCGTTTGCGCCGCCAACTGGGGCAACTGCACCAAGGACGAAATCGTTATCGCACCGGAGTACCACGCCATGCGACACTACTCCAAGTTCGTAAATCCCAACGCACGCGTCATCACCAGTACTTCCGACCAGGATGAACTCAAGGTGGTAGCCTTCCGTAGTGTAGGTTGCGATTCCATCTCCGTCATCGCCATCAACACCGTCAACTCCCCCGTAAGCCTGAATGCTCCCAGCATCAATGGCTACAACGCCATCTACGCAGTTCAGTCTGTAGAGAGCGGAGCCAAGAGCAAGGAAATCACAACTAGCGTCAGCTACAATCTTCCGGCCCGTTCCATCACCACCTTGGTCTACACCATGAGTGCTGGCGCCAATATCGGCAACTGCGAAGACGCCCCCATTGAAGAAGGCGGCAATGGCGGCAGCAACATTCCCTCCAGCATTACCATCGTAGACTTCAGCAAGGAAACCTCCGCCGGTAAGTGGAGTGGCGAATTCGAAGGCACCCTGGTCACCACCCCGCTGGACGGCGTGTCCCAGTACGTCAAGCTTCCCTTGGCAGGTTGCAATCAGGATGACTGCGGTTACCAGCACGGCGTTTACGCCCTGAGCGACATGGCCCTCGTCTACGATCCTCTCCAGGTCTGCAGCGACCTCGTCATCACCATGCGCGGCGTGGATTCCACCAACTCCGTGAACATCGGCGGCGCAGGCGGATCCGAATGGACTAGCTACCAGTACGGCAACGACGCAAGCGGTTCCGAATGGAGCGAAGTCACCATTCCTCTAACAAACGAAAAAGATGAATCCGGCGCACCCTTCGGTTCCAACAGCCTCACCTTCAACAGCAACGGATCCGGCATTTACATTGCCAAGATCGAAGCCGTCGGCTGCGGCACCACATCCATCCATTCCAACTTTAAGTACGCCTTCAACGACAACCACATGCAGGCCAAGCTCTTCGACCTGAACGGCAACCTCCTCTGGACAGGCACAAAGAACCAGGCACTGAACGACAACGGCACTCTCCGCCTCGACGTCCGCCAGGGAACATACATCCTGAAGACAAGCTCCAGTTCTATTAGGGCCGTCAAAAAATAAAGTCTAACAATAAAGAAACAGAAAAGGCCGTGGATTTCATCCACGGCCTTTTTCGCATAAAAATTTAAAGGATTAACCTTCTTCCAAAGCTTCCTTGTATTCGTCGACGGTAGCGATATATTCGTCGATCATATCTTCCTTGGAATCCAGGTAAGAAAGGATCTGTTCAAGATGTTCCTTCTGGAATACTGCCTTCAGCTGACGGGAAGCGTGACCGCGGTAACCCCATTCCTTGAGGATTTCGTCGGTAACGACAAAGGAATCGTTCATGGAGACAAAGCGCATGGGACCATAAACAGCCCAGTTGTGTTCCATCTGCATGCATTCCGGTTCCTGAAGTTCCGGATTAGCCATGTAGCGCTGGATGTGGCGGGTACGAACGTCCTTGATCTTATCGATGCGCATATAACCCATGATCAGGTACTTGTTGCGCATTTCGGAATCGCTGAGACCTTCGTAGCGGGTACCGAAAAGAATGTAGCGGCTCTTGGCCTTGAGGATAGCATTCACAGCCTTCACATTGTAGCAGCTCACGAGGCCATAGGTGCTGGTTTCGTAGTTCGGTTCAGAAAGGAAGCCCTTGCCATTTTCGTTGAGCTGGTCGCGCACCGGCATTTCAGACTGGTGGCTAGTTTCTACATAAAGCAAGCTGCCTGCGGCGTTACCGCGGTAGTCCTGCCAACCATCGAGATTAATCTGTGTCTTCGGCATTTTTATACAATCCGTTAATTATACTCGAAATAGATTCGACTTGGTTAGACTTCGAGAACCCCGGACTACGGCCCGAGGTCCCCCCTTTAATTAAAACTCTCACGGGCGGACCATCCTAGATGGTTCGTCGTTTTTTGTATAAGATACTAATTTTGTAGGTTAAAAGGTCAGCGATTCAGCAGAAATGTCTTGCATTCCAAAGAAAAAGGCGCCTTTTTCAAAGAATTCGGCCGTATCTGTAGTCAAAAAACTGGTTTTACCGTTTTTCGCAAGTCTTTTTTCTATTTCCGGGTGACGTTTCAGATAGTCGACAGTCTTGTCCGCCACGATACTCCCCTGAAACACCAGGTTCACCCCCGGCGGAGTAGATTCGCGGATAGCCTTTTCCAGCAGCGGATAGTGGGTACAAGCTAAAAGGATGGTGTCGATTTCAGGATCCTCACGTAAAACGGCCTCCACTTCCTTTTTAACAAAGTAACGAGCACCATCGGATTCCCGTTCGCCATACTCAACCAAGGGCACCCACATGGGGCACGCATGCTGAGTCACTTTCAGCTCCGGATAAAAATGGTTGATCTCGATGGGATAGCTTCCCGAAGAAACCGTTCCTGCCGTCGCAAAAATCCCGATATGTCCCGTCTTACTGACATGTCCAATTTCTTCTGCAGTGGGACGGATAATCCCCAGTACCCTGCGATCAGGAAATTCAAAAGGAAGCACCTGCTGCTGGATACTGCGAAGGGCTCGTGCAGAAGCTGTATTGCAAGCCAGGATCACCAGGGGGCATCCACGACTAAACAGTTCACGAACCGCCTGCAACGTATAGCGGTAAATGGTTTCAAAGCTACGGGAACCATAGGGAGCGCGGGCATTATCCCCCAGATACAGGTAGTCGTACTGCGGCAACACCTTTTGCAAATCCCGCAAAATAGTTAGACCGCCAAAACCGGAATCAAAAACACCAATCATAGCAGTCCCTACCTCAATGCACTTTCCATACGATCATGAACCATAGGACACAAATCCTGCTTCGGATCAATATCGGGATTGGATTCCTTCAACGCCTTCACGTCAATAGGATCAAGAATTTTCACCGTCACCTTGCACGGTCCGGCATTCTTTCGTTTCTCCCAGACAGCGGCAGAGCCCTTGATGACCAAGGGAAGAATGAAGCCGTCATTTTCGTGGGCAAAATAGAACGTGCCGCTCTTAAAAGGACCCAAAGCCCCGTCTTTACTGCGGGTTCCTTCAGGGAAGATAAACAAGCGGGGAGCAGCTCCTCGTTCCGCGATAACACGTCGTACGGCGGCTGCGGCACCACCCTTGGAACGGTTCACCAGGGCACAGCCAATCTGCTTCATCCAAAAATGAAGGAACGGCACCTTGCCCAGAGACTCCTTGGCCACAAAACCAAATGTCCGCTGAAGGGCAAGAAAAACCATAGGGATATCCGAAAATGAGCCATGGTTTCCAACCGCAAATACGGGGCGAGTCCAATCCACTTTGCCGAGCGCAGCCTGATTTTCAATATTCAATTCCACACGGAGCATCTTCAAACAGAAAGCAGAAAAGAACTGGATACGGCCATCGACCCAAGGAGTCATATCTCCGCCATGCCGCCACTTGGCATAGGGCACACGAATCATCTGCACACACAAGTAGCCAAGAACAATCAGGACGACATAAATTCTAAAAAAAACGAGAGGCATCATCAAACCTTTAGACTTACAGGAGCTTTCCTTCGGTAAAAAACTGGAACGTTTGAACTTACACAACTGCCCCTTCCAAAATCTACGTTTGCAATATAACAAAATCAGACAGGCCTCCGCACGAGTCACCCCCACATAGTACAGACGACGCTCCTCTTCCAGCTGCCTTTTCCGCTGAGACCTAGATCCCATACACGCCCCAGGAGTCAACCCCTCGGCAAGCCCCGCATAATAGACCACCGCGTACTGCAACCCCTTTGACGCATGCACAGTTTCCACATGCACCCCGTTTTCCAGGACGGCCCCTTCCTCACCATTTTCTGCAGGCCCTCCCGCAATGGGAATGTTATAATCCCGCAGGGCCTCTTCATAATAAAGCCGCTGGCGGTTATACCTTACAAGAATGGCAAAGTTTTTCCATTCCAAGTCATAGCCCATCCGAAGTTCCTTAATGGACTGAACGACCTTCTGCATTTCCTCCACCGGATTATCGGACACCCACACTTCAGGTTTCCGATTTTCCTTGAAGATGGGATTCCCCTTGGAGCCCGAAGGATTTCCAGCACGCAGGACCTTCCGCAAATGAATGGGCTTATTCGTAAAAATCTGATTCGCCAAATGAAGTACATTGGGAACGGACCGGTAATTCCATTCCAGGCGAATCAGCGTGCTCTCCCTAAAATCGTCTCGGAAGCGGTTAATATTGCCGATATCAGCCCCGCGGAAACCATAAATAGCCTGGTCATCGTCCCCCACAACAAAAAGGGATTTCCGATTTCCAAGCAGACCTTTAACCATACGGTATTGAGTCGGATTGATATCTTGATATTCATCAACAAGAATTTCAGACCAAAGACTCTGAAAATAGTCCCGAACAAAGGGAAACTCTTCGATCAGGCGAATCGCCTCAAATATCAAATCTTCAAAAACCACACGACCAGTCTGATGGACTTCCTCCCGGAGGGGTGCCAACTTCTTTTGCAGTTTTGCCGACAACCCATAAGAAAAGAGATTTTCACGAAGGACTGTTCCACTTTTTATTTTAAGTTCCATAAGCCGATGGGCAAAGTTTCTCTCTGCAGATTCTGTCGGAGAGGGAATCTTCTTAAACCCCAGCAACTCGTACGCACACACCTCCCCCGAAGAACCATCCCCATTTGCAGGAACCTTACACTTCAACATATAAAGCGCAAGAGAATGAAACGTGCAAAGGCGCACCCCCGCATTAGGGAACAAGGCCTGTACACGCTCCCGCATTTCAGCAGCCGCCTTAGCCGTAAAAGTCAGCGCTAGAATTTTTTCGGGAGCCACACCGCAAAGTATGCGGTACTGGATGCGCTTGGTCAACACGGATGTCTTTCCCGACCCCGCACCAGCCAAAATCAAAAGCTGAGCCCCAGATTCGTGATCATGCAAAACAGCGGCCCTCTGGTCAGAATTCAAACCAGAGAGAATTTTTTCAGCCGGACTTTCGGCAGATTTCATGTCCATACAAACCCGTATGGAATGGGATGATTTACATGTAAATCACCACCGGTATATAAAAAGACCGCATAACAGAACGTCTAACCGTTCTATAAACGGACAAGTTAAGACAGCCCTAGTCGGCCTTCTCGGCAGGATCCGCATTTTTCGCAGATCCACCAAGCAAGAAAACGAAAGCCCCAAACAAGCTGAGAATCAAACTTACGAAGTAAGCCAGGAGCTGGATCACCACCGATTCCAGGTTAGGGACACCGGCTTTCGCAAACAAAGATTGAGCCAGCAATTCACGAGGGCCAAATCCGCCAATGGAAATAGGCAAGGCGCTAATAATCGCCACCAGCGGGATGTAGTAGAAATACCAGGAAATCGAAAGATCTACACCGACTGCAATTCCGCAAAAGAAATGCACAAGGATTCGCAAAGCCTGCGTCACCGCCGACAAACTGCTAATAGAAACCCAGAGTTTCACAGAACGGAAATGCTGAAAACGTTCAAACATACGGAGCATGCGAGCATTCACCTTCTCCGGGAAAACTTTCGCCATGATCTTACAAAGCAGTCGGCCGAGCCTACGACTAAAGAGGGAGGCGAACAAGGCGCAGAATCCAAGGCATATCCAGACTGAAGGCCACATAAAGGCACGCTGTTCCGCATCATGCATAAAGAACAGAAAACCGACAGCGAGTGCAAACAACGTAATAAAGAACAATCCAAACAGACGATCAAAGAACGTCGCCGTAAGTCCAGCCCCGACAGTATCCTGCCCGCCCTGCATGCGGATATCATAAACCTTCTTGGCGTCGCCACCAACATTACCGGGCATGAAGTTGTTAAAGAACAAGCCGACATAATACAACTTCAACAGACGTCCATAAGAAAGATGGACATTCTGACGCTCCAGCAAAAGTTTCCACTGCAAGCAAGCCGTAAAGTTAGACAAACCCAGACAAAGAAGCGCCAGCACAAACGGGAGCACGCTCTTGACAGTGAACAATTCGTACAAGTCCCCGACGTTCCAATCGGGCGCCAACACTATGTTCCTATACACAAAGTAAGCAGGAACCAGCGTCACCACCAGCTTCAGGCAGAACACCATAAAGGGCTTCATACGATTATTCTTCATCGTCACCCCCAACCTGATGTTGGATCACAAGATTCTGCATCAAGTTCAAAGTCATGTCAGCCGCAATATCCCAGCGGAATTCATCGGCATAAGCAGCGGCACCGGCCTCCAGGCGAGTCCTCAAGTCATCGTTACTATACAGGCGATCCATCTCAGAAGCGCAGGCATCCGTATCACCCGCCTGAAAGAGCAGGCCCGTCTCGCCATTACGCACACTGTCACGAAGACCAGGCACATCGCAGGCAATGGTCGTCGTACCAAGCTTCGCCGCTTCCACAACCGTAAGACCCCAGCCTTCCTTATAGCTAGTCTGCAGCAAGGCCGTGGCTCCGGCAAGCAGTTCACGTTTTCTTTTAGAACTGACAAAGCCAAGAAGGTCCACCTGACTTTCAAGATTATGCTGTTGCAACCAAGCAGGAAGTTTCTTCAACAACGGGCCATCACCCGCCACCACAAGTTTCACATCCGGATGATTCTTGGCAAACTTTACAAAAGCCTCAAGAGCCGTCCAGATTCCCTTATAGCGATGAACGCGGGACAGCCACAAGAAATAAGGCACGCCCATACCCGCAGAGGCAACGCTGCCAACGGAAGAACTATCCTCAACGCGGCAATCATCGGAACCGTTATAAATTACAGAAATACGGGACTCATCCACGCCGATCTCGTTCAGTTCGCGCTTGGTACTGGGACTCACCACCACAAAGGGTTCCTTTCGGTAGAACCACGGAATGATGGTCTCAAAGAGCCACACGCCCAAGGCAACCGGGAAGGACGCCTCATGGAAAATGGAACCACGCCACAAGTGATGCATCTGCACCAGCACAGGCTTCTTCGTCAGATAAGGTGTAAACAGGGGAAGCTTGTTCAGGTCTTCCACCACCACATCAAAATCAAATTCCCGATCCAACTTCTTTAAGTTCAGCGCCGTATTCACCTGGAACAGCAAATCGCCACCCTTGCGGATTACGGTAATTCCGTCCACTTCTTCCCGGGACTTACATCCAGGGAACGCGGTCGTAAACAGGACCACCTTGTGGCCCATCTGGGCAATTAACGAAAAAATTCGGTGTAGGTGCTTTTCGGCGCCCCCGGCAGCGGGGTGCAGTCGATCGCGATAGTTAACGACAAGTATGTTCATCAGCTAGGGCTTACGACCCAAGACTCCAATGCAAAGCTGAGTGTAATGCATAAGCGGATTGGTTTCCAGGGAATCCAGCAAGGAATCCTTGATCTTCTGGTAGGCCGTACCCTGCAAGGGATACTTAGGCAGTTCAATGCCCACCTTAAAGCCCAGTTCACGAACCATGCGATAATACAGATTGGGACGCATCCAGTCGCCATACTGGTAGACATTTTCAAAGCCAGCATCATTCATCAGCTTCTTCAGCTGGGGCATGGTAAACTGTTTTTCCCAACCGGCAAACCACTTATCCATAGCAATCAGGATATGCTTGATAACAGTGTAAGGATGAACCGTCTGGGGCACATCACAAAGGCAATGCCCACCATGCTTCACAATGCGGTAGTTTTCCTTAAGCAGGGGCAGCGAATCCTTGAAATGTTCAGCCAGACCCTGATGGAAAACCAGGTCAAAGGTATTATCCGGGAAGGGAGCCTTGAACGCATCACCGCGAACCAGATGAAGATTGGTCAGGTTTTCCTTTTCACGAAGGGAATTCACAATCTTCAGGCTATTTTCGGCAAAATCCAGGACATAGACTTCGGCTCCCAGGCGGGCCAGTTCCGCGCTATCGCGACCAGTACCGGCCCCCACTTCCAGAACCTTCAGCCCTTCCAGCTTAAAATTCTTCTTAATCGTTTCAATGACCGACGGGGACGAAGGGTAAACCTTGTCCATATCGTTCTTTCTTTTCCAAAACCTGTTCCAGACAGATTGATCGGGTTCTTTAATTGACATAACGAGCTAAATATACGAATTTGTCAAAAAGAAGTGGGCCCCCGATTTACGAATGCAACAAATACGAACATTCAGCCATAAGTCATAAAATAATGACAATTTTTGTTTAAATTTCAAGACAAAACATCTAATTTTTCTAAATTTCGTTACACGTCGTGAAATAAAATGCCCTTTTCGCCCTTTATTTCGCAAAAATTTACACTATTGGCACGCAACTTGCTTTAAAAAATGCGATATTAAAGGAGTAAGGTTTAAACATGCATATTGATTCTACTGATACTACTCTAAAGCGTTACCTAGAAGATATTCGTCGCACCGCTCCCCTCTCCAGAGATGAAGAACAGATTCTTTTCCAGAAAGCAAAAGAAGGCGATAAAATCGCCCGTAAAAAGCTGATCTCTGCAAATATGCGTTTCGTTTTGAAGGTGGCAATCCAGTACCGCGGTTGCCCCATCCCCCTGCCGGACCTGGTTAGCGAAGGTGCTATGGGCCTCGTCCGCGCCATTGAATCTTTCGAACACACCCGTGGCCTTAAGTTCATTTCTTATGGCGTGTGGTGGATCAAGGCTTATATTACCCGCGCTATCAACGAACAGGGCAACCTGATTCGTCTCCCTGCAAACCAGCACCTACGTGTGCGTAAGGCATTGCACGAACAGTCCCGCGGTAAGGAAATCA
The DNA here is from genome assembly GCF_900129715.1 of Fibrobacter sp. UWH9. Lineage (NCBI taxonomy): Bacteria > Pseudomonadati > Fibrobacterota > Fibrobacteria > Fibrobacterales > Fibrobacteraceae > Fibrobacter > Fibrobacter sp. UWH9. Next base: position 384,146 of record NZ_FQWP01000001.1, on the reverse strand, counting down.
ACGAAGAAATCCGCGAATTGATTCAGATCGGTCAGCGCGGCGTTTCTTTCGACAGCCCCCTGAAGGCAGACTCCAAGGCAACTTACGCCGAAGTGCTCCCCGATGGCGGCGCTTCCAATCCCGAAGCAGAATCCGAAATCCAGAGCGTCGAAGCATTGGCTCGCGACCTTATGGAACAGCTGCCGGAACGCGAAGCAAAGGTTATTACAGGCATCTTCGGTATCAACCAGGAAGCTCCTCAGACCCTCCGTGAAGTGGGCGAATCCATGAACATCTCCCACGAACGCGTGCGTCAGTTGCGTGACCAGGCACTCCGCCGTATCCGCAAGTACAACAGCAAGGAATTCCTCCAGGAAAAGAAAGACGCATTTTTGGCAGCCATTAACAAGTAATGGCCGCTTAGATGCAGGGGGCCCTGCACATCCCCTATGAGGACAATTCTCACTAAGGCAACAAAGTTGCCAAGTGTTCATTAGCCCTAGACCCCTTGGCAGACGATTTTTATCGTCTGCGTTTTTTGTAGGTACTGCCGGCGATCGCTTTGACGCAGGGGGCTCCGCCCACCTCATTGAACAGAAAAGGCTCCCGCGATTTTTGCGGAAGCCTTTTCATTTTCTAGGATAGCGGATTATTTCTTCTTGCTCTTTTTGCGGCGAACGCCCCACTTATCCTTAATCTCTTCTTCGATCTTCTTGTTTTCATAGCGGACCACCATCTTGAACTGGACGTTGTACACACCAGTTCCAACAAAGCGGCCGTTATGATCCTTGAAGTTCCAGTTCACGAAGACCTTCTTATCGGTTTCCAGGCAGTTGCCACCAAACTTGGGGCTGTTACAGGGAACCGTAATAATGGTGTCATTCACATACTGGCCCAAATGGTCGAAGAAGTTCACGATGAACGAGATGTAGACATCTTCAGGCTTCAGGGAATCCAGCACAGAAGGATCGTAGGAACCATCTACACCGACCTGAGCGCGATCCAGGAGCTGCGGCACGAAGCGTTCACCCAACTGAACCAGCTGACCCAAGGCGCCTTCCTTTTGCAGGTCTTCCTTAGTCGTCGACCCAGGCACATAGCGGAGGTTCACGGAGCTTACAGTCTGGAGAGTGTAGCTCTTATCGCCATCTTCGTCAACGACGCGATCATCATTGGCATCGAAGGTACCCATATTAGTAGCCTCAACCAAATGGTTCAGCAAGCCACCAATAATAACCGGCTGAGGATCGTCGCCAGCAACGTTGCCATAGTTATCCTTAATGGCATCCTTGGCACCCTTACGGACAATCAGGGAGTCGCCCGGCATAATGGTAGATACGCCACCATCCAGAATCAACTTGACAGAGTAGCCATCAGAGGACCATTCCATACGCATGGGATCCAGTTCGATAGTCTTTCCTCCATGAATATAGGAGAAGAAGTCTTCGCCCTTGAGGTTCTTGGTAAGAATCGGTTCAGAGAAGGTCACAATCAAGGTGTCAGCCTTGGAACCATAGCTCAGGAAGGCCTGAGAAACCACAGGAGACATCTTGTCAACCGGAGGCACGGTTTCTTCATTCACGAAGGTTTCATTAAACACGCTGTAGTACGTGTAGATGGTAGCCTCGGGCAGATCTTCGCGAATGCTGGTGACTCCAGAAGCCAGCGGAGTTGCGGCATGAACATCCCAGATGACTCGGGTAGAGTCCTTAGGATCAATACGCAATTCACCAGGCTGAGCCTGCAGCTGAATCAGCAAGCCTCTGCTGCTATACCACGGGAAGGACATGTACACAGACTCAAGATCTGCAGCCGTCAGCTTCTTGTCGAACACGGTCACAATCTGGTCCAGAACGCCGTCTCCATCGGTATCCCAGTATTCCGAGTTCTTTGCAGAGGCAAAGCGGTCCGTTACCGTCACAGGGATTTCACGATCGTATTCATCAGAAGTAATGTACGGCAAGCTGCTGAAGGTCACGTTAGGATACAGAGACACGCTATCCTTCTTGCCGCCCTTGAGATCAAAGGTCTTTGCAACCAGGATCACGATATCCTTTGTAGGCATGTACACTTTCTTAATCTGACCCACGTCGAAGCCATAACGTTCAGCTTCCTGCTTGAGCATAATCAGCATTTCAGGAGAACCAACGTCAGCCGGAATCAGATCAATACTGAACTGCAGGAACAGGGAGTCCATACCGTTAGCATTGCGGATTGCATATGCATCCTTAATCACAAAGCTACCCACTTCAACAATGGAAGATTCTCTACCATAAGTAGCACCCTTACCATCACCGTAGTAAATCAGAGCCTTTGCATCCTTCGGGAATTCGCCCACGGCCGGCAAGCCCTTGACCTTGCTTACGTCAACCAGGATTCGATCCTTGGAATCATTAAGCTTCGGATTAGCGCACTTGATAGTATCCTTACCCAGAACGATCTTCACGCTATCCAGATCATAGTTGCCGGAGAGGGAATCGTTCAGGAGAATTTCCATGTAGTCCAAGGTATTGTTGCCATCAGTATCCTTGATGTAACCGACACGAGCATCAGGAATAGGATCGTAGAAGGTGATGTTGTCGATGATAATCATTTCACCGCCACCTCTAACCTTAATGGCACCACCAGAAACCACCTTATCAGAAGTTACGTAGAAGGTCACGGAACCATCAGAGTTAACCTTGATGGTCTGAGTCTTGGTACCGCCATTTTCCTTATCGATCAAGGCGATTACAGATTCAGAAATAATTTCCAGGGAATCCACATCACCGAAGTATTCCTTCACCTTAGAAGAGTCCAGAGTAATTGCCAGAACCTGTCCAACCTTTGCGGTATTCTTTCCAGAGTTGTATTCCAGATTCAGAGAATCACCCTTGGGCTTATCATTCAGCAGGTAACTGTTACCATTAATTACCACGGAATTCTTAGTACCCGGAGTCGTGGGATTCAAGACGATTACGCTAGCCACGGCAGAGTCACCCTTGTCAAAGTCATCTGCAGAAGGATAGCTTTCGTAATCAGAACCTTCATTCTGGATGTAATCATCAGCACCATAGTAGACTCTGGAGGAGCTGGACTTTCCGTCAACATCTTCACCGGCTCCGATACTTCTGCTAGAAGAGGAATTGTTACCGGAATTACCGCCGTTGGAACCGCTGGAGCCATTGCCGCCATTGGAGCCGGAGCTGCCATTACCGCCATTGGAACCAGAGCTGCCATTGCCACCATTGGAACCGCTGGAGCCATTGCCGCCATTGGAGCCGGAGCTGCCATTGCCACCATTGGAACCGCTGGAGCCATTGCCGCCATTGGAGCCGGAGCTGCCATTGCCACCATTGGAACCGCTGGAACCATTGCCGCCATTGGAGCCGGAGCTGCCATTGCCGCCGTTGGAATCGCTGGAGCCATTGCCACCATTGGAGCCAGAGCTGCCATTACCATTGGAACCGCTGGAGCCATTGCCACCATTGGAACCAGAGCTGCCATTACCATTGGAACCGCTGGAGCCATTGCCACCATTGGAACCAGAGCTGCCATTACCATTGGAACCGCTGGAACCATTGCCACCGTTAGAGCCGGAACTACTATTAGAGTTAGAACTTCCGTTGGAATTGCTAGACTTGCCAGAAGTACTGGAGCCACCCTTAGAAGAGCTGCTTCCACCCAGGCTACTGCTAGATCCATTATAGGTAATCAAAGCAGAACTACTCTGATAGGTTTCTTCGGAAAGATCTTCGTCTGCGCCAGACGTACCACCAGCGCGGTCGACAATAACACCTTTAAGAGGGGCCAAATCGTCCAAAAAGTTGTCAATCCACTGCACATGGATAAGAATATTATCCTTGATCAGCTTTTGGGAATTGCCAACATAGTCCACAAAGACCATGTGGCCTGTGTTACTGGCAACAAACAAATGACCATAGCCATCGACAGTACCCTGGTCAAGGCGCCAACCGGTATAAGCACCATCCTTCGTTCTCGGGAGAGTCAAATTTTCAAGAGTTTCCTCAAAGAAATATTCACGCATATCGATGGTGGCGACCACCTTGGCCTTCAAGGCACCGTTTTCACGGTAGGGCTGAATCTGAACAATCTTGGAACCACCGAATACGAAGATGGTCTTGGAGTATTCATCATAAGTGGCACCATGAGCACCTTCCAAAGAGTCAATCAAGATCTTCGTGCCAAAGGATTTGATGACCTTTTCGCCCACCTTTCCACCATAGGTACCGATATTTCCTTCAGTTACCGTTACATAGGTTGTATCAGTGAAATACCCGAAATAGGCGCCACCCCTTCTCTCTTTAATTTTATCGGCAGTACAATTTTCGTGATTCGGTTCGCAACCACCACCCATATAGTCAGAATAGGTAAAGAACGCAGTTCCATCACCATCCCAAACTATCGTAGCAAGATTCTTATCCTTTCGGCGATTCGAAGCATTCGGTCTAAGTTCAACGTGATAACCCTTAGAAGAGAAGTTCTTCTCGGTCACATCCGTTTCGGTAGAGAACCTAAACAGAGGCCCAGGAATACCCGAACCCCACAAAATCTTCTGGGTAGGATCCATCATCAAGTGCCAAATACCAGAAGTCTCCTGAGCAGGAGTACCTGATTTCACAACACAGTTGTTTCCATTACCAGCAGTTTTGCTCACCTTATAGATGGTCTTCTGTTCCTGACCTGCAACAAGCAAATCACCATCAGGATGCTGAACAATACCGTCGGCACCATGAACACCATCATTGTAAGAACAAACCACCTTCTTATCAGAAGGTTTCATTAGCAGGTAGCCAGCACCGTTGTACTGATAGCTGATACCCTTGACACGGTCACCGACCCCATCATTCTGGTACTTTGTGTAGTACAGAGTAGCCTTGGAAGAGGGATGAGGGACAATGTCACCCACCTGCTGAATCCAAATACCGGTCGCCGGATTTTCCGGGGCGGGCATATTTGCGGCCACAGCGGAACCAGCCGCCATGAGCATAGCTGTTATGTATCTTGTAATCTTCTTCATATCACTACCCTCTGAAATCGTCCCTAGTGCTTAGTTGCGGAAACGCCCCATCTAAAGACTCTTTCAACTTTAAAATCTTCCTCTGCGCCGTACACGCGAATATTAAACTTTGCCAAATAGATACCGACGCCAACCTTACGGCCATTGTCGGAACGCATATTCCAGCGAACATACAACTTATCCGGATTTTCAAGGCAATTGCCGTCAAAGAACGGATCGTCGCAATCAATCTTGCCCGAGGCGTGTCCAACATATGCGCCAAGGTTTGTATACACATACAATTCCCACTTCAATCCGATTTTATCGATATCCACCTTGGATACACCATCAGAACCATTCTTCATAATGGTTGCAAAGCTGACATCCATCAGGACACCCAGAGAAGCCTTCTGTTCTTCGCTCAGTTCAGATTCCACATGGTCAAGAGTAAAGGGCTTTGCTCTTTCGCTCAGTTCTTCCATGCGGTTCAAGTCAGCCATAGAGGTTGTCTTCATAACCACACGAGGATCGCCCTTCACCATCACAGGAGGAGTGACTTCGGCAACGTTATTGCCCTCGAGATCCTTCAAGCCAGAAGTGAAGTTGTCAAAGCGAACAGAATCTGCAGGATTCATACGGCTAGTCAGATCAGCTCCTGCTTCCATCATAAAGGTAACGGTACGTCCACCGTTACTCCACTGAGCGTCACTCAAGTCGTAATGGACCCATTCCCCATCCACATAGAAGGCGAGGCAGTCATCGGTCAAGTTAAAGTTCTTATAATCGATGGGTTCAGAGAAGGTAACGGTAAAGCGATCCGGTTCCATTTCCTGGAAAGACTCAGGATTCAGGAAGGTCGTGGAAATAACAGGCGGCATATAGTCGTGCATTCCACAGAGTGTTTCTTCTTCGGTCTTTTCGCCGTCAATAGTAACCTTATTGATCAGCTTGGCATAGCCATATTCCTTACCCTTAGAAGAAACGGAATCAATAGAAGTCAGCATCGGCTTGATGTTGTACTTATCTGGATCCAGGGCATAACCAACCACCAGTCCATCGTCAGAAATGACCAGGTCATAGATGCTAGTCGGAACAATTTCAACAACATCACCATCCTTATCCAACCAGTAGAACTTCAATTCCAGATTCTTCAAGTCATCTTCTGTAATAGGAGTGCTGAAGCCCAGAGAAACACTATCCATACGGCCGTCACCATCTCGATCATAGAAGCCGTTATTTTCGTTGTCTGCATAAACACGGCCAGCGTTGTCAACAGGAACTTCCTTATTGTTCTTGGACGTAGGCACACCGTCAGCTGAAGTCAGGATGCCGTCGGGGCACTTATCCTTGCCGCAAACGGTTTCAATCTTGATCATGTCACCAACTTCAACCACGCCAGTCTTCACAACGAAGGTCCAGACATTGCCATCCTTCTTGACGGCATTGACATCAATGGCTTCTCCATTCAGGACCAGGCCACGACCAGAAGTCCAGGACTCATCCATGTCCTTGTTGAAACGGACAACCAGGGTGTCAGTCTTGCCATTGCCCTTGATCAGGGATGCAGACTGGATGGCGGCGCCGATGCTATCCTTCAGATCGGTCTTCAGGGTATCGCAGCGGTTGCCCAAGGTGGAACATACATAGGCCTTAACAGCACCGGTAGCGGAATCCTTCTGAAGTTTCACGCTCACATCGGGCAGGCCAAAGATATCTCCATTCTTATTTTCCTTGACATCGCCGGAATACTTCTTGAAAGATTCATCATCAGGCCAGCTGTAGTAGAAGCTGTCCACAGACACAGAATCCATATTGCCGCTGAACCAGGTAGCAATGCTATCGCCAATACCATCACCATCGGTATCATAAATGGCAGCACCGTCCAGAGAAGGCATATCCGGATTCTTGAACTGCAATTCGCCGGGGAACTTCTCATCCACAAGGAACTTGGTCTTGCCAGAGGAGTCCTTACCATCATCAAAGCCACCAAGAGTGAAGGTGGAACCATCGGTAACGGCCTTTGTTGCCACAACCAGGAAGCTGGACTTACCGTTTTCGATTTTCAGACGGACTGATCCATCACTCAAGGTCAGGTCGGAACCACTGGGGCTCAGGAACTTGAGGGATTTGCTATCGCCAAAAGCAGAGAAGAAGAAAGTCCTTTCAAGAGTGGAGTCCGTTCTGTCAGCCTGGGGGCCATAGGGAATAACAGCACGCACGTCAACTTTTACAGTATCGCCAACCTTGTAGTCCAGTTTAGACACATCGGTTATGACCTTACCATCAATGCTGTATTCCAGTTCCGGGGCATAGAAGTTATAGACAAGACTTACAATGGGATCGATATCCGATTCGGAGACTGCAGTACCCAGTTGGAAGTTCTCATAAGCGTAGTGGCCATAAATATTGACTTCGACAACAGAATCCGCACCGGAATTCACAGGAGTGAGATTTTTTATCTGAGTGGAGTCAGAAGCCTTGGTAACGGTCAGAGTGTCAGTGCTAACTTCCTTAGGGATGTAAACCAGGAAGTCCTTGTAAGGGATAGCATTCTTTCTCATGATGGCAGAATCCGGATCCACCACATAAAGCACTGCTGTTCGGGTAGACCAGATTCGGGCGTACTTGCAGCGGACGTCCGGTGTTGCCTTGGGGTCATTCTTGTTGTAGTTGACGCAGTCTACATTTTCGGCAAAGGCCGCTGTCGAGCAAATCAACAGGAGCAATAACGCCCACATAGCGGAGATATGTGACTTAAACAACTGCATCTTAAACCTCTAATCCAATTCAAAATTCAATAACAGGAGAAAAATGCATCCTTCTTTATGCAAATTCTCTTTTACAAAGATATGTTTTTTTTAAGAAAAAGCAAAAGGGGTTTACGCCTTTGTGACTTGAATCTCACGCTATTTTACAGTTTCATTTATTCCAATTCAGAATAGGAATTAGCCAAGTCCGTAACGATTTCATCCATAAAAATCCAACCTCGGCCGCAAAGCTTTAGGCGGTCATGATTTTCCATCGAAACGAACCCCTTCTTAAGCCATTTTTCGTATGAAGAGGGCGGCAGACGCACTCCAAATGAGCTAAGTCCTTGAAGATCAAGGCCTGACGACTGTCTTAATGACAGCCAGAGGAGTTCCATGAGCACATCCTCATCATTTAATTTATCAGTAGTAAGTCGGGATTCCGGTGCCCCCTCACGGACAAAATCCCTCCATCGAGGGTACATCTCCGGTGCATAGAAACGGGTGTTTCCCAAAAAACTATGGGCTCCCGGGCCAAAACCGGCATATTCTCCCCGGGACCAATAGTTCCGGTTATGGATGCTTTCGTAACCAGGGCGGGCAAAATTTGAGACTTCGTAACGTTCAAATCCTTTTCGACCAAGAAGTTCAACGCCGTTCAAGTACATTTCTTCATACAAATCTTCATCGATATTCAGCAGCCCCTTTGACACCTTTTGCCCTAACATAGACCTAGGCGAAACCGTTAGACCGTAAAAACTGATGTGATTCAAGTTAAAATCGGACAGCCGATCCACATCATTCAGGAAACTTCTAACAGTCTGACCGGGAAGATTGAACATCAAATCCCCAGAAACCTGAGCGCCGGAAGAAGTCAACAAGTCAAGAGCCTGGATACCCGCTTCCACAGAGTGGGAACGGCCTATGGTAGTCAACAAATTCCCGTCAAATGTCTGTAACCCCAGGCTAAAACGTCGAACTCCAAGTTCCAAAGCCTTCTCTACCGTATGCTTTCGGGTAGATTCCGGGTTAAATTCCATGGAAACTTCTTTTAGGGAGTCAACATCCACCCCCAAAGACCTCAAACAGCCAAAGATCTGGCTCAGGCAGTCCAACGGAAGAATCGACGGGGTTCCCCCACCGAGGTATAAGGTTTGCGCCGTCTTTAGCAATCCCGGATGGGCGGCATCAAAAAATTCAACCTCACGGCAAAGTAGATCCGTATACTCCTGATAGAGCTTCGGAAACGCAGGCATCACGTGAAAATCGCAATAATCGCAAATTTTCGCACAAAAAGGGATGTGAATATACAGTCCAAACATTTTTTTTACAACAGAATCTACTACTTTTAAAGAAACATTCACTGAAATTTAGATTATATAAGGTATATGGAGAATAACGAAAAGAAGAATTGGAAAAAGAAAATGAGGAAGCGCCTTCCCCTCATTCTCTTTTTGACGCTTTCTACCGTCATTTTCTTCTTGGCATCAACCCTTCTGCTGGACGACTCCTACAAAGACATCGTCATCATTGCCATGATCTGGGCCCTGCCGTTATTCATTCATTGACCGGGATACTCCTATGGCAATGACACGCATGACACAGCGTAAATTCAAGGCGATCTGTTTCTACATCCTGTCGTGGATTGTAGTTTCTATGGGTGCGACGGCCTTGTCTACCTACGGAAACATCGACGGCATGGACCCCACCAGATTGCTATTCATGTTGCAGTTGTCCCTGTTCACAGGTCTGTCCCACGGCATCTACGACGTGGTGATTCTTCAGGACGAAATGGACAGCCGCCCCGTGGCCACGTCCTTGTTAATCCGTTCCTGGTTTTTCTTGTCTAGCATTTGCGTCAACTTGATGCTCTGCATTCTAATCTGGTACATCGACAGCCGCGAAGGTCTTGTTAACGAGAATGCACTGCGCCAGGTACAGGCCGCATTTAAGGAACACGGTAACCAGGTTCTGATTGTCGGCTTGTTCCTCCTGGGCCACTTGATTACATTCGTCCGTTCAGTCCACAAAAAATTCGGATCTAGAGTCTTCATCAACACGGTCCTAGGCAAATACCAGGATCCAGTGGAAGAGGACCTGGTATTCATGTTCATCGACTTGAAGAATTCCACCACCATCTGTGAAGAACTGGGCAACATCAAATACAGCAACTTTATTCGAGACTACTACAAGCTTTTATCGAACTGTTGCGAAGAAAATCATGGAGAAATCTATCAGATTGCAGGCGATGGAGCCTTCATTACCTGGAAAACAAGTGCTTGTCGCAGCAGGGCAAGACCATTGAACTGCTTCTATGACTTCAAGGAATGCCTACACAACACCAAAAGACGCTTTTTGAGACGCTACGGAATTGCCCCAGACTTTAAGGCTGCGGCCCATTGCGGACAAGTGATCGCCACTGAGGTGGGAAACTTCGGAAGTGAAATGGCATACCATGGAGACGTTCTGAATACGACCGCCCGAATCCAGACGCTCTGTTCAAAGTTAGGCCAGGATTTCCTGATTTCGGAAGACCTGTTCGCCAAGCTCCCCCTCCCCTTGCCTCACAATTTCATGTGTTCCAAGGCAGGTCTTTTTGAACTTCGCGGAAAGAGAAACGGTACTTTGATATTCTCCTTGCAGCTGCCGGACTCTTTTAAAATCACGGAAGAATAATTTTTCAAAAAAATTAAATAAAATCTGAAAAGACCCTTTACAAGCTAAAAAAAAATAGTTAAATATGGCACACCCCGCGGGAATAGCTCAGTTGGTAGAGCACGACCTTGCCAAGGTCGGGGTCGAGGGTCCGAGTCCCTTTTCCCGCTCGAAAACAAAAGAACCACTCGTTGAGTGGTTCTTTTTGTTTTATCGTAAGAATGGAGTCGGGCGCGAGACCCCTCGGGGTCGGAGGTGCAGACAATACTCAAAAAAAATTTAAAGAAAACGCCACATCCCTTTACAAACCTCAAAAAAATATCTATATATGGGTCACCCCGCGGGAATAGCTCAGTTGGTAGAGCACGACCTTGCCAAGGTCGGGGTCGAGGGTCCGAGTCCCTTTTCCCGCTCGAAAACAAAAGAACCACTCGTTGAGTGGTTCTTTTTGCCTTTTTTGCAATTTCGATTTTTGCCGATCCTACAGTTTCCATATTCGTGAAGGACGCTTCCGAAATTGAAAACTTAAGAGCCGACCTTTCTGAACTAAAGGAAAGCCTTGGAGAAGAAAACGAAGCACTCAACAAGTTAATTGAGCAGGCCAACCGTATCGGCATCATGAACGACCGATGCCAAATGCTTTCTATCAACGACATTCTCGATGATAGTTGCGGCAAGTTCTATGCAGTGGAACTCCCGGAATTCGAAGCGAATTACATGGAAGTGACAGGAGAAATCCGTCTAGGCTCCATGACCATGTCGAACAATTTGGAACAGCGCACCCAGCAAATTGACGCCTGTGCAGAAGCCCCGTCCGCTGCATACAAGATTAGCTCAACTAAAGAAAACTAAACTCACAGCCTTAATAAAAAAGCCCAGGATTTAATCCTGGGTTTTCTATTCAAATAAATCCGGGTGTTCCTGCATTTCGTCCAGCTGAATCTGATGAAGGACGGCACGGCCCTGAGTCAAGCTGCTCTGGACATCGATAAGGCGCTGATTCCTGGAACCACGGAACTTGAGACTAAGGCTGCGTTGGGCCAAAACGAAGGGCCCATCCACCAGGATATCCGCAAAGGTCAGCAGTTCCATGCAATCCGGACGCTGTTCCTGGTGCGCGACGATGTACTCATAAGTATAGCCGGTGAAGACGACCAGATTCAGCCCACGTTCCTTGATTTCGCGGGCCAGGGGAACCAGAGTGGCCGCCTGTTCCATAGGATCGCCACCGCTAAAGGTAACACCATCCAGCAGAGGGTTCTCTTCGATCATGGAAAGGATTTCCGCCAGGGAAATCAAATGGCCGCCATTGAAATCATGGGTCTGGGGATTGTGGCATTCCAGACAATGGTGCTTACAGCCCTGGGTAAAGATGGAAAAACGAATGCCGGGACCGTCTACAAAGGATTCCGCCTCGATGCCAGCAATTCGGAGATTCTTGCCCTCAAAACCTTCGGGCACGGACAAGCCCAAATCTTCACGATCTTCTTCCTGATAGTCCATCTTTGCACCTTTACATCCGACGAATATTCAACAGGGAGCCTTTACAATTTACGGCTCCCTATCTCAAAGATACAAAAAAAGCCCACGGGTTCCCTTACAAAACGCAAGAAATACCGCAGGCTATTCAATTAGGCGTCGCCGCAGCAGCCGTGCTTGACACGGTCAGCGACTTCAGCGCGCTTTGCGTTGTTAAAACGATCTACGGTACCCACCAGGTAACCGGTAATGCGACGGATACGTTCGAAGCTTACGCCTTCGCCATACATGGATTTTTCTTTTTCGCTCATTTTTTTCTCCTTGACTAATTCAAGCCTAGTTCGTTTTCCTCTTATCTTGTTCCCTTCAAACCTCTTTGGCCATTATAGCCAATTCCGTGCCAAAAACCGCCCTAGCGAATTCCCAGGAATGCGGGCATGCCCGGGAACTTCTTGCGAAGTTCCTCGATCTTCTGAGGATCGATAGCGTGACCATCTGCGCGACCGCAACGGGGGCAGCAGTCATTGATGACGCCGACGTAACCGCAAACTGGGTCACGGTCAACCGGGTGGTTAATAGAGCCGTAGCCAATGCCGGACTTTGCCATAAAGCGAACGATCTTTTCGAAAGCATCCAGATTCTGGGTCGGATCGCCATCCATTTCGATGTAGCTGATATGGCCCGCATTGGTGAGGGCGTGGTACGGAGCTTCAAGTTCAATCTTCTTGAATGCGCTAATCTTGTAGTATACCGGCACATGGAAGGAGTTGGTATAGTAATCGCGGTCGGTAACGCCCGGAATAACGCCAAACTTCTTCTTGTCCATACGGAGGAAGCGGCCAGAGAGGCCTTCTGCGGGAGTAGCGAACAGGGTGATGTTCACGCCCAGACGCTTGGATTCGCTATCGCAGAATTCACGCATGTGCTGTATAATTTCGAGACCCAGGCGCTGAGAAGCCTCAGATTCGCCGTGGTGCTTTCCGGTGAGAGCCACCAGAGTTTCGGCAAGGCCGATAAAACCGATAGAAAGCGTGCCATCCTTAAGAACTTCGCGAACTTCGTCGTTCCAGCCAAGCTTATCGGAACCAATCCAGATGCCCTGACCCATGAGGAAGGGGAAGTTCTTGACGCGCTTGCGGCACTGGACTTCCATACGTTCCAGGAGCTGATCGCGGACCAGAGCCAGCATACGGTCCAGTTCCTTGTAGAACAGATCCAGGCTCTTCATCTTGATTGCGATGCGAGGAAGGTTGATGGAAGTAAAGCTCAGGTTGCCACGACCGAAGGTAATTTCGTGATCGGGGCGTGCAGAGTTACCGATAACGCGGGTACGGCACCCCATGTAAGCAATTTCAGTTTCGGGATGGCCCGGCTTGTAGTACTGCAGATTGTACGGAGCATCCTGGAAGCTGAAGTTGGGGAAAAGTCTCTTTGCGGAAACACGGCAGGCCAACTTGAACAGGTCATAGTTGGGATCACCCGGATTCATGCTGACGCCTTCCTTGACACGGAAAATCTGGATGGGGAAGATTGCGGTTTCGCCACCACCCAGACCTTCTTCAGTGGTAAGGAGCAGGTTGCGCATGACCATCTGGGCTTCGGGAGCGGTACACATACCGTAGTTGATGCTGGAGAACGGAGTCTGGGCACCGGCACGGCTGTGCATAGAGTTCAAATTATGCACGAAAGCTTCCATAGCCTGGAAGGTAGCCTTGTCCGTTTCTTCGTAAGCCTGCTTTTCGGCAAACTTCTGGGCATGCATGGTAGTTTCAACGCCGTAGGTCTTGGAAAGTTCGTGTGTTTCGGTTTCAACGAAGCGTTCGTTGGGAACCAAAGTTGCAACCATTCCCATTTCAGCCATTTCTTCGTGAAGCTTCTTGACTACGGGGCGAACTTCTTCTTCGCTCTTGCCAGCCAGAAGCATAAGGGCCTTGACCATGTTGTTCAGGTAGGCCTTGCGATAAGTAATGCGGACGCCATCGGCCATGGCGTAATCAAAGTTAGGAACAGCCTGACCGCCATGCTGGTCGTTCTGGTTAGACTGAATGGCAATAGCAGCCAATGCGGCGTAGCTACGGATATCCTTGGGTTCACGGAGGTGGCCATGACCGGTATTAAAGCCATTCTTGAAAAGCTTCAGCAGGTCGATCTGGCAGCAAGTCATGGTGAGGGCGTAGAAGTCCAGATCGTGGATATGGATATCGCCTTCGGAGTGAGCACGGCTGTGTTCCGGCTTCAGCATCATCATGGTGTAGAAATGCTTAGCAGATTCGGAACCGTACTTGAGCATGGTGCCCATGGCGGTATCGCCATCGATATTTGCGTTTTCGCGCTTGAGATCGGATTCCTTTGCAGAACTGAAAGTAATGTCGCGGAGGGTGTGCATAAGGCGAGTGTTCACTTCACGAACGCGGGTACGTTCTGCACGGTATAGGATGTAGCTCTTAACGGTATCGGCATAGCCGCCTTCAGTAAGGGCCTTTTCTACAGCATCCTGGATTTCTTCAATATCGGGGGAACTCTTGCCGCTGGCTTCCAAAAGGGAAACAGCTTCGGCGGAAACCTTGAGGGCGGTGCTGTTAAGAATATCATCGTTGCCGAGGAGGCTCATCTGGCTCTGCGCGGCCTTGATCTGATCATCAAGTTCGCCGGAGGCACGGAATGCCTTAACAATGGCGTCAGCAATCTTTTCGATATTAAACGGCATTTCTCTGCCGTCGCGCTTCTTAACAGAAACAATCATCGTCATCCCTTCGGCCAGCCGACACAAAATATCGAATCTAGCCCCGCAAAAATCGTAATATTCTCTTCAATCCTATCGTGTCAATCACCGAAATCAGTCTACCAAAACCGCCTTTTTTCCTGAATACTCAAGCAAAACGCCAATTTCTTACAATAAACTTTTTATTTCGCGATTTCACTACATCTTGTGTTCAAGCACCACACCCAACCACAAGATGTGGCCTACAAGATAATAAAACATAACTCCCTTGTGGACGTTATTTCTTAAAATTTTCAAAAAATTTTCTGAGTTTTCCTCAACGGCAAGCCTATCAACAATCTGTAAACACAGCATATTTTTAACGCATCAATCGCTAACTCTTTATATCATAAGTAGTTAGACTAAAGTAGTATTTTCGTAAGTTTTCTACAAACTAAAATTAAACTTTTTCTTTACAAAAGTCTTGCTTTTTCTCAAAAATAGAGTATACTCAGGGTATAACCTTAGGAATGGTTAAGGAGATACAAAAATGAATAAGAAAATCATTGTCGCTGCAGTCGCAGCATTATCCGCCGTTTCCATGGCAGAAACCGTCAACAACGATATCTGGTTCAACGGAACAAGTCAAATCGCCAACACCACAAAAGAAAGCCTGGAACCCAATTACGAGAGTTCCTCTTACTGGTATGATTACGACGACCGTGCCAACGATAAAGGCGGTTCCTACATTAAGTACCCCTACGATTCTACTGGCAATTACGGCTCTTTCATCCAGCCAATGATCGACAGTTTGGGTTACATCTTTGTAAAGTATGTACTTGTGGACCCAACTACCACAGGTCAAAATGAAGAATACCCATACAATTTCGTCGGAATGGGCTTCAACCTTGTAGGTGCAGCACAGGCCCCCCTCGACATAACCTCCGCCGAGGGTCTCTGCGCCACATACACATCAGATAGTGACGTCACATTGACGATTGACGCAGACGGCACAGGCAACGCCTCCTGTTCAGCCAAGCTAACCAAAACAGCCACCCCGACTTTGGTCGATCTGGACTTCAGCAAATTCAGCCAACCCACGTGGACACCTGCAGCACAGAAGGTTTCCAGTTGTGCTGAAGCTTTTGCAAAGGCAACCGCGGTCAAATTCCAGATTGACGGACAGGCTTCCGACGCCCAGGGCGCATTGCGCATTTTCGAGGTCGGTCCCAAGGGAACTTGTAAGGGAGAAAAGGCTGTTTCCCAGAAAGAAGAGTCTGCAAACTCCTATGACCATCACGCAGACCCAGACGCCATTTCTCAGAAGGCTGTCTCTGCAGCAAACGCAAGCCTTTCTGGCAGAATCCTTTCCTTTAGCGGAATCAAGAGCGCCTCTTACGAAATTGCAAACGTCCAGGGCCAGGTCGTAAAGAGCGGCAAGGTCGAAGCATCCATCAACTTGGCAGGCCTCAAGGCAGGAATCTACATGGTTCGTATTTCGGGCAAATCCGTAAATATGAACAAGAAGATCCTTCTGAAGTAAAAAGTCATACTTTAAAGAATAGAAAGAGGATTCCGGCAACGGGATCCTCTTTTCGTATGTCGAAACGCAGCCGCGGACACCGTAGGCGGGAAAAGGGAATGTTCGTCCGCAGTCTCCGAGGGGGCTCGCACACAATCCGATTTTTGCCGTACCCTCTTCGAGAGGCGCTCGGATTCCCTTCCGCTACTTCAAAAAATGAAAAAAGACATCCATTCGGATGTCTTTTCACATTTTAGAGCGGGAAAAGGGACTCGGACCCTCGACCCCGACCTTGGCAAGGTCGTGCTCTACCAACTGAGCTATTCCCGCGAGGATGGCCCATATATAGCTATTTATTTTTCACTTGTAAAGGGATATGGGCCATTTTTTCAACTTTTTTTTAAAGTTTGCTTTTTTTACCTGCGATTCAACATATTAGCCAGGAAATTTACCCCTACGGCTACCACAATGGTAGTGGTCATGCTGATCAAGGGCATCCAGGGCCAGCTAAAGATTCCGCCGAGAACTGCAGGCACACCGAAAGCGGGGATTCCCTGAACAAGAATCAGGCTACCCATACCGCAGAGGACGGCAATGATGACGCACCAGCCACGAAGTTTCTTGGGACTATCGTCGCCACCGAACAGTTTATTGGCGAAAAAGGCCAGCAGGAACATGCCCAGCAGCGGTCCTGTAAAGAGGCCCGTAAAGAACACGGCGTTCTTCAAAAGGCTCCCCTGCTGGGTAGCGGCAAAGAGTGCGCCGAACACGCCCAGAACACCCCACAGCACCGTCCAAAGCTTTGCGCGCTTGAGACCGCCCAGGCCTTCATTTTCCTTCCAGCCAAAGAAATCTCTTTCAGAAGTATTGCTGAGAGAATTGATGGCGCCTGAAAGAGAGCTCATGGCGGCTGCACAGATAGCGGCAACAATCAAGCCGGTTACACCCTGGGGCAGACCATTTACGATAAAGTAAGGAAAGACGTCATTCTGTCCGAGACCTGTAGGAAGAGGAGCCGCGTGGGCCGTCTGGTAGTAAACATAAAGGGCGGCACCAACCCAGTAGAATAGGATAGAAACCACAACACCCAGCACCATGGACAGCACGCTGGAACGGTTAGCCGCCTTCACGTCCTTGCAACTGAGGTAGCGTTGTACAAACTGCTGGTCGCAACCGCGGATGGCGATTTCAAGAACGGCGTAGGCAAAGCCTGCGGAAATCAGGGTGCGGGCATTGGAGATATCCAGGCTACCGTCGAACCACTTTGTCTTGCCGGCCTCCCCTGCCATGCGGGCCATTTCGCCAAGGCCACCTACAGAATTGGAAATGATGAAAAGCACCAAGGCGCCACCGCCAAAGAAGACGATGAACTGCATCACGTCGGTCCAGATGACAGCCTTGATACCGCCGAACCAGGTGTAGAAAATGGCCACTGCCGCAGAAACGATAATCGCCACCTTCAGGTCAATGTGCAAAATTTGAGCGAGCACCAGGGACGGAGCGTACAGCAGAATTCCTGTGCGGAGCAACAAGTGCATGCAGTAGAAGATGGCCGCCAGACGACGGACCGGTCTGCTGAAACGAACTTCAAACAATTCGTAGGCGCTACTAATGCCGGAATTCTGGAATCGGGGAATGAAGACCTTCCCCACCACGAAGATACTGATGAAGGCGCCGATCTGGAACATGAGGAAAGTCATGTTGTCGCCATACACATCGGCAGGAGCCCCCAGGAATGTGGTGGCGCTGACGGAGGTGGCGATAAGACTAATACCAACGGCAATCCAGGGCATGGATCCACCGCCAAGCATGTACTCCTTCAAGTTCTTGTTGCCGCGGGAAACCCACAGGCCGATGAAGAGGGAAAACAGCAAATAGGCGGCCAGGACCAGCCAGTCAACTAAAGTAAACATCTTCCCTCCTGAAGGGCTTTATGCTTTGGGAGCCATGGATTCTTCGTCAAGTTCGTAACGGACAACGCGGTTACGGCCGCCTTCCTTGGCGCGATACAGAGCCTGGTCGGCGTTGTTCACGGCCTTCTTCATGTCGTGGAAGTCCGGAGTGACCAGGAAGGCGCCAATGCTGACGGAAACCTTGAGGGGCTTTGTCTGATGGACGTCGATGGCCAGCATTTCGACAGCCTTGCGGATGCGTTCAGCCTTTTCCATCATACCTTCAGCCGTGGTTTCCACCATGCCCACCACGAATTCTTCACCACCGTAACGGGCCACCACGTCGATATCCTTTCGCATTTCGGAGCTGACGGTGTCGGCGATGCTCTTGATAACCACGTCACCGATGGGATGTCCGTAGGTGTCGTTGACGCGCTTGAAGTGGTCGATGTCCATCATGAGAACGCCGATGTTGTACTTCTTGCGGTCGGCGCGAACCTTTTCGGAGCGCAGACTTTCGTGGAGCGTGCGGTGGTTGATAAGACCGGTGAGGCCGTCGCGCATGGCCAGGTCACGGCCATGCTCGAACTTTCGAGCGCGATCGTAGGCGAAGCCTGCGACGCCAGCGAAGGCCTTGAGCAGTTCCTTTTCGTGTTCGCTATACGGTCTGGAGCTGCTGCTTTCAAGGCAGATGGCCATATCTGCAGTAGCCGCATCTGTTTCGGTAGCCACTGGCATCACGAACAGCTGACGCAAATTCAAGTTACGCTTTTCGTTATCGCTAAGGCGGGGCACATATTCGTTGTAACCCGGAGTAAAGCTGCGTTCCACCGGACGGTTGCGCATCATGGCCAGCACGAAGATACCCTTGTCAGAAAGGGTAAAACGCTTCTCGGAGAACTGACTGGATTCGATACCATCGCAGTACACCACACGTCCAGCACTTTCATTCACCTTATTCATGGCAAGAATCGTCAGACGGTCGTAGGCCACGTTAGCCTTCACATAGTTGATAATCTGCTTATAGATGTCCTTCACAGTCATGGTCTGGAAGAACTTACGCTGATAGTTGTAAAGACCAGCGTACTGCTGCAGGGCGATATGCTTCTGGGCAGAGTAGAAGCCCTTGTAATCAAGCATGGAAATCGCCTTGGCAATATAAACCAGGGCCTGGGCCGTCTTATCGGTAAATGCGTTAGGCGCAGTGGAATCCAGAACCAGGATACCGACGCGGTTGCCGCTATGGTCCAGCATAGGGACAGCCACCACAGACTTCACCGGAGGATTGTCCAGGTAGAACGACAGAACCTTGCTACTAGGCAAATCGCCTTCGAGGATGCGGCTCACACCGGATCTGAACATCTGACTCAGCAGGCTTCCACTTTCCGAAAGGCGTGTGCTGGGATTCACGGACATTTCCTTGTCGTTTACATAATTGCGAACACCCCATTCCCTGGGGTTATTCTGCTGGGTAAACACAATGGCGGTATTCACTCCGGGAACGATGACCTTCAACGCACAAAGCATGTCGGTCATGGCACGGTTAATATCAGCATTGGCACGGGCCCATACCTGGCTCACCTTGAAGGCGGCCTCAGGTTCGTTAGCCCTGTCATGATCATTGCGGAACTCGGAAATCAAATCGGGGGACACAACAGGATTAGTGTTGGTAGATCGGGGCCCGATAGAGATAATGGGAATATTGCTAGTCGGATTCTGGCTGTTAGGACCACCTGCCAGACGAGGACGATTCAACCAGGCCAGTACAAAGGCCACAATGGCAAAGGGAATCAGGAACAGGAGCATTCCACCATGGAACGCCAAGCCAAGCAGAAGACCTGCCACGATAAAAAGTATTTCGGCAACAGACATAGACACCCTATAATCGGAAGGAACGGTACAACATTACTGTCGCCACGCCACCATAGACGAAGTGGCTGATCCATGCCGCCCAGAAAGGCGACAACGCACCATTTTCTCCCATTTTCAATCCTATTCGTTCAAGAATATAATAGCTAAATACAATCAACAGACCAATGCCAAATTTCTGGGAAAGCCCCCCAGAACGGCTATAACGATGGCAAAGTGCGGCACCAATCAGGAGCACAATCAGGTTCATCCAGTGAGCAGACCGCTTAAAGTGCAGTGCGGTTTCCATGGTACGGGTATCTTCACCGGAGCGCTTCAATACCTCGATCCTCTTCTTGACCATTTTGGAATCCATTTCATCGGAAACCTGACGTTCATTAATGAGGTCTTCTGGACGGGTAGAAACTTGGTCACAGGCCTTTTCGCGAACGAACTTGTAGACTTTCACAGAGCCATCTTTCTGGAAGACGCGTCGATGTCCCCGTTCAAACTGCCAGCATCCTTCATCCTC
Source organism: Fibrobacter sp. UWH9 (assembly GCF_900129715.1). Lineage (NCBI taxonomy): Bacteria > Pseudomonadati > Fibrobacterota > Fibrobacteria > Fibrobacterales > Fibrobacteraceae > Fibrobacter > Fibrobacter sp. UWH9. The sequence continues at coordinate 363,792 of NZ_FQWP01000001.1, read as the reverse complement.
CAGCCAACGGACCACCTTGGCATCAAAGCGTTCCTGGAGGCGACCTTCGTCGCGCAGCAAAAGGAGCACGTCTCGTCCCAGTTTGCTCTTGCCAGAATAATGTCTAAAGAACCAGCTAGCCTTCTCACTGTCGATAAAGGTAAATTCCTGTTTTTCCTTGATGCGGGGATTCTTCTTTTTCTGGGCGTTAGTTTCCATAATTTCCAGACGTTTATGGTTAGCGTCAGGAAGCCAATATTCACTCATTTCATAAGAACCCACCGACACAAGAATTCCAAAAACAAAAATGGGGAACAGTGTCTTGAGCGGGCTCTGTCCAGAGCTCTGCATGGCGCTCATTTCCAGGTGGCGAGCCATATTGCCTACGGAAGCCAGGATTGAAATAAAACAGGCCACGGGAGTAATCAAATACACCATGTACGGCAAGTAGCAGACGTAATAGTCCACTGCATCCTTGGTCTCGCGGGTAGACCAGGTCTTGATGTTTCCCACAAAGTCGATAACCACGAACATAAGGACTGCACCAAGAAGCACAATAAGGAACATCTTGAAGAAGTTCCATAGCATGTACCTTGTAAACTTCACCCGAACCTCCCGAAGACTTTCTTGAAGCCCCTACCAAAGAAGCCCTTGACCGCACGAACACCCCTGAAGAACTTGGAGTCTCCCGAGAAGCGGTCACGGACCATGGCGATCGTAATGAAGATACCAAAAATTCCGATAATGATATTGGAAGCCCACATGGCCAGATAAGGACTGACGACCAGACGGTCAGCCAGATTTTCGCCACCAATAAGGCAAATCCAGTAAATCACAAAGAACGATAGACTGTAAAGGATACCTGTACCAATACCACCCTTGCGAGCCATGATTCCCAAAGGCGCCCCAATCAGAATAAAGATAAAGCAGGCCACGCCGGTACTGATTTTCTTCTGGATTTCGACCGTATATTGAGCCTCTCGTTTCAATTCCGCCTCTACACGGCCAAAAGCACGTTCCGTGGTGCGGAGGGCAGACACCTCCTGTACTCGCAGGCGCTGCAGGGACCGGCGGCGTTGGACGGAATCAATCTCGATATTACTTTCCTTGATGTCAGGGACAACGGAGTCACCTACCACATTCTTTTGGAGAGCCACCAACGTACTCAGACGTTTTTCCAGGGCGTCCTTACGGAACTCCACGTACTTCTTTCGCGCGTCATCCACCACATCCTGCATCATCTCAATGGGCATTTCGCGGTCGCTGCGATAACTGCGGTTGCGGCGTTCCAGACGGTCATCCACATTCTTCATGGCCAGATCCTGACTGAAGAATCGGATGCGGAAATAGTTTTCCGGATTATCCGGGTCTGTCATATGGTTTTCGCCACTGCGCAGGCGGAGCATAAGAGTTGCTCCATTGTCAGCGTATTCCATGGAGGCACTGTCGGCATAGACAATACGAGGCGCCCCCTTCTTTTCCATTTCAAAAATTTGAATGCCATACAGGGTACCCGTAGTGGGATCGATATGGTTTACCCAAAGCTGGACCCCCGGGAACTGGGTAATCAGTCGACCCGCATCAATAAAGGCATGGGGCTTCTTGCGGGACACAGCACTCATCAGTTCCACGGAACGGTGGTTGGCCTCGGGCAAGACCCAGTTGTTGAACACCACCATCAGCACCGACACCAGGAGCGAAACAATCAGCACCGGCCTCATCAGGGAAAGGGGAGAAATACCGGCGGCCTTGCAGGCCGTAATTTCCTGGTCTCCGGACAGTCGGCCAAAGGCCATAAGGCTCGCCACAAGAACGGCCATGGGAATAGAAAGGGAAAGCATCCAGGCCAGGTTCAGTACAAAGATTTCAACCACCGTAGAAGTGGGAAGCCCCTTGGACAAGACACTGTCTAGAATTTTGACCAAAAAATCCACTACAAATAGAAACGTAATGCCAAAAAGAGACGCCAGGAAGGGGGCGATCAGCTCTTTCAAGACATAGCGGACTAAAATCATTTTTCTGGACTGCCAATTTTTGCTAATTTACGGCGGTAAAGTTAGAATTAACCAAAGAAAAAAAATGATGCTGTTCAAAAAGATTCCCCTGTTCCTCTGCATTTTTTCTACCGCAGCACTGATCGCCGGATGTTCCTCCAGCGGTCCCAAGATGAAACACACAGAATGGTGTAAGGTTCGCTACGACAAGGCAGAAGAATTGTTCAAGGCAGGCAAGTATGGCCGTACCACAGAAAAGCTGGAAGAGATCCTCTCTACCTGCGCCGGTACCGGATTCATGGAACAGGCCCAATTCCTGTTGGCAGAAAGCTACTTCAATCAGGAAGACTGGATTGAAGCCCGTGGAGAATATGGTAGCTTTATCCTGAACTTCCCCGGCTCCCCCTTCATCGAGACCGCTGAATTCCGCAAGGCCATTTCCTCCTTCAACATGGAATTCCGTGTGGACCGCGACGAAGCCAACACCAACGTGGCCATGAGGGACTTCGAACGTTACCTTTCCAACTATCCGGAATCACCCCTCCGCGATTCCGTGAACTATTACTACCAGCTGCTTATTGACCGTCTGGCAGAAAAGGAATTCCAGAAGGGCCGCCTTTACTGGCGCATGGACAAGTACCAGGCCGCCGTCATCTACTTCAAGGAATTCCTGGAAACCTACCCCACCGCCAAGCGTCGCGAAGAAGCCTTGATTTTCCTGACCAAGTCCTATATCGAACTGGACCAGTTTGAAACCGCAAGACTTTACCTGAACATCGCCCGCAACGAACTGAAGGAAGACGACAAGGACTTCCGCAAGGACATCGAAAAGATCGAAGGTAAAATCGACAAGGCCGAAGTCGCCTTCGCCAAGCGCATGAAGAAGGATTCCGAAAGTAAGCGAATCGAAAAAGAAGAAAAGGATATGCAGAACTGATAATGAAGTTCTACCGGAATATAGCCCTGGCCATCTTGCTGATGGCAATCTCAGCCTTCGCAGACGAAGACAAGGTGGAACATGACCGTTCCAGGCTATCCCTGTTCCTGCAGCCCTCCGTATCGTTCCTCAGTTTTGACCAGCGCAAATACTTTCAGGACGCCATCGACACCATCTACTATAGTTTCCGCGAAGACGCCCAGACCGAAACCGATTCCCTGAACGTGGCCAAGCAGGATTTTCAGAAGGTGAACTTCTGTTTCCCTGTTAGCGCAGGTCTGCAGTTCCAGATTTTTAGGGACCAGTTCATTAGCGCAGGTGTCGGATTCATCTACGATAACGAATCCGTGGTGCTGACCGACCGCAAGGGCAGAACCCACAACTACAGCTACACCATCCAGGGCATGCCCCTGTTCCTGGAATACCGTCTGGGCATCCCCAAAAACCTGATGACACTTTCCGGCGAAAGCCTCTTCAGCATTTCGGTCCGTTGGTACTGGGTACTTCCCGGCACGGAAATCTACACCACCTGGGGCAAGCTAGACGCCAAGACACCCGTTACCGGTGCAGGATTCGGCGTGGGAGTCGGCTACCTGATTGCCAGCTGGAAAAATTTTAACGTGTACGGAGACATCGGCTTCAGCAGTATCTCCGTAGAATCCAACAAGACTTTCGCCGACATCGTACCTGACGGCCCCCAGGAAAAGGCTAAATGGAACATCGGCGGCTTGATGATGCAGGTACGAGTAAGCTTTGGTTTGTGGAACGAACCGGAACCCGTCGAGGAAACCGAAAACAAGGCATCCACAAAGATAGGGACGGACGTCGAAAACGAGACCGCAAACGATAAAGAAAAAGAAATAGAGCCCGCTGAAGCCACACCCGCCGAAGAGCCCGCCCCCGAGGCAAAATGAGTCTGATTCCCGGCGAGCCCCTGCAATACGCAGAAACCCACTTCAAGTTTAAACTCCCCTGGTCCCTGCTTTACAGGCCCTGGCCAGAGATTCTTGTAGACGCCCCCTTCCTGTTTGTACCGGGTTCCAGGCCCACCTTGTGGATCGTGGTCAGGGACGCCCACCGGTTCCCCGTCGTTATCGAAAACATTGAAATAGACTGCCAGCCTGCCACCGCCCAAGACGAATCCGCCCCGCGACAGCAGAACCTTCAAATCGAGGCCAACCAGCAGTTCGGATTCTACCCCGTAGACTTGGGAGACCTTGCACCTGGGACCTACAGCATCCATTGCAAGGTCACCGTCCGCAGTAAGCAAAACGGCAAGGTCAAAAAATTCTCCCGCTGGAACCACCCCCTGCTAAAGCCCGCCCCCCTAAAAATCCAGGTGCTGGCACAGGACTTGCCCAAGCCCGAGGGCTACATCGCCGGCGAAATGCATTGCCACACCCACTACTCCGCCGACCACGTAGAACATGGCGCAACCCCCGCCGTATTCCAGCAGGCAGCAAAGGCCGTGGGTCTGGATTTCGTAAGTCTAACGGACCACGCCTACGATTTCGCCTTCCTCACCGAAGACTACACCCAGGCAGCTCCCTCCCCCATGCCACGCTTCGAAGCCTTGCAGAAGGAAGTGGACCTGTGCAACAGGGCCGAGGACAAGCCCCTGATGATCGCCGGCGAAGAAGTTTCCGCAGGCAATTCCAAGGGAGAGAATGTCCACATGACCGTCCTTGGCTCCGACTGCTATTTGCCGGGCCTTGGGGACTGCGGACGAAACTGGCTCCAGAACCGCCCCACCCTGAAGATTCCCGACCTGCTGAAAATGACAGGCAGCCACTGCTTTGCGGCACACCCCTATCAGGAAATGAGCGGCCTGGAGAAGTTCATCTTCCGGCGCGGTTTCTGGCACTCGGTGGATTTGCAGACCGGCAGCACCCACCCCATCCGCGGCATCCAATTCTGGAACGGCATCCGTGACGAAGGATTCAAGCTGGGGCGAGAATGGTGGATCCAGGAACTGGGCAAGGAAAACTACCTGTTGCCCATCGGCGGAAACGATGCCCACGGCGATATGAATGATACGACCGCAGTCAGGTTACCGCTAATTGAACTAAAGAACAACAGGCATCACGTATTCGGGTACGTCAGAACCGTGGTTCGCCTAGCGCAAAAGCCTTGCGAGAATCCGACGAGCGCCGAAGAAAATATCCCCCAGGCAGACGGATGCCACAAGGAACAGCCCTTGACTCTTGACGACGTGAACGCAGCTTTCTGCGGCGACAACTGTTACATTACTGACGGACCCGCCCTCTGGTGGGAGCGCGTGACAGACCGGGGCGAATCCGCTGTGACGTTCCATGCCCGCAGCACGCCCGAGACAGGTGAAGCCTTCCGCTATGTCCGCATATACGGGCGGCGCCGTTTGTTAAACGGCAAGCTCGCTCCGAAGGAAGAGCTCCACCTGGCAAGCCAGGTGGCCGCCCGCCCCGCCACAGTCATTACGGTCCCCTTCGAAGACTTTGCTTACCTCCGTGCAGAATGTCTTACTTCTTGTTACAAGTATGCGTTAACATCTGCGGCAATCCATAAAAAGAACATCTAGTCTTTCCGCAACAATTCGTAATCTTCAGGCATCAAACCTAAACCTTTGTATATTATGTCAGAGGTTTTCCAAGGAGATTCAATGTCAAGGTTCATGTCGCCACTACGCCCCAGATACTTGCGGGACTCCTCGGAAATTCACCCCCATATAAAAATCACGTCCATAACCAGCACGGCACACCCCCCAGCCAACAACACCCTGGACTCCAACGAACAACAAATCGCCAACGAAGAGCAGTCACTCTCCGAGCAGTCCTTCCCTGAATCCAGTTGCATTGCCGAAGGCACTTTCAGACAAATTCGCGATTACAGCCTAGTCCTTCTTTCCCAGGGCGTAGAGCATCGTCTAGATCGCAGCGAGGAAGGCCCCTTCCAGATTTTCGTATTGCCGGATTTTGAAGAATTCGCCCGCGACCAGATCGCCCTGTACCAAAAGGAAAATCCGCCCAAGGAAGAGAATCTGCCACAGCCACTGAGTTTCAGCCTACAGCCTCTCTGGATTTTTATTCCGGTACTCATCGCCACCCTACTAGATTTTGCCGACGTAGTCAACTTGCATTTACCCGGCGTATCCGACGCAAGCAAAGTTCTAAAAGGACAATGGTGGAGAAGCCTTACCGCACTCACCCTCCACGGCGACGCGCGACACCTGGCCTCCAACATCCTGTGCGGATACATTGTCATGAACATGATTACCTACCGCATCCCCCTGTTGCGCCTAGCTCCCTTTTTGGCAATCTCCAGTGCCGTCGCCAACATCTGCGTTTCCATGACCGTCAAGACAAACTTCAGCGCCCTGGGATTTTCCACCTTCGCTTTCGCCGCCATCGGCTGCCTGGCCGTCATGGAGTTCCGCCTGATGCCTAGGGAATCTCACGGACTCCTGCGCCGTTTTGCACCCCTCTGTGGAGCCACTTCCCTGGCCGTATTTCTCGGTCTAGGAGAAAATGCAGACATTCTAGGACACGGCTACGGATTCATCGCAGGCCTATTCTGCGGACTGATTCCAACGAAAAAGGCGCTCCGCTGGGGAACGCCGGTTACATTCGTCGATATTGTCGGTCTGGCCGTCTATTACGGTTTATTCGCCATAGCCTGGACGATGGCTCTCTAGACCGTTAGATTTGAACCCTAGAGTTCATTATAATCAAATCCACCATCATCATCTGCATCTATGGCCATAATCTTATTCTTTGTGGCGGACTTTAATGCAATGGCATAGTGCGAAGTGGATCCATACTGAGCGGCAACAAATCCTGCAATGGGAGCCGCAGAAAGGCCAAGCCTAGGTGTAAAAACACCAGCACCATCCAGCCAGTTAACATCGCAACTCGCACACTCAAACGCGTTGGTAAAATCAAAGGGATTCTCAGTAACAAACGTCAAAGGCGGATCCAGATCCATATGGTCAACAGGATCACCAGTAGGCTTAGAACAATCATCACCGATGTACACTTCAATCCTTCGATCGCCGGATTTCTTAAGGCACAGCGTCTCGGATCTTCTGTTAGCATCACTGGCCACACGTTCTAGGAAGGCAGCTGTGTTTAGAGCGGCATCCTTGACGCGGTTATTTTCTACGGCACCCTGAAGGCCCGCCACACCCATAGCAGAAAGAATGCCCATGATGGCCACAACCACCAATACTTCTACAAGGGTAAAACCTTTGGCTCCAGAAACATTTCTATGTGCGGTAGGATTGTTCATACCTTACAATATAGCTCTAAATTCCCATTAAAATCAGACTTTCTTACTGGGCATGCCCATAATCACTTAGTCTAATCCAAAGTGGAAGTCAAATTGTAAAAAAAAAGAACAATTGTAAGAATACAATATTACATTCGAATTATGACAAAAAACTTACAACAAGACTTTTGATAAGGCTTTGGGGGTTCTTATGAGAAAGCATGGTTTCACACTCGCAGAATTGATGGTAGCCATCTCCATCTCCGGCTTACTTACTGCCGTGGCGGTTCCTAAGCTTTCCAGCTCCATTTCCAAATCCAAGAAAAGATCGGTTACGAAGCCCCGGGCAAAAGAGGTAAGACCGACACCTTCGTCTACACCAGAGGCGAAGTCATTTCCTCGATCAAAACTGACAACATTTCTAAGGATCTGAGTGCAGGCAAGGTAAGCTGGCAGGCCGAAAACTTTGTAAGCCTGAGCGGATGCAAGGCAGGCAACCAGTGGAAACTGAAGGCTATTGCAATCAGCGACACTGAAATTGAATTCAAGCCGTATATCGAATCTAAGGAGACTTCAGCCGAATGCGCCCCCCCCTTTCGGGCGACTGGGCCTTTTTCCAGAGCACCATTTCTATGGACACTCCGCCCAGCGATATGGTCGTAGCAGACGCCTCCTCGAATCCGTCCTCACCGGCAAACAATACCGGCAGCAATTCCTCTAGCTCCACAAACACCGAAAACAACGGCAATAGTGGAAATAACGGAAATGAGAATACTCCGTCAAGTTCGTCTAACACTCAGACAGCCAATACCTTCTACGATGCCGATGAAAACTGGACTGAAGAAGATGACGGTTCTTGCGGTGTAATGTATACCACCGGAGGAAACAAGTGTCCGCCGAGCTGGTGCAAGCTGAACGGCAACGTCAGTTCAAACCATGGCGGCTGGAGTAAAGCCGGCCACAAGTGGAACGAATGCTACAACGCCAGACAGGACCTTATCCAGGAAGCCGCAGACCAGGGACTGCTGACTTGCAAGAACAAGAACAACTGCAAGGTCAATAAGTCCGGCACGAACGTCACCATCAACGGAAACGTAATCAGCCAGAGCAGCGAAGAAATCAGCACCGAGGCCTACAACAGTTCTGAAGAACCGGCTGCCAAGGAAATCTGCTATACCAATTCTGAAGCAGAAGCCAAGGCATACTTCGGATACGTGGATGTCCTTTGTGCCGGTCAAAACACCGGCAAGGCCGGTTGCAGTCAATGGCGTCGAGCCAGCGAATGCGGTAATAACAGTTGGAAAGGCAAAGGCTATTGCTCAAGTTGGACTTAAACGCAGATTCTCTCTCTCCTTGTAAAAAAAGAACCGGAATTCTATTCCGGTTCTTTTTTCGTCATTGGATCCTTCGCGGCTTCGCCTCTCAGGATGACGGCGAAATGATTCGCCGCGCCGTCCGCTAGATTCGCCGCGCCGTCCGCTAATTAGATAGCGTCGATGACCTTGTTGAACTGTTCCACAGGGCGCATCCACTTCTTGAGGAGTTCAGCCTTGGGCAGGTAGTAACCGCCGATGTCAGCGGGCTTACCTTGTTCTGCAGCGTAAGCGGCAACGATGTCCTTTTCGCCAGCGGTAAGGGCTGCGGCTACGGGAGCGAACTTTGCAGCCAGTTCTGCATCGGCAGTCTGTGCGGCAAGGGCTTCGGCCCAGTACATAGCCAGGTAGAAGTGAGAACCGCGGTTATCCAGGTCGCCCAGCTTACGGGCCGGAGTGCGGTTGTTTTCGAGAATGCGACCGTTAGCTTCATCCAGAGTGTCAGCCAGGACCTTAGCCTTCTTATTGCCGGTAGTAGAGGCAATCTGTTCGAAGGAAGGAACCAGGGCGAAGTATTCACCCAGGGAGTCCCAACGCAGGTAGTTTTCAGCAAGGAACTGCTGGACCTGCTTAGGAGCGGAGCCACCTGCACCAGTTTCGAAGAGGCCACCACCAGCCATGAGCGGCACGATGGAGTACATCTTAGCGGAGGTACCAAGTTCCAAAATCGGGAACAGGTCAGTGAGGTAGTCTCGCATGACGTTACCGGTAACGCTGATGGTATCGAGACCGGCCTTGGCGCGGGTCAGGGATTCGGTAACTGCGGACTTGGGGTCCATAATCTTGATGTCGAGACCGGAGAGGTCGTAATCCTTCAGGTAGACTTCCACCTTCTTCTGGATTTCGCGGTCGTGGGCACGCTGGGGGTCCAGCCAGAAAATAGCGGGAGTGTTGGAAACGCGGGCGCGGTTCACAGCCAGCTTGACCCAGTCCTTGATGGGAGCGTCCTTGGCCTGGCACATACGGAAGATGTCGCCGGCTTCAACGTCCTGAGAAAGGAGAACTTCACCCTTGCTGTTCACAGCACGGATAACGCCCTTGCCCTTGGCAATGAAGGTCTTATCGTGAGAGCCGTATTCTTCGGCACCCTGAGCCATGAGGCCCACGTTGGAGGTAGAGCCCATAGTAGTGGGATCGAATGCGCCGTTCTTCTTGTGGAAATCAACGGTAGCTTCGTAGATACCTGCATAGCAGCGGTCCGGAATGCAAGCCTTCACTTCCTGGAGCTTGCCTTCCTTGTTCCACATCATACCGGAGTTACGGATCATGGCCGGCATAGAAGCGTCGATGATCACGTCGCTGGGAACGTGGAGGTTGGTAATACCCTTGTCGGAATCCACCATGGCGAGAGCCGGGCCGTTGGCCAGAGCAGCATCGATTGCAGCCTTGACTTCAGCTTCCTTGGCATTGCCTTCCAGACGCTTGTAGAGGTCGCCCAGACCGTTGTTGGCGTCGATGCCCAGTTCCTTGAACAGGTCGGCATACTTGGTGAAAACGTCCTTGAAGAACACGCGAACGAAAGCGCCAAACATGACGGGGTCGGAAACCTTCATCATGGTAGCCTTCAGATGCACGGAAAAGAGCACACCCTTAGCCTTGGCATCAGCCATCTGGTCGGCAACGAACTTTTCGAGAGCAGCCATGCGGAGCACGGTAGCATCCAGGATTTCGCCAGCCAGAGTGGGCTTTGCAGCGCGGAGTTCAGTAACAGAACCATCAGCAGCCACAAATTCAATCTTGAAGGTGTCGGCGTCAGCGATGGTGACAGACTTTTCGTTACCGTAGAAATCGTCAGCGGTCATGTAAGAAACATGAGTCTTGCTGTCGGCAGTCCAGGCACCCATCTTGTGGGGGTTCTTCTTGGCGTAGTTCTTAACAGCCTTGGGAGCGCGACGGTCAGAGTTACCCTGACGGAGCACCGGGTTCACTGCGGAGCCCTTCACCTTGTCGTACTTGGCGCGGATTTCCTTTTCTTCTTCGGTAGCAGGAGCATCCGGATAATCCGGCAGGTCGTAGCCGTTAGCCTTCAGTTCGGCGATAGCGGCCTTCAGCTGAGGAACGGAAGCGGAAATGTTGGGGAGCTTGATGATATTGGCGCTTGCATCCAGGGAGAGCTTACCCAGGAAAGCCAGGTCGTCTTCGGCCTTGCCGAAAGCAGCCAAAATACGGCCAGCCAGAGAAATATTCTTGGTTTCCACATCGATATTGGCAGTCTTTGCGAAAGCGCTTACGATGGGCAGGAGGGACTGAGTTGCCAAAAACGGAGACTCGTCGGTAATGGTGTAATAGATCTTAGGATTCATGGTTTCCCTCGTTAAATTTTTCGACGAAAAATCTAGAAAATTTAAGGTTCTTTATAAAGTCTGAAGAATCATATTTGATAACGCAAATTTCATGCCAAAAATGAACCAAAAACAGTTAGCACGTTCCATTGATAAATTGACAAGAGAAATCTGTTTTTTCAATGAAAAAAACCGAAAAATCGGTATAGTTTTATTTTCGTGGAAGTGTTGTCTGTAGACAATGGTTTCGCGGAGTGTAAAAGCTAACCATTACAAAAAACGTATAGATTGTAGGTTGGGGTTATACAGCCCACGCGGAATGGTTAAGCATGACGGCAGGATGGTGCTGCCACAAAGAAAAAGGATGTGTGCATGAAGAATTGGGTTTTGAAGTTTATCGGATTTGCAGGCATTGCAGCAGGCGTTACCAGCGCATTTGGCGCCACATACGAGCCGCCGTCAACTGCCGTGAGCAAGATGAATAGCTACCGTGGCTATTCTGAATTGACCACCGCCGCCAAGGGCATGGATATTGACCAGTACGCCTATAACATGACCACCTGGCAAATCGACAACGGCGGTTTCTACAAAGCTATGGCCGACAAGTACAAGAGTGCCTACACCGGCGGTGAAAAATCCGGTTGGCGTTCTGCAACCGGCGGCGACGTGGGCACCATCGATAACGACGCTACAGTCCAGGAAATGCGCTTGTTGGCTGTACGTTACAAGGAAACCACCAACAGCAATTACAAGAACACATTCAAGTCCAGCTTTAACAAAGCCGTCAACTTCCTGCTGACTATGCAGCGCAAGAGCGGTGGTCTGCCTCAGGTTTGGCCCAAGCGCAACGACTATAGCGACCATATTACCCTGAATGACAACGCCATGATTCGCGCCATGGTGACCATGATGGACATCGCCAACGGCGTTGCTCCTTTCGATTCCGATATTATCGATGACGCCACCCGCAGCAAGATGCAAGGCGCTCTGGAAAAAGCCATCGACTACTTGCTGAAAGCCCAGATCATAAATAATGGCACGCCCACCGTCTGGTGCGCCCAGCATGACACCGCCAATTACGCCCCTCGCCCCGCCCGAGCTTACGAACTGGAAAGCAAGTCCGGCAGCGAATCTGCAGGCGTTGTATGGTTCCTGATGAACTGGCCCGACCAGACAGAAGCCATCCAGAAGTCTATTACCAGCGCCATTAACTGGTACAAGAAAACCAAGGTCACAGGACTTTACTTCAACAAGAAGCAGGGCGTTTTTGAAGAACGAGCCGGCAACGTCCTTTGGTATCGTTTCTACGAAGTGAATAATGACAACTACTTCTTCTGCGACCGCGGTGGTGCCAGCACCAAGACCCAGAACTTTATGGCAATTAGCGAAGAACGCCGCAAGGGTTACCAATGGGCCGGCGAATACGGCACCGCATTAATCAGCACCGAGAAGGCATACCTGGAAGCCATCGAAAAGATGAACGGCACCTATGTTCCGCCTCCCCCTCCCGTAGCCATGTGCGGTGACGATTCCTGCAAGACTGTTGTTGACGGTGTTAACTTCATCGACATCGATGGCGTTAAGGAAACAACCAATGCAGGTTTCGTAGGAGAAGGATACGCCAACGTTACAAACGCCATCGGAAGCTACGTGACCTACGGCGTTACCGCCACCAAGGCAGGCACATACACCCTATACATCCGCTACGCCAACGGCGGCTCCGCTGCAAGAGACTATCAACTTTCCATCGGCGACAATATTCTGGTAGAAAGCGGATCCATGGAAAGTACCAGCGCATGGACCACCTACAAGACCATTCCTATCGAAGTGGAATTGCCCGTGGGCTACAGTGAAATCAAGTTCACCAGCCTTGGCAAGGATGGCATGGCCAATATTGATGTGATCGGCTGGATGAGCGACGATCTAAAGCCCGGCATGGTACAAATTTCTGAAGAAGAACCTGACGAAGATGACGATAGCGATGAGGAGGAAGAAATGGCCATCAATAACACATTATTGCTGAACGTTAAATCTGCTTCTTACAACATCCAAATTCTCGATGTTAAGGGCAACCTTATCAAGAACTACACTAGCGAAACTCGCGACCTGAACATGCAGGGAATGAAGGCTGGAGCCTACCTGGTAAAAGTTTCCCAAAAGGGAAAGGTCCTGATGAACTCCATGGTACGAGTAAACAAGTAAAGTTGCAAGTTCACACAGGGATAAAAGATGAAAAGAAATTCCACCTTTATTATCGCGCCGTTGTGTCTGGGGCTTGCCTCTACAGCCATGGCAGTGGAAAAAAGAAAGTTTGATTTCGTTGTGGGCGTTGATGGAGACTTCAAGGCCGCCATGGCCGCAGCCAGCGCCGCCTCCCCCAGCGAATCAAAACGCTTTGTCATATTCTTCCCTGATGGTGAATACGACTTGACCAAAGTGACGGCAGACCGTCACGGAAAAACCACATTCTCCACCTCATTCGTTTCGCTGATTGGCCAGACCCGCGACAAGGCAATTATTGCCAACAAGACCGATACCGAAAGCATCGGCCACACAGCCACCTTGTACCTCTCCGGAAACAAGGGCATGTACCTGCAGGATCTGACCATCCAGAACAAGAGCACCTATTGCGGATCCTCTGCATGCCGCCAGGTGACTATCCAGCAGAATTCCGGCGACAAGAATATTTTCAAGAACGTCAAGCTGGTCAGTGGGCAGGACACCTATTATACCAACAAGGGCCGAACCTACTGGGAAGATGGTGAAATCCAGGGTACAGTAGACTTCATTTGCGGTAATGGAGACGTCTTTTTCGAAGGAACGAATCTTGTAATGACTCGCAATGGCGGGTACATTACAGCCGCACAGACCTCTACCGAATGGGGCTACGTTTTCAACAACGCAAAGATTAACGTTTCCAATGGCAGCTATAACGGCACCTTCTATCTGGGACGTTCCTGGAACCACGCCAAGGTGGCCTTCCTGAACACCACCATGTACGCCCAGCCTACAGCAGAAGGTTGGGGTGCCGACATGAATTCTGCCCCCACCGTTTTCGGTGAATACAACAGCAAGAACGGCAACGGCGGAGCCATTGACGTGAGCCGCCGCAAGACTTACTTCAACGGCGGCAAGGATGCCTCCTCTGCCAAGTCCCTGAAAACAGTTTGGTCTGCCAGTGATGCCGCAAATTACACCTTGAAAAACGTCATGGGCGGTTCCGATAATTGGGAACCCAACAAGTTGACCGTTCAAATGGCGGCCCCCAAAATTTCCCAGGAAGGAAATGAAATTGTCTGGGACGACAACGAAAACGCTCGCTGCTGGGCCATATTCGTAAACGGACAATTCAAGACTAGCGTCGCCTCCAACAGTTTTGATCTTGAGGGAGTTTCTGTAGGATCAAAAGTTACCGTTCGTGCAGCCAACTCCATGGGCGGTCTCGGCGCCACCTCCAACGAAGTTTCCGTTGTAGAAAGCAATGCCTCTTACTACAAGGTCTCCCTGAATAACAGCATCGGTGGAACCATCGAAAGTTCCCTCAGCGGTAACAAGGTTGCAGAAGGCAAAAAGGCAACATTCACCGCCAAGCCCATCGAAGGTTGGACTTTTGAAGGCTGGACCGGAGCTTCCGCCACTTCTGCCAGCAACCCCCTCGAGATTACCGCCACCGGCGATATTGAACTCGGCGCCACTTTTGCAGCAAAGGGCGTAGACACATTCCAGGCCGAAAGTGGCGTTATCGAAAATGGAGTCAACGAAAGCACCAATGCAGGCTTTGCTGGTACAGGCTATGTCAACTTCGGCGCAGGCAATTCCTACGTGAACGTTCCTGTTTATGTGGAAGCTGCCGGAACCTACAAGATGGAGATGTATTACGCCAACGGAAGTTCCGCAGACCGTGATTTAATTATCAAGGCAGCAGATCCTGCCGAGGCCCAGCAGGTCACTTTCGAAAAGACCGCAGACTGGAAAACCTACCCGTCCAAGGAAATCGAAATTGAACTGCCCCGCGGAGCAAGCTACATCCAGTTTGCTGTAGTAGGAAACAATGACGGCCCGAACCTGGATCAGATTGTGCTGACGCCTCTGAAGGTAGAAACCATCACGGAAGAAGATCCAGAGGATCCTAACGGCGGCGAAACACCTGCGGATACAACCCTCGGCATAGCAAACCACCAGATGAATCTGGTTAGCGGAACGTTTAACGTCCAGCTGTACAACATTCAAGGAAAGTTTATTCGCAATATGAACGTTTCCGACATTCATGAACTTTCTAAATTCGTGTCTGGTATGCCGGCTGGCAATTATCTGGTACGCATTGTAGCACCCGGTTATAAGAAACTGCAAGTTATCCGTGTGCAGTGAGATCCTGAAACAAGTTCAGGATGATGTTGGGTACGTTCAAGATGATATGGCGAACACGTTCAGGAAGACTTGGAAAAACAAGTTATGAATGACGCGACAAAACGCATCCTAGACATTACAAGACAAGACATTTTGTATATTTGCCTTGTATGTTAGGTATCGAACAGAAAAAAGGCAATGATGAGAACTTGTGCGGTCGCATGATCGCATACGCCCGCATTTTACCCAATCCCGACAACGAGACTAGCGGTTCGCCTTTTGATGACATGATCAAGAACGGCATCCTGACTCTGGAAGGAGACTTTAGACAGTCTCTGCCCACCAAGAGCCAGCGCCGCGCCCTGTCCGACGCCATGGACGAAAAGTTTGACAATATGTTGGAACGTATGGAATCCGAAGGAATCGAGATTCCCGAAAACGTTGACGTAGATAAGATGCGCGAACGCCTTCACGAACTTTCCAACATGGAAGTCATTCCCATTCCCGCAAGGATTGGAAATTTCACTAGCGAATCCGAAATTCTGGAAGAGGACGCCGACATTTACTACATCGGCGAATTCATGGGAGTAGGTCAGGCTCATTACTGCCTTACCACATTGCCCATCTATTACCAGGCAGTCTACCGCGAACAGGCCCGCCGCAAGGAAATGGATTTCCTGAACGAAGCTCTGGCCCAGATCGAGACTGGCGAATTTGTGGATACCGACGATTTGCAGAAAGACACCGAGGAACTGTTCCCTAGGGGCGTTACCCTGAATACCTTCGTCGGTGACATGGGCAAACTTCTAAACACCCGAGTGATTCCGTTCCTTCTAGCCCTGGAATCCGATGAACAATACGAAGTGCAAATCAAGCAGTTCTACCAGTTCATGAAGGGCTACCCGGTACAGGCCGACGTCAAGCTGATAGACCTGGCCATCCGCGATTTACGAGCCAGGCGCGACAACGCCATGGTCCGCAAACTGTTGGAATTGGGTTGCAAAAAAATCGTGGCGGTCTATAACGAAGACCCCCGACTTGCAGACGAAATCGGCGAACAAATTGCTAAGTTCGCCGACGATTCTAGTGATGTATAATCGCTGATTTATAACGTCTAATTTTTAATTAAACTGAATTACCTGACGGCAATGTTCTTCACAGAACTCTGGCTGCCCACGCGGACGCTGACGATGTAAAGTCCACGGTCCTTGACATTCAGGTTTACGCTGTTGGCACCGGCATTTGCGTTAAACTTAGCCGTAGCCACAACCTTACCAGAAACGCTAACCACATCTACTCGAGCCGTCTGACCCATCAGATCAGAGTTCACATCAAAGTTCACATTCAGACCCTCAGCAGAACGGATTCCGCGGATATTGCGAATGGCATTGGATGCAACCACAGGCTTATTGCCAGAAGTTACGGTTACCGTAGCCGTCTTGGAGCTGGTCTTGAGAGCCACCTTGATAGATTTACCTTCCGTCATTTCGGTAGTGCGACCATCTACAGATACAAAGACCTTCTTGCCCAGCGCTCTTACCTTTTCGACACCTTCAAGCTGAAGAGTTCCTTCATGGTTATTGGATGCACTCAGTCGAACAGTCCAGCTCATTTCATCGGATTCAGACTTGAGGCTCTTTGCCAGCAAGACATTATCCTCAACGATAGACAGGCGAACATAGCCACCCATACCGGCAGGAGGTTCTTCCATCTTCTGTTCACGAGAGGCAACACCCATAACATTCCAGGAATCAACTCTACCATAATCGTCAGACAGGACTGCCTTCAGACTCCAACCTTCTGCTTCAGCAAAGTTTGCCTTCTGCAGCGCTTTTTTAGCAGCGACCGGCTTTGCACTAAAGCGAATCGTTCTCGGAGAATTTACCTTAATCCAAGCTCCTTCATAGGGGCCAAGTACCTTAACCTCGGGATCATAGTCTGTGCCTTCAGCATTTCTACGCCAGATAGCAACATCCTTCAATTCATCGCAAGAAAGATCGATTGCCTGACCATAGGGATTAGCAACCATGTTCCAACCGCTATTGATGCTATCCACTTCCCAAACAATTTCTGCACCTTCAGGAATCGGGTCATTGCCATTGATTACGATATCCTTGGTGCTCTGATACCAATAGCCAGTAACATCATTTTCATCACCCTTGAATCCGTAGGCCTGATATTGCCAGAAGTCGCCAATGGTAGCGCTTTCATCCCACCAGTACAGGTAATCGCCCTTCGTGGGGATAATCTGATGTTTCTTCAGAGCCTTCAGAGAAACCATGTTCCAGGCACCAGCACGCCAAACCAGCGGTTCGCTAGAAGAAGACACTTCAACCACCTCGATAACAGAAGAAGAAGATTCTTCCACTTCACTACTAGAAGACTCGGGTTCTACTGCACTAGAGGACTCAGGTTCGGCCACACTGCTAGAAGATTCAACGATTTCTACAGAGCTGGAGCTTTCCGGTTCCTTGGAACTAGAAGATTCAGGTTCGGCTTCGCTGGAAGACTCAGGTTCAGCGCTGCTAGAAGATTCAACGATTTCTACAGAGCTGGAACTTTCCGGTTCCTTGGAACTAGAAGATTCAGGTTCGGCTTCGCTGGAAGACTCAGGTTCAGCGCTGCTAGAAGATTCAACGATTTCTACAGAGCTGGAACTTTCCGGTTCCTTGGAACTAGAAGATTCAGGTTCTTCGGAAGAGGAAGACTGTTCAACTTCGCTGGAAGACTCAGGTTCAGCGCTGCTGGAAGATTCAACAACTTCTTCGGAGCAGGAACTTCCCGGTTCAAGTACAACGGGAACGTCACCTTCGGGTTCACCAATCCAATAGGGATAACCTTCGTTGGTTACACCGGTTTCATCAATAGTCCAGATCTTTTCATCCACTTTACCTAAACGGTAAGGCATATTCAATGTGGTGAGCAAGGAAGACTTCATGTCACTAGCGGCAAGAGTTCCGTTTTCGTTTTCGTCCAGGTTGTTAGAACCATTGCGAACGTTATACTGAATATCCCAGCAAAAAACTTTTTCTACACCAGAGCAGGACTTAACAGAGGCGAGCCAACTTTTCATAGTGACGCTAACGAAAGATCCAAAGGCATCGTAAGCATCACTACCCAAATGATAGTTAGACATGATAGTGTGTGCTGCAGTAGAATTATTCAAGGACAGCATGCCGCCCATATAGCCAACATAGAACGGATGATCTGTGGTAGCAGGCGTCGACACATGGATTGTTCCCTTGAGATAGGAATTCGTAATGTAAAAATCACGGTCAGGAGCACCAGTAGAAATGTAAGCCAAAAAACCACCCACATAAAGGGCATCCACATTATCAACGTTTCCAAGTACATCAATATCGCCATGAACGGCAACCCTATCCATAGACGGACTTCTGCAGTAGCCGCAAACGCCCCCCACATAACCAGTGCGCTTCATAGAGGCATCATCATCCGCATTAATAGAAATCAGAGACGTTGCGTTTTCTGCAGAAAGCTTTATACGATCAAAAACAATATGATTACCACTTTCACCCTTACGGAACTCACCTACGGCTCCACCAACATAATTTCCGTTATTTACACCGGTAACCTTGATAAAACCATAATAAGCAGAAGACTTTAACCGCAGTCCCGCATTAGATTCATCACGCATGCCCACATACCCAAAGAAGCCCCCCATATCCAGGGAATCTGCTTCAGAAAGATTCAGGGCTGCATCCATAGAAACTCTGACGGTGTTATTCGCAAAAGCTTTTTCTGTTGCTGCAAGGTAACCCACACCAGCCACGCCACCCATAGCCACATAGCCCTTATTAGAACTGCTATTTGCGTTCTTGTCTACAACTTTGATTTTTCCATCGACCTTGGTATTATAGATAGACAGATAGCCGGTAGTATCAACAGCCTTTTCATTACCACCCATACCACCAACAAGACCACCAGCGTTATAGTAGATAGCCTTAGAGGAACGGGTATCATCAACAGAAAGTTTTACGAAACTTTCAGAAATCTTCAGGGGGCGAATAATCTGATAGGAGCGGGCAATCAGACCGCCAATATATACAGAGTCAGAAATAGCGCTAGAGTTCGAAATTGAACCGTCAAAGGAAACCTTATCAAAAGAGGATTCCAGGCCATAACTAGTTTCACTGGGGAAGAAACCACCAAAGAGGCCACCCATGACAGCGCCGCCCTTAATAGAAGATCCGGCCCCGACATTCACATTATGGAAATTTAGAACCTTGCTGCTCCTCCGGCTGTCCATGAACATCTGGCCCACAAGGCCGCCCATGGCAACAAAAGCACCCTTGGAACTATTCAGTTCTGCAGAGATATCCACATCCTTGGCAGACAGGTTCAGACCATAACCCACAAGACCGCCAACACAGGCATAATAACGACCTGACCTATTCGTACCCTTGACGGCACCAGTGTTCCTTTCCATCAGGATGGTGTTGGAAATGTCCAGCATATCTTCGCTTGTAATGCCATCAAAGTTTACCCTCTGGGCAATACCCGCAACACCACCAACAACAAGGCTAGAAACGCGGACGTTCTTCAGAGTGATGCCAGAAATATCGGAGCTATCAACATGACCAACCAAGGCTCCAACGCCATAGTAATATTTCAAGGCGTCGCTAGGAATGTTGTCAGTATCATTTGCGCTGATTTCAATATCGACGTTTTCGATCCTGATATTAGAAACAGTAGCATTGAAAAGGGTATCAAAAACACCAACATGGCCACTCATAAGAGTAGTCCTATCGGTATAGTCTATGGTCTTCTTGTAGCAAACATTCTTGAAGGTGTAGCCGTTGCCCTCAATCGAGACCTTATTGCGAATCTTGATGGGTTCATGCTGAGTAACACATTCACCGTTTTCGCCAATTTCCTGGAAATCGATATCGGACTTGAAGGTCAGCGTACCACTTCCTGCGGTCTTACCACTCCACAGAGTGGAAAGAATATCATTCAATTCATGGGAAACACTACCATTGGTAATCTGACGAGAGGTCGTACAGAGATCGCACATCTCTACAGACTGAGAAACGACGCCATTTCCAGCGCCATCGTCTGAGAAATTCAAATAAAGACCGGCATCCTGTGCAGCTGCCATGACGGTAGCCACCAGAACGGCAATCCAAGTAAAGTTTAATTTACGCATCTTCACACACCTCTTTAACAAAGATACGTTATATTTCTGCGTTTAGCAACTTTTATCAACCACCTATAAACACAATGTGACTAAGCACAAAAAAGTTGTTTTATAATGGCTTTGAAACATACTTAAATCTTACGATAACATTACAACGAGAGACTATTCAGCCCAGTGGTTGCCGTTGTAATTGCGGGCCGTATCGGCATCCATACCAATTTGACGTACAAGATCGTCTAAACTGGCAAATTTCTGCTCAGGACGAAGATAGCCCATCAGATCCAGATACATGGGTTTGCCGTAAATATCTTCGCTGAAATCCAATAAATAGGCCTCGATGGCCAGAGGCTGATTCCCCGTAGAAGGCTGAATACCAATATTCACCACAGCACGGAAAACACGTTCAGAGCCGTCCTCTTCAGGAAGTCGGGCCGTCGCCACATAGACCCCGCGCTTAGGCAGGAACTTGTACTGTTCCACCTGCAGGTTTGCCGTAGGGAACCCAATGGTATGTCCCAGGCGTTTACCGCTAACAATATGACCGGAAAGTCGATAGGGACGTCCCAGGTAGGTCTGGGCACGATCAACATCCCCCATTTCCAGAGCGGTTCGCACGGCAGAAGAACTGACGCGTTCCCCCTTGTGGAGCACGATGGAAAGCATCTGGGTAGAAAGTTCCGGGAAGGCGGCCGTAATGGATTCGTAATTGCCCTTGCCACCAGCGCCAAAGCAGTGGTCATGACCGAAGAACATGGAGCACACGTCCAGTTTTTCAATCAGCTCTGTACGAATAAACTCATCAAAGGGCAAGTGCATCAGGTCGCGGGTAAAAGGGATCACCACAAAATCCAATCCCAGGCTCTTGATAAAATCACGTTTTTCAGCAGTCGTAGTCAGCAGGAGCGGATTTCCCGGGCCGCGAAGTACGTAGTTGGAATGAGGTTCAAAACTGATAACCGTAGGAAGTAAACCGTTAGCTTCAGCCACAGCCTTAAGGGAACGGAACAAAGCCTGGTGGCCAAGATGGCAACCATCAAAATTCCCCATGGTAACAGCACGTTTCTTATTCATCTTCGGCTAGGTAGATCTTGGGCCTGATGCGGCCAGGTTCATAGTGACAGAAACTGAGGACTTCGCCTTGCATGTTGGCTACAAAGACGTTGCCTTCGGCATCCACACCTTCAATGGGAGTTTTCCAGGGCAGATAATTTCCCTGACGGATGACCGCCAGCTGCGCGTCGTCAAGACGGACCACGGGGAAATCAAGCACCTGGTCCACAGGCAGCAAGTGTTCGCGGGTCAGATCATCGCCACGGACAGCCTTATCCAAGGTAACCTCGCCAATACGATGACGTCGGATATGGGAAACGCAGCCAAAAGTTCCAAGGGCACGGGCAATATCACGGCCCAGGGCACGGATATAAGTACCCTTGGAGCATTCACAAATCAAGTCGAAAGTGGCAAAAGCCTTGCCAGAGCATCCTTCAGTGGCATCGTTGGCAACAGCACCCAGCACCTTCAGGGAGCTGATGTTAATCTTGCGGGGCTTCAGTTCGATATCTCGGCCACGTTCCATCAGGTCGCTGGCGCGGACACCGTTAATTTTTACCGCACAATACTTAGGCGGAATCTGTTCGATATCGCCGGTAAACCGGGGCAATACCGCCTCAAGATCCGCAACGGAAATCTCTTTAACCTTTAAACTTTCCGCTTTAAGCTCTTCACTCTCCACCACTTCGCCGTCCCATTCCAGGGTATCGGTCTGGTAGCCCAGATGGAGTCTAAAGCTGTAACACTTGTCCTTGGCCTCTACAAAAGGCAGCAGACGGGTGACGCGACCCGTAGCGGCAATAATCAGGCCGGAGGCACGTAGGTCTAACGTACCGGCATGACCAACACGCTTCGTAGAAAAGACCCTTTTCAGAGGGAAAAGGGCCTTAAAAGAAGTTTCACCAGCAATCTTGTCTAATAAGACGAAGCCAGAATTGGACAATTAGAGTTCCCCTTTCTGCTTCAAGTCGGCAAGAATGCTTTCGATATGCATGGCGTGTTCCAGGTTCTCGTCTAGCACAAAGTTCAATTCGGGAATCTTGCGAATCTTGAGGGCCTTGCCCAAAACGCCGCGGATAAAGCCAGCGGAATTGTTGAGGCCGATCAAGGAATCGCGCTTTTCCTTATCGGAACCCATGACAGATACCATGATCTTTGCATAGCTCAGGTCATCGGTGATCGTTACACGGGTAATGCTAGAAAGCGTACTGACGCGAGGATCCTTCAAGCCCTTCTGCAAGAGCTTGGAGATTTCCTCACGGAACTGTTCGCCTAATCTGTCGGTTCTACGACTCATTTATATTCCTTATGGTAATCGCTTACGCTTCGGAAGATTCAGCCTGCTTCTTGGCTTTTTCTTCGGCTTCTTCGCGGGCCACATCCTTCAAGGTACGTGCAACGGAGACTTCCTTGAAGAAGATCAAGCTATCGCCTTCACGAATATCGTCGTAACCCTTAAGACCGATACCGCATTCGAAGCCACGAGCAACGGACTTGACATCGTCCTTAAGACGCTTGAGGGACTGAACCACGGTAGTACCCAGTTCTACACCATTGCGGTATACGCGGACATGGCTTTCGCGGTCCACGGAACCATCGGTAACCATACAGCCGGCGATGAGACCGACCTTGGGAACCTTGAAGACCTGGCGAATTTCGGCTTCGCCGCTGAGTTCTTCGCGCATGGTGGGCTTAAGCAAGCCTTCCACAGCGTTGGTAATATCTTCGATACAGTCGTAAATCACGCGGTAGTTGCGGATTTCGATGCCTTCCTTCTGGGCCATTTCGCGGACAGCGAGAGACGGCATCAAGTGGAAGGAAACGATGATAGCCTGAGCGGTAGTAGCAAGCAAGATATCGGATTCCGTGATAGTACCAACACCCTTACGGATGATGTTCACGCGGACTTCCTTATTGGTAAGCTTTTCGAGGGATGCGGCAAGAGCTTCGGCAGAACCACCCACGTCAGCCTTGACGATGAGGTTGAGTTCAGAGAGCTTACCATCCTTCTTTTCGTTAAACGTATTTTCAAGAGAAACGGTCTTACGGGCGCGGAGGTCGCGTTCACGGGCGGCCATACGACGCTTGGAAGCAATTTCTCGTGCGGCCTTTTCGTCTTCCACAACGATAAGGTCATCACCAGCCTGAGGGGTACCGTCAAAGCCAAGCACCTGGCAAGGTGCAGAAGGCGGAACTTCCTTGAGCTGTTCGCCACGTTCGTTGAACATAGCACGGACACGACCAGCGTAGATACCGCAGACAAACGGGTCACCCACATGGAGAGTACCGTTCTGCACGAGGATCGTAGCCATGGAACCCTTACCCACGTCAAGCTTGGATTCAACCACAGCACCGCGAGCGTGAGCATCCGGGTTAGCCTTAAGTTCAAGAACTTCGGCTTCAAGAGCCAGAGTTTCGAGGAGCTGATCCATACCCTGACCGGTACGGGCAGAGACTTCGATACAGCTAGTAGTACCACCCCACTGTTCCACTTCTACGCCGCGTTCGGCCAGCTGGGCACGAATCTTGTCGGGGTTAGCAGTGGGAAGGTCGATCTTGGTAATGGCCACGACCATGGGAACCTTTTCGCGCTTTGCAAGTTCGATAGATTCAACAGTCTGGGGCATGACCATAGAGTCAGCAGCCACAACCAGCACGATAACGTCGGTCACCTGAGAACCGCGAGCACGCATAGCACTGAAGGCTTCGTGACCCGGGGTATCAAGGAAGGTAACCTTGCCCTGGCTGGTGGTAACTTCGTAAGCACCGATGTGCTGGGTAATGCCGCCGGATTCGCCGGAGACCACGTGAGTCTTACGGATCCAGTCGAGGAGAGAAGTCTTACCGTGGTCAACGTGAC
This sequence comes from Fibrobacter sp. UWH9, assembly GCF_900129715.1. NCBI lineage: Bacteria > Pseudomonadati > Fibrobacterota > Fibrobacteria > Fibrobacterales > Fibrobacteraceae > Fibrobacter > Fibrobacter sp. UWH9. The sequence continues at coordinate 339,570 of NZ_FQWP01000001.1, read as the reverse complement.
CCATCACAGTCACCACCGGATGGCGGGGCTGCAGATTTTCGGTGGATTCTTCTTCAACACCCAGTGCTTCTTCTTCGTATTCTTCCATCAGCTGGGCTTCGAAACCGAATTCGTCGGCCAGGAGCTGGATGGTTTCAAAGTCAAGGCGAGCGTTGATGGTCACCATCATGCCCATTTCCATGCACTTTGCGATAACGCGAGCAGGCATCTGTTCCATCAGGCCGGCAAGTTCGCCAACGGTGATGAAGTCAGAAGTCTTAAGAATCTTCTTTTCTTCAGAAACTTCGCCTTCGGCCTTTTCCTTACGGTAAACCTTCTTGACAGGCTTCTTGGAAAGGTCAGCCATCACGCGAGAAACGTTCTGACGTACGGCTTCCTGCTGCTGTTCCTTCTGCTGGTCGCGATCCTTACCGTTGTTTCCACGACGGTTCTTGTCGTTCTGACCATGGCGACCATTCTGCTGACCGGGCTTTCCACCCTTGCCATTCTGGTTCTGACCGCCAAAGCCACCCTGGCCACCAAAGGCCTGGTTGTTGCTTGCATTGAAGGCATCCTGCATAGAGGAGCCGGTAAAGCCGCTGGTGCGGCCAGTAAAGGAACGACCGCCATTGTTGTTATTGCGATCACCACCGGGGCCACCCTGGCCCGGACGACGGTTACCGCCATTGCGGTTGTCCTGACCGCCATTGTTGTTCAGGCGGCCAAAAGTTCCAGTGTAACCCTGGGCATTGCCGTTTCCACGGGGACCGCCGGGGCCACGATGTCCGCCGCGGTTCTGCTGAGCCATCTGGCGAGACTTTTCGATACGAGCAAGAATTGCTGCATCGGGTTTAAAGACCTGAGCCTTCATAGGAGGCTGCTTCAGTTCCATACCCGGAGTAACCATGGCGGGAGCTTCTGCAGCAGGCTTGGCAGCTGCGGGAGCGGCAGGAGCCGGCTTGGCAGCGGGAGCCTCAGCCTTGGGAGCGGCAGCCGGTGCAGCAGGCTTAACAGCGGCAGGAGCCACAGGCTTAACTTCAGCCTTGGGAGCTTCGACCGGCTTGGCTTCAACCTTAGGAGCAGCGGAAGCGGCAGGAGCAGCAGGCTTAACTTCGGCCTTGGGAGCTTCGACCGGCTTGGCTTCGACCTTGGGAGCTGCGGGAGCGGCAGGGGCAGCAGGCTTAACTGCAGCAGGTGCGGCAGGAGCCACAGGTTTAACTTCAGCCTTGGGAGCTTCGGCAACAGGGGCAGCAGCGGGCTTAGAAACCGCAGCGGCAGGAGCAGCAGCGCCCTTCTTGATGGTGACCTTGGCACCCTTAATGAGAGTTGCCTTCAGAGTACGACCACCAGCGGCGGGAGCAGCGGGCTTCTTGGCAGCGCTTGCGCTAGGAGCATGGTCAGCCGTATTCTTCTTCAAATTCTTGTTACGAGCTTCGGCCTTCTGCTTTTCAGCTTCGGCAGCGGCTTCGATCTTCTCATAGTCTGCGGCGGCAACCTTGGACATGTGAGTACGGACAGTTACGCCCGCGTCGCGAAGCAGTTTCATAACAACGTCAACCTTGACGCCGTGGGATTCAGCCCAATCTGTAGGTTTAATTTGATCTTCAATTGCCATGAATTAGCTTTCCATATTCCTTTTTTCAATTCTTTCAAGCCTACACCCCTTGTGCAGGCCCCTTTGACCTTCAGCGATCTACGCTAACTTCGATTAGCGACCCTTACGGCCTGCAGCCTGGTGCATATCGGCCATAGAGGGAGAAGTGATCTTAGCCTTGGTCTCATCGTCCTTTTCGGACCATTCCTTTTCGCCAAACACATCCAGGTTACGCTGAACGAGTTCTGCAGCCAGCTTGACGTTCTGACCGTTCTTACCGATTGCCAGAGCCAGGTTTTCGTCGCTGATGATAACGACAGTGCGACGAGTTTCAGGAACGTGAATCAACTTAATGACGTTTGCCGGAGCGAGAGCGCGCTGGATGAACACATCCAGATCCGGATTCCACTGAACGATGTCGATACGTTCGTTGCCCAGTTCGCGGACGATAGTCTGAACGCGAGCACCCTTCATGCCGACGCAAGCGCCAACGGGGTCGATCTTTTCGTCGCGGGAGTAAACGGCAATCTTAGCACGGAAACCCGGTTCGCGGGCGACACCCTTCATTTCGACAGTGCCTTCGTAAATTTCGGGAACTTCCTGACGGAACAGTTCCTTGAGGAAGTCACCGTTAGCGCGGGACAGGATTACCTGTGCGCCAGTCTTGGAGGATTCTTCGACGCGAGCGATAACAGCCTTGATGGAAGCGCCCTGGGTCCAGCGTTCACGCTTGATCTGTTCGCGGAACGGGATCATAGCTTCGGTCTGCTTGCCCAGCTTGACGATGATGTTGCTCTGTTCGAGACGGAGAACTTCGCCGCTGACCATGGAGCCGATACGGCTACGATAGGTGTCCATAATCTTCTGACGTTCGACGTCGCGGATCTGCTGGTTCAGGAGCTGCTTAGCCGTCTGGATAGCCTGACGGCCGAAGGTGGAAATAGGAATTTCCATTTCCAGGGAGTCACCGGGCTGAGCGTCTTCGTTGAATTCACGAGCTTCTTCAACCAGCATGTAACCCTTGTCCAGTTCTTCCACTTCGTCAGCGGTCATTTCAGGATCGTAATCCGGATAGTCGTCAACGACGGCCACGCGAAGGAACACATGAACTTCGTTGGTTTCCATATCGAAGTCCACATCGATTTTCTTCTCGATATGCAGGTACTTGCGAGCTGCAGTGACCAGGGCTTCCTTGAGAGCATTCAGGACAACGGAATCTTCCATATCCTTGGCTTCGACAACGCCCTTCAGCACTTCGAGCAAATTAACTTTCGGTTCGTTCTTCATAACATGACCTTCCTATTATATTTGTACATCTACTTTCGCTACCAGCACTTCGGACCGAGGAATGACCACATTCTCGGGATTGCCTTTTACGGTTAGCGTCAAATTTTCTTCATCCGCATCAACCAGAGTGCCAACGACAGGCTTACCTGTGCTGCGTGTTACGCGGATATTGCGACCCTTGTTGCGGGTAAAATCGGCGACCGACTTCAGGGGGCGGTCCAACCCGGGAGAAGACACTTCCAGGGTGAAAGCACCTTCAATAATCTCGGGATCCAAGTCAAAAGCGTCAGAGAGGTGGTGGCTGACAGCAGTGCAGTCATCGATAGATACGCCTTCGGGCTTGTCAATGTAAAGGCGGAGAGTCTTTCTCTTTCCGGCGCGGAACAAATCCTGTTCCACCAATGTAACGCCAGCTGCAGCGCAAGCTTCGGCGATCAGTGCATCCAACTTTAAGTTCGGGGCTGCCAAATAGACCTCTTATATAAAAATTGCCATCCGCTTACGGAAGACTCCTTGCACAGAAACTCAGTTCGAGGCGAGGCGTTTTCCACGGATAGTCTAAAACCAGCACAAATAGAGAAATTTTAAAGAGGTGTTTCAACCACCCAAGATAAAAAAAGCGGGTAAAACACCGCTAATTGTGAATGATCCAGTAAAAAAAGCTATTTTAGGGCCACTATGACGTACGTACTCCTTATTCTCGCATCCCTGATTGGCCTGGCAGCCTGCGCATTCTATCTCCGCAAGAACATCATTGTCATCAAGGAAAAGAATAAGAATGAACCCAAGGCCTACAAGCGCGGCATGAACTACGTCCTCACCGGCCTGTGGTACGGATACCTGATTATCTTCTTCGTCGGCCTCACGATCAATAACATAGTTTAAAGGTTAAAGGTTAAAGGTTAAAGGTTAAAGGAAATTTCTTTAACCTTTCCGCTTTACGCTATACGCTAAACCTCTCGGCCCTGAGATTTCAGCCAACGTTCGTACAGGAACATGGCGATAAAGTTCTTACCGTCGATAAATTGATGGGCGGCCTCTTCGTAAGGCAGAACTTCAGTACGGATCCATTCGATTTCTTCGGTATACTGCTGGTCCTTTCCGTCCATGGCCTTCAGCTGTTCGGGAGTGACCTCGCGTTCAATGGCATACAGGCGGATACGTTCGTCCAGAAGTCCGCAACTGGCCGCAAAGCCTTCGCTCTTGCCCTTATACCAGAAGTCCATCAAGTCAATCAGTTCAGAATCGTCTGCCTTGATCTGGGCTTCTTCTTCCAGTTCAGACAGGGCCACCTTGCGGTAATCCCCAGTCCAGTCCAGAATGCCTGCAGGAATTTCAAGAGAATCCTGTTCCGAAATTGCAAAACGGGGCTGACGAACCAACAGCAGGTAAGGCTTACCTTCGCAGCGGAGCACAATCAGAACGCCCACTGCGTTACCGCGCACCAGTACGATCCCGTGAACCGGACGTCCATCCGGCAAGAAAGCAGTAGCCTCCAGCTTTATAAATAAAGGTTGACGGCCCTTTCTCAGAAAATCCACAGAAGCAAAATGGACCTTGGCCACCTTGAACTTCTTTTCGGAAGCCGCAAGCCAGTCCGTATAAATTCTCGAATTAAGAACAACTTCCTTGTCAGATTCGGCAATCTCTGCCGCAAAAGAATATTCGATCATCTAAAGCCTACTTTTTTGAAGCGGCGGAATCCACGATCAGGGTATCAGGAGCAATATCGGCATTCTTCCAGACCTTAATCAGACTATCCAGTCGACCCAGGGAATCCACCACCATCTTGTTTCCAGACAAATTATACAGCATCCACTGACTCCCGGTAGAAGGTCCGCAAAACGTTTCGTCTTCCCCAGGGCTAAACAACTGTCTAATAAAACGGACTCGCTGACCCACTCCATAGTAGGCCGTGGCAAAGGCGGCGAAGGTTCCGCACTTGGGGATCTTTTCCATATAGTAAGTGCTGTAATGCCATATGGTATCAGGGCGTACCTGAAGTTCCCCAAGATCCGTGGAATCGTTTTCCCACTTGTTCTTGGTGCAGTACACGGAATCCGTATCGGCACAGGCGTAATGCACCGGCACCAAGTTAGTATCAGACAAATTCCAGCTGGTGGGATAGATTGTATCAGGCACCACGTTCTTGCACATGTCGATGCGGTAGGTACAAGTCGATTTCATGGCACGCCAATAAAATTCGCGAGGCGTCAGGGAATCCAGTACACGAATGATGGTCGGCTGTCCCAGCTTATCCTTGCCCTTGGTACGTAGCGGATAATTGTGGGCGTCGGCAAAACTGGAATCCATGTAAATAAAGAACGTATCCTTGGAAAGCGATCCGCGACGAACCAGAATGGAATCCAAAACGGAGTCAGCATCGTTCTGCACCTTGAGCATACCGACCCCGCGAACATCCTCATCGCGAACAATCTGCTTAATGAGCGTATCGGGTCTGTAGTAGGGGGCGGAACAATCCTTGTCTGTAACCAGGATGTCAATATCGGGCTTAATCCAGCCCACAGAATCAGTACGAGAAAAACCAAGATTGATAGACTTTAATGCACAATTAGAAAAAGTCCACATTTTTCCAAGTTGCAAATAAAGGGTATCCCCCACCAGATGAATCGCCTTACCGGAATCCAGGGACGCCGAAAGGAAATAGCCCTTGCCCGCAAAGACATCGTCACTGTAGGTTGCAGACAGGGGGCCATCCGTATCCTTTTCACAACCCACATAGAACCCCAGCACCCAAATAGCACACAGGGTTACAAACAACATTTTTGTCGAACGCAACCACTTCATAAACTAAAAACCCAAACTCTTCACGAAAGCACGAATATGTTCATCCTGGACGGGATGGGTTGCCTCATAAAAGTCCGTCCAACGAACAAACAGACCGTTCTGACGAACCGTCAAAAAGAAGGTTGCACTATCCTGGGGAGGAAGACTGCCCAACCGGGTTTCAAAGAATACCTCGCTCCCGACCTTGACCTCATCGTTTAGGGATCCTAGACCAGACGTCCTACTCATCACATTGTAGCCATGGTCGATATCCACGAAATAGCCCAGGGAATCCTTGCCCGTTCCCAAGACCTTACCCGAAAGCACCGGGTGAACAGGAGCCTCGCCAATACCACGGAACACGTCCATTCCCAGCAGAGATTCCTGACCTTCGAAGTCGAAGTCCTCGGTAATGGGGAGAGCAGACCACTTCAAGGGCTGACGGGGGCACACTCCCGGATAACGGCAGCCGGTGGCCTTGTTAATCCAGACAAAACTGGAATCGGGTTTCATGTAACGCAAAAAAATCGACTGAGTACTATCGTCGTGAACAACCAGAGAAGCATCACTAAAATTCTTGCGGGAAGCGATCCAGTGCAATTTTGATTTGGAAGAATGGCGGAGCTGCGACACATAGCGCAGGAAGGAATTGGGCAGACGACTGACTTCAGTAGAATCGTCAATCACCCAGGAGCACTGTCCCAGGCCGCGTTCCAAATTGAAGGATGTACCGCCATAGGCCAAACATTTCTCATCCCAACTCAGCTCCGCCGGTTCACTCTCGTTGCCGATCTGGGAAAGGGTGTCGGCAATTTTCGTCACCAGGCCAGACCAGTACACAAAGAAGGCGGCCACGGCAATCAGCAGCAGTCGCAACAGAGGAAACTTGTGGGTAGAGTTTATAGGCTTTTGCTTGCCCTTGTACTCTTGAAAGTCAGCGGCCATCTTAAACTAGAGCCAACTAGAAGGTAAAGAAAGCCAGGGTACCGCCAATGGCAGCCAGCATAAGGAGAACCACAATCACCACAGTCTTTGCGGAAGACGGTTCATCATCGAAAGGAACATCGAGACCTTTCTTGGGCTTATCCTTATCGTCCTTGACAATAGCATTGAAGCTCTTGGTAAAGCGACGGTGAGGGCCAGTATGACGATCCAGGGGAGCGGTCCTGGGCACCTCAATATGAGAAATATTGTTCTGGGAAGCCACAGGGGCGGGCTTGGCCAGCATTTCCACCGGTTCAGCATCAGCCTCGGGAACATCCTTATGCAAGGAGAAGGACATCATGTCGGCTTCGAAGGCGAAAACGCGGATTGTCTTGTCGAGACCGGCCTTCTTCAGACCATCTACAATAACCTGGTTGCTAGTAAGGACTGCAAACATACCGCCATTGGAAGCCATTTCCTGCTGGAACTGGATAAAGGCGTTGTAGGCATCGCTGTAGACGAAATCAAGGCCAGTCAAATCCACAGCAAGGAACCGCTCATCCTTCTTCTGGTCCAGGAGAGCACGAACGTCTTTCTTGAATTGTTCGGCGTCAAAAGCCCCTATAGGATTCAAGGGGGCCGAGATCAAATCAAAAATTCCAACTTCGCGATAATTCTTTAACTGAGGCATGACAGAAAATATAACCTAAAATTTAAACGCCCGTGAGCTAACTCACTAAAAAAATGATACCTAGAACCCCTCTATTCGAGAATTTCGTCGTCCGTTTCTACAAAAACAGGCCTTGATTCAACGCCAGCTCTTTTTTCTGTAGGCTTTTCTGCAGACGATTCCTCGGCAGTTTGCCCAGATACTTCCGACGATTTTTCAGTCAGTCCCGCCCCCTGAGACTCGGAAGCGACTGCAGTTCCCGCAGATTCCGCCGCCAAGGATTCAGCACTGGCAGCACCTTCCACGTCATCGGCACCATCTACAAAATCATCCGGTTCCTCGGTCAGGACCGCGCGCTTGCGAATCTGTGCTTCGGGAGTTCCGTCCTTAGGCTTCCTAGAGAACAGGTAGGGGCTGAAGCTGAAGCTGACTCGATGCACAGGAGAAAGCACCGGGTGGGATTCAAAGGCGTAGTCCACCTTAAGGAACTTGGCAATTGTAAGACCTGCACCAGCAGTTACACTCTGGAAGGTGGTAAAGCTGCTAAGACCTGCACGCAACGAAAGACCGAAGTCAAAGGTAAATTCCAGACCGCCGCGACCACCTGAGAGCCAAGCCAGAGGATCATCCCAGATACGGCCATCGCCGTCATTATCTTCGTTAAAATCCATTTCGCGAGCTTCATGATGCAGAAGTCCTGCCCCCTGCCAATAGAAGTTCAGCTTGCCATACAGGTAAGGCACGTCAATGCCATAGCTGGCAGCCAGGTAGAGTTCAGGCGCACTGTATTCGACTTCTCCGGATTCCCAGGAGGCCGCCGAAGAAGTCCATCCTTTTAAAAGTCCAGACAGAACAAAGTTGTCTACAACCCGGTAACGGAGTCCCGCGTCACCACGGAAGCCGTAGCCCGTCTGGTCCAGTTCGCGGTACAGACCATGGAAACTTACACCAAGAGAAAGCCTATCCGTCAGGCGCTTACCCACAGAAACAGAAAAGACGTAGTCGGCAATAGAAAGGGTATTGTAGTCCGAACCTTCAGGCAGCGGTTCCCCATCCTTGATGTAAGGAATGTCATCTGCGCCATAGCGGGCAAAAGCCACGCCCAGGCCAAGACCATTCCCTAGGGGCATGGTGGCAGAAGCGAAATCATACTTGGTATCTTCGTAGTACTCCGTATGGGAGAAACTGCCCCAGGCATAATTCATGTCGGCCAGTTGGTACGGATTGGAAAGCAGACCCAGGTAGTCGCCATCCACAGCCATAGTCGCAGAACCCAACGCCGCAGAACGAGCTCCGGGCTCCACATCCAGGGAGGCATTGGCCCCAACGACACGATCCGCAGCATAGGAATAAACCGTCCCCAATACAACCAGGAGAGCACTAACCAGACCACGGAACGAATATTTTTTTGCCATTGCCATAACTTGACACACAAGATAGATTATTTTTGTGTCGCGGACAAAGAACTTCTCACTTTAATGGGATCATTAGGACAACAAGGGCATGAACCTCTCGGATTACTTCGTCAAATTCTTGGATTATCTGGAAAACCAGCGCAAGTTCGCCAAGATGACCGTCGAAACCTACGGTCATTCCCTAGAAAAATTTCGCACGTTCCTGGACGCCAATGGTAAAAACGCAAACCTTACCCTAGAAGACTTTACAGAAATAAACGTCAAGGGGTTCGTCTGGGACATGAAACAGAAGCAGGGGCTAGCCCCCGCCAGCATCTGCGAACACCTCGCAGCCCTAAAAAGCTTCGGCAAATACTTAGTACGTTCCATGGTCCTCAAGACCAATCCTGCCGGAAATGTACCCATGCCCAAGAAGCCCAAACGCCTGGTAAATTTTCTGAGTCAGAAAGATCTAGACGAAACCAAGTTTCCTGAACTTGAAAATCCGACTTACAAACAAGTTCGCGCCCGTTTTTTATTGGAACTGATTTACGGTTCCGGCCTGCGAATTTCCGAATGTCAAAGTTTGCACTGGAACCAGATTTCAGAAACAGAGCATACGGTACGCGTCATCGGTAAGGGTAGCAAGGAACGAATCGTCCCCATCACAGAATCTCTGCTCAAATACATCGGAATGTTCAAACAAGCCGAAATTGAAAACGGGATGTCCCCTACCCCTACGGGATTTGTATTCCAGTCCAAGAACGGCGGCGCCATCCATGTGGTAATCTTACGCAAGGACATTCACGATTTGCTCCGTGACATCGGATGGGAAGGCAAGGCCAGCCCGCACGTATTGCGACACAGTTTCGCCACCCACCTTCTGGAAAACGGAGCCGAAATCATGAGCGTCAAGGAAATGCTGGGGCACGAAAGCATCAGCACAACCCAGGTTTACACCCACGTTAGCGCAGAACGCCTCCGCGAAGCCTTCAAAAAAACACACCCACGCGCGTAAGATGATGCAAGGGGGCCCTCCCCCTTGCGTAATTCAAAAATATCGGGGCATTTAATACTCAGAAATTTCTGGGTAGGCAATTTACTTTTTCACACAAAAAAAGCCCGAGCATTTTGCGCGGACTTTTGTAAATCGGTGTTTTGCAAGTTTGCCTTGCGTCTTTTAGAAGAAACTTCCTTTAATGCCTACAGCAATAGTCCATTGCTGTCCAAAGTCATCCCAGTCAGGGGCGTCCCACTTTTTCATAGGGCTCTCGTCGTATTCATCCTTGGGATCGGCAGCATTGCTCTTGTCATGGAGCGGCAGGGAGAATCCGATATACACCGGGAAATCCGAGTTCGAAAATTCAATGCCGTAAGCAAAAGCCACAGACCACGCCTGATGATCCGGATCGGGACGAGGATCATAAGTTCCTGCCTTTTCAGAAGAAATCCAGGCAACGCCCAGAGGCACAGAGAAACTCATACCGAAGGACTGCACAATTCCCGGGCGACCACGATAACCATAGGCAACAGAGCCTCCAACAGAGGGCGGTGTATAGGCGCCCAGATCGTTTTCACCGTAGAACTTGAATCGATAATCAAAACGTTTTCCGCTATGATCCAGATCCTTCCAATAGGTATCGTTAAATTCATTTTCGCCGGAGAAGGGATGCATGGCAAAAGGATGAGTATAACTCAAACCATAAAGCCAGATGCCCTTGTCGGTATCACGGCTATAATCCCAGCCCAGGGTCAGACTGTATAGGCCAGAACCCTTCTGGAAACTGCTAGGCAGAATTTCCTCAGAAGCATCGGTACCGCGCTTGATGTCGTACTGCCCCGTGGGAATCGTAAGACTTGCACTTAGGGAAGCGGCACCACCACTACCAATCGTCTTGCTAAAGTCAAAGGAAACGTCACCCATACCACCCGTGGTACGGTCCGTCGGAATCTGGTTGCTACGATACTGGACTTCACCCTGATGGCTCATCCAGGGAACCGTCACACCCAACTTAGTTGACCAGGTGGGTTTAATGGAAAAGTGAGGGGACACAGTCATGCCGGAGAAGTTCTGTCCCACATTATATTTGGTAAAAACTTCCGTTTCAAGATAGCCACCAGATACTCCCTGGCCAATCCACTTGATACCATCACCGGAGCCGCCGCCAGAACCGCCAGCACCGCAACCGCCGATGGATTCCCAGGGGGTAGCAACTTCTACAGGTCCACTAAAACCAAGACCAAAGGCGGCAATTCCCGCCACCACGGCAAAAGCCATTCCGCAAATGTTTCTGTAATTCATCTTCATAGGGAACCCTTACGGAAGCTGCAAGACATAGGCACGGTTCGTTCCTGTAGTCAGGAAGTAGCCATCAGGAGAACGACCGCCAATCATGGGAACCGAAGTCAATTCGTAAATGTCATTACCCCACAAAATCTGCAAGTCTGCAGGAGCGCCTGCATTCAAGGAAACCTCGCGCATGGCTGTACGGCCTGCGGAACCATCCTGGGCAGAAACATCGGTCAAGTCATTCTTGTTCACAAACTGAGCACCCTGGGGGAACTCTGCCCAAGTCACGAAAACACGTTCTCCGTACTTGAACCAATGAGGTTGGGCGGGAGAACCCATCATACCTTCAGTCACAGGAATCTGGATAGGCTTAGAATCTTCAGACAATTCCTGCACATAGGAATTCCAACCATTCATAGAAGAATTCACTACGTTATAAACGACAAAGCGACCATCCGGAGAAATCAGGGGGCTATCCATCATCCAGCCATCCACACCAGCGGGCTTCTTCAAGGTCTTGGCCTTAGAAACAGCCTTCTTCAAATCACCAGAAGACAGATCTACAAATACGATTTCGTTGTTGCCATTGACATAGACAAGACGCACATCGTCAGTGCCAAAGAATCCCTTTATCGTAGATGCATCAGCAGTAGTATCTACCACGGCATCCGGAGAGACCCACACATGGGGCGTTGCAAATTCGCCGATATTCTTTTCGTAGAACCAGAACTTTTTCTTGTCTTGCATACGGGCGGCAAAGATGCCGTAATCTAGATTTTCGCAAGACTTGCTACCGCTCTTGTCGTAAGCGCGGAGAGCTACGATAAAGTTAGCATGGGTACTCCATTCGGGGTCCTGAAACTGGCATTCACCTGCAGCGGTATCACGCATCAAGTACCAGCGAACCGTATTGGACGTATCGGAAACCGTAAGACGGTCGTGCTGCACCACACCTGAAGTCGTATACTGGGAGTCCGACGCAATCACGTTCAGCTTGCCACCAAAGTTCAGCCACAACATGGAACCTGGATAATTGACGGTATCCTGCGAAACAGAGGCGTTACAGATTTGCTTTCCCTCGTTAATAGGGTACAGATTTCCAATATCGGAAGTTGCCGTAGACGACTTCTTACCCGAGTCTCCGTCAAATTGTTCGGGCTCGTATACACAGGCGGTCAGGCCCATAAAGGCCGAAAATGCGGTGAGTATAAATTTCTTCATCAAGGAGAAATATATAAAACTGCCTATTTATCCTTAGACCACTCTAGTCTGGTTTTCCTTATAAAACGCAGGTATACAAGCACTAAAATCGTCCCCGTAGTGATCCAGCTCAAGGGATAGCACACCATAAGGGAGGCAAAAGTACCGAACTTGGGGAACATGGCGAACACCCAAAAAATACGCACACCGCAAATACCGAACACGCAAATTAGCGCAGGCAACATGGACTTGCCCATGCCACGCAAGGCTCCGGAGCACACATCAATAAGCACGTTGATGAATTCCAGACCAATTACGATATACACGCGGAAGGCTCCCGTTTCCACAATACTTTCGTCATTGGTAAAAATGGAAAGAATCGGGTGATAAAAAATGCTAACCAAGGCACCAAGGGTAAAAGTGGAAAGTCCCGACAGCAACAAGGTCCAGCGAACCGTCTTGCGGATACGATCCAAGTTGCGGGCGCCGTAATTCTGTCCCACGAAAGTAACGCAGGCATGGCCGAAGGAATTGAGCCAGAAATACACAATCAGCTCCGGATTCATGGCCACCGCCGAAGCCGCCACCGCCGTAGAACCCAAGGTGTTTATCGCCGACTGGATACACACATTGCTGAAGGAGAATACCGCTCCCTGCACACCCGCCGGCAACCCGATACGGATCATGCGGCCGAGCACAAAGGGAGTCACCCTAAGTTTCCAGAATTGGAATCTGAAAGGTCCCGTTTCCGTCTTCAAAAAATACAACAACGTAACAGAACTAATCACGTTGGAAATGACCGTTGCGATAGCCACCCCATCCACATCCATGTGGAGCCCCACCACGAACACAATGTTCAAAAGCAGGTTAATGGCACCGGCCACCAGAAGCACATAAAAGGGCCGTTTGGTATCCCCCTTGCTACGGAGCAACGCCGCACAGAAATTGTACAGCATGATGAAGGGCATACCCACGAAATAAATCCGGAAATACAAAACGGCATCATCGAGGATGTCTGACGGAGTAGAAATTGCCGTAAGAATCGGTCGGGCAAAGAACAACCCTATCAAGGCAAGCAGGATACCGCAAACCACGGAAACCGCCACCGCGGTGTGAACCCCTCGCGAAACAGATCGGGAGCTGCGTTCTCCAAGAGCGTTGGCCACCACCACGTTGGCCCCGATAGAGAGGCCCACGAAAAGGTTCACCATGAGGTTGATGACGAAGGTATTGGCACCCACCGCGGCAAGGGCCGCATCGCCAGCGAACTTACCCACAACTGCCACATCGGCAGAATTAAAAAGTTGCTGGAAAATGGAACTGGCAGCCAAGGGCACGGCAAACTTCAGGATCTTATCCCAAATCGAGCCCGAGAGCAAATCCATATTTTTAGCAGTAGCCATACATCACCTTTTTCGGCCCGCAAATTTAGCTTTTTAACCACCTCTCGGCATCCCCTTTTTACTAACTTTACATCGCAAAAAATTAAGCCGGAACATTCCGGCAGTTATAAACGGAGATTATCATGGGTTTTAAATGTGGTATCGTAGGTCTTCCCAACGTGGGCAAGAGCACCATCTTTAACGCAATCACCAACGCCGGCGCCGAAGCCGCCAACTACCCCTTCTGCACCATCGATCCCAACGTAGGTATGGTGAACGTTCCCGACGCACGTCTGGACGCCCTGGTAAAAGTTTATAATCCCAAGTCTATCGTTCCCGCCGTTACCGAATTCGTCGATATCGCAGGTCTCGTAAAGGGCGCCGCCCAGGGTGAAGGCCTTGGCAACCAGTTCCTGACCCACATCCGTGAATGCCAGGCTATCATGGAAGTGATTCGTTGCTTCGACGACGGCGACATCGTTCACGTCCATGGTTCCGTGGATCCGGTCCGCGATGTTGAAATCATCGAAACCGAACTGATCCTGAAGGATTTGGAATCCGTTGAAAAACGCCTGGCCACCGAAGCCAAGAACGCCCGTATGGGCGGTGCCGAAGCCAAGGCACGTCTGGCCGCTTGCGAAAAGCTCCGCGACGCCTTCCAGGAAGGTAAGGCCGCCCGCGGTCTCATCGGCGACAGCGAAGAAATGGACCAGGTCATCAAGGATCTGGCACTCCTCACAGCAAAGCCCCTGTTCTATTGTGCCAACGTGAAGGAAGACGACATCCTGACCGGCAACGCCTACGTGGACGCCCTCAAGGATTACGCCTCCAAGAACGGTCACGAAGTCATCATGATCAGCGGCAAGATCGAAGAAGAACTTTCTCAGATGGATCCCGCCGACAAGGTGGAATTCCTGAAGGATCTGGGTCTCCAGGAATCCGGTTTGGACGCCGTTGTCCGTAAGGGTTACGAAATTCTCGGCCTCCGTACCTTCCTTACCGCAGGCGAAAAGGAATGCCGTGCATGGACTTTTGAAGCAGGCTTCAAGGCTCCCCAGTGCGCAGGTGTCATCCACTCCGACTTCGAACGCGGCTTCATCCGTGCAGAAACCCTCTCCTTCGCCGACTTCGAAAAGTACGGCAGCTGGAACGCCGCCAAGGAAGCAGGCGTGCTCCGCACCGAAGGTAAGGAATACGTGGTGCAGGACGGCGACATCATGCTGTTCCGCTTCAACGTGTAGTTAGCTTAAAGCGCATAGCTGAAAGATTAAAGAAGTCTGCAGTTTCTCGACTGCGGGCTTTTTTCAATTATGAAATACGAAATATGAATTAATTGAATTCATCAATTCGTTTATAGTTAGCAGTTTCATACCAAACATCCAATATTTCATATCTAATAACTCATATCTATCTCTAGCGCCTCCGGCGCGATTATGACAACTCACATCTTGTATCTAACATCTGGCAACTTATATCTGACATCCATCCCCTAGGCTCCATTTCTTACAAATTACTTTTGTTTTGCATAAACTAGTGATAAAAATCACATTTCATATGTATTTTTGCTATCATTGAAACAAACCTGTTTGGAGGTAGTCGGAGTGTTCATTAAAGAAGAAAAGGGTTCCACCCTTTTGTTAAAGCTATTTGCCATTCTGTTCAGCATCTTCATGGTTCTGGCCTATGTATTCCTGCACACTGTCGATGCTACGGGAAAACTAATCTTCCAGAATACTGGAGCCGTCTGCGACGCCAACGCCGTAGGTTACTGCTTCACCATGGAAATCCTATACTTCGCCATTTTAGGCGTCATTGCGGTTCTAGGATTTCTTACAGTCACTCTCACAACATTAGAATGGGCTCTACGTCGAGAATCAGACTCCTCCATTCCTGATTTCTACCGAAATTTCGTAGCGTTCCTAAACTGCATCAAGATCGCTTTGGCAGTTCTCTTCACCACCCTATTCATCAATTATTCTAAAGCCACCTGGGTCATTCCCATCGCCGTATTCGCCTCCCTCATCCTAGACGGTTTCGTTTGGAACAAGCGATGCCGTGAAGTCAACGCCAAACACCAAAGTCTGTTCCTAGACGTGATTACAGAATTCATGAACATCTTTACCACCAAGAGAAGCAGGAATGCAGAAAACATTCCCCACAGACACAGCTTAGTATTCTACGTGGTAGCCACCCTATTCATCATTTTCTGCGTACACGCCATTTCAGGAAACATCAAGCCAGACTTTGGTCAGAACGCCAGGTCCACCATAGAACAAGTTGATCAAGCCAAGGCCGACTCTACCGTCAGCGAAGTCCAGATAGAAGAAGCCAACAAGGCAAAGAAATTCGTCAAGGCCAAAATCCGGGAAAGACGCCGTAAAAAAATCGAGGCTGCCAGAATCCGTGCCCTAAGAGAAGCGGAGAAATCTCAAGAAACTCCCAGTACAGAAGACAACGACGAAGATACGAATAACGAAGTGCAAAACGACGAGGAATCAGGCAACACCGCAACCAACAGCGAAGAAGCCGATAGCTCAGAAACCCACACTCCCGTTGCAGCAAGTTCTATTCCAGCAGTAAATACTGCCGCCAACACAACTTCAGATGACGACGATGATGAGGACTGGTGGTAATCCAGCCTCATTTTTTACTTGCCCAGAACTCTTACGATTTCTCTGTAGAGTTTATCCAACTCAATGGGTTTTGAGGTAAAGCCGTTCATACCCGCATCATAGGCTTTTTTACGGTCTTCGTCAAAGACATTTGCGGTCATAGCGATAATGGGGATGCTCGCCCTGGCAGGATTCGTCATATTGCGGATACGTCGGGTCGCCTCGACGCCATCCATATGAGGCATCTGAACATCCATCAAGATAAAATCGTAATTAAAAGGCTCTAGGTTCTGAACAACAGAAACGCACTTGACTCCGTCTTCTACAAAATCAACTTCGAAGCCCATTTCATGCAACAGCTCACCGGCAATTTCACGGTTCAGTTCGTTATCTTCAGCCACAAGAATTCGCATTCCCTTTAGGCGAGATACATCAAGGTCTGCATTTTCTTTCTGCGAGCATTCAAATTTATCAATAACCTTTAGAGGTACCTTGATTGATATTTTTGTACCCTTACCTAATTGACTTTCCACGTTGATGAATCCGTTCATCAGGTCAACCAATTTCTTGGTAATGCCCATTCCCAGGCCAGTGCCCAAAATACGGTTTTCGGTAACGCTCTTTTCGCGAGAGAAACTATCAAAAATATGAGGAATAAAATCCTCGGAAATTCCAATTCCTGAATCTTCCACAATAGTTTCAAACAGGCGAATCCCTTCCTGTTCATGGGGGTAATCCCTGACAGAAATCCTGATACGGCCCCCTTCGGGAGTATACTTGACGGCATTGCTGATCACATTCAGCAGAATTCCCTGAATCTTGGTCATATCGCAAAGAACGTAAGGATGATCGGGATAAATTTCATCTGTCACCACAATCTTTTTCTTGCGATATTCTTCATCAAAGACCGCTCTAATCTGCGACGCAATGTCGAAAAGATTTGTCGGTTTTTCGTTCACGGATGTGGCTCCGCTTTCGATTCGCGCCATTTCAAGAACTTCATTAATGAGGTTCAGCAGATAGGACCCAGCGCCCTTGATCTTATTGGCATAGGATTTGATCAATTCAGGATCGTCGCTATGTTTTTCCAAGAGGTTTGCAAAACCCAGAATGGCATTCATGGGCGTTCGGATATCGTGGCTCATGTTGAAGAGGAAGGTACTCTTGGATTTGTTGGCTTGTTCTGCAACTCTCAAGGACTCTTCTAGCAAAGCCTCTTGCTTCTTTGCTTCGTCTTCACAAGCGACACCGATGACAATCACTTCAAAATTTTCGGCGTTGCCAAGTCGAACCGCCTTGAACAGGTAGAAGTGCGGTTCCCCATTCAACACCATACGATAATGATAGGAGAATGTTCCCTCCTCACGCATCACTCTTACCAGGTTGCTGAACTCGCATGTCTTAAGCATGTCTTCTCGATCTGCTTCATAAACATTGTTCTGGATGTAAGCCCCCATAATGTTTTCGTAAAGGGGAGCATTCTGTATGGTCTGCTGAACACCCACGGCCTTTTCAGAATATCGGAAGGTTCGAGCCTCACGGGTTTTGGCATTTACGGTAAAGATATTGGTAAAGTTTTCAGCCAGAACGTTGATGATTCCTACCTGCAGGTAGCTTTCCCTTCGGGTCTGGTCGATATTTTCTACAACACACAGAACCTTTTCCAGAAGTCCGTTAGCCTGCCTGGTCACCGCAATAAATCGACAACGGCACCAACCCATGGTACAGCTAAGAAACTCAAGAGCAATCTGATTGACGTCCTTCAACCTTTCATCTAGGGTTTCAATATCACTAAACAGTGACACCTCGTTCCTAGAAATCGGGTCTGTCAAAATACCCAGAACAAAGGGAAGGAGTCTTCGAATATCTTGATTACCGAATTTTTGAATAATGGCATCAATATTCGGCGTGGTCTTAACCGGTTCAAAGGTAAAGTCCAGCATGTTCAAGATATGCATCGACACGTAAGAAGACGCCGTCGCCTGCAAGACCAGCTCCAGCATTTCACGTTCGTTGTTCTGCTCTACATTATCCATAATACTAATGATACATTCAAACAATTAAAATGATCCATCAAGTCTTCAATTTCCATTATCCAATATGGCTTATTTAGCCCACAAGTCATTGATTTCTATTCAAATGTTCACTATATTTGAGGTATGACAAAGTCCATCGACATCCGCGACGCTCACGAGCATAACCTCCGACATGTAAGTCTATCCATTCCCCGCGACTCCATCGTAGTCGTCACCGGCGTTTCGGGCTCGGGAAAATCCAGCCTGGCCTTCGATACGGTGTTCCAGGAAGGGCAGCGTCGTTTCGTGGAATCCCTTTCAGCTTATGCCCGCCAGTTTATTGGACGGATGAAGCGCCCCGAAGTGGAAAGTGTCCGCGGCATTTCTCCCACCATCAGCATCGACCAGAAAACGGTGAACCGAAACCCACGTAGTACCGTGGGAACAGTGGTAGAAATCCTGGACCATTACCGCCTACTTTTTGCACGCCTTGGCGTGCCTCATTGCCCTAAGTGTGGACGCGTGATCCAGGCGCAAACGGTAGACCAGATTGTTGATAATCTCTATGCCGGGGACGAAGGAAAACAGCTGACAGTCATGGCCCCCATTGTACAGGAACGTAAGGGCGAATACCGCAAGGAGCTGGCAGAGCTTAAGGAGAAGGGCTTTGTTCGCGCCCGTGTAGACGGGGTGATTTATAGAATTGAAGAAGTGCCGCAATTGGTGCGATACGAGAAGCATACCATCGAAGCGGTGATTGACCGCCTAGTTCTAGAACGCAAGAACATGAGCCGCCTCCGCGAAGCCCTGGAAGGGGCGTTAAAGTTGACCGAAGGTAAACTGGTGAGTTTCTTGTTCGGTGCTACCGGTGCAACGGGTTCTGCAGAAGTTTCTGGTGCGAACGGCGCCGAGGAATACCGTCTGCAGGGTACGCTGCTAGCTTGCCCCAAGTGCAACATCTCCATCCCGGAACTGGAACCGCGATTCTTCAGTTTTAACGATCCCAAGGGGCAATGCCCCGCTTGCCGCGGTCTCGGAGAAAGCTGCAAGTTCGACGTAAATCTGGTAGTTCCCGACAAGACATTGTCCTTGAAGCAGGGAGCCCTAGCCTGCCAGAAGAAGGACGATGGCAATATCATCTTTAGCGATTTCGGCTGGCGCAACTTGCGAACCATCGCCAACGAAATGAAGTTTACGTTTGACACGCCTTGGAACAAGCTGAAAAAGGAACAGCAGGATGCCATTCTGTACGGCACTCCTAGCGGCAGCGAACGAGGCGTCATCAGCATCATGCAGGAACTGTGGGACATGTGGCATATTTTCCACTTCCGCAAGTTCATGGAAATTGGAGTCTGCCCCGAATGCAAGGGCACCCGCATTAACCCCATCGCCAACGCCGTAGATTTTCACGGTCATAACATTACGGAACTGACCGACTGGTCTGTAGAAAAGTCTGTAGAATTTTTCGACAATTTGAAGTTGAGCGAAAAGGAATTGCGAATCGGCAAGGAAGTGCTGAAGGAGATTCGCGGCCGTCTGAGTTTCTTGAATGCGGTGGGTCTTGGTTACCTGAACATTTCTCGCAAGGCCTCTACCTTGAGCGGTGGCGAGGCTCAGCGAATTCGCCTGGCCAGTGCTGTGGGCGCCGGGCTTCAAGGTGTGCTGTACGTTCTTGACGAACCCAGTATCGGTTTGCACCCCCGCGACAACGACAAGCTGCTGGGAATGCTGGAACATTTGAGAGCCCAGGGCAACAGCCTGATTGTGGTGGAACACGACGAAGACACCATGCGTCACGCCGATTGCGTCATTGACGTGGGCCCCGGCGCCGGTGTAGAAGGCGGACGAATCATCGCCGCAGGAACCGTTGATGAACTAGAAAAGAATAAAGCTTCTCTCACAGGCGCATACCTGAGCGGACGTAAGGCAATCGAGATTCCTGCAGAACGGAAGAAAATTACCAAGGACACCCCGAAACTGAAGGTGTGCGGAGCCGCCGAGAACAACCTGAAAAACATCGATGTGGAATTTCCGCTGGACGGCGCCCTCACGGTGGTAACCGGCGTTTCGGGTTCCGGCAAGAGCACCTTGGTTAATCAGATTTTGCGTCGTGAACTGGCCCGCGTATTCTTCAACTCCGAAGAACCTGTGGGAAAGTTCGACCACATGGAAGGCCTCGAAAATATCGACAAGGTCATTGAAATCGACCAGACACCCATTGGCCGCACCCCCCGCAGCAATCCTGCCACCTACACAAAAATCTGGGACGACATCCGCGACCTTTTCGCCAGCATGGAAGAAAGCAAGATCCGCGGTTACAGCAAGAGCCGATTCAGCTTTAACGTGAAAGGCGGCCGCTGCGATGCCTGCGAAGGTGCCGGCGTAAAAGTAGTGGACATGCACATTCTGCCTTCTGTCCAGGTGACCTGCGAAGTCTGTAACGGCAAGCGTTTTAATGACGCCACCCGCGAAGTTTATTATAAGGGCAAGAATGTTTCCGAAATTCTAGACATGAGCATCAGCGAAGCCGCAGAATTTTTCAAGGACATTTCCAAAATCGCCCAGCCGCTGAATCTGCTTTGCGAAGTGGGCCTTGGTTACCTGACCTTAGGACAGCCCTCCACAACCTTGAGCGGCGGCGAAGCACAACGTATCAAGATCGCTTCTGAACTGCGCAGGCCCGGTACCGGCAAGACCCTTTATCTGTTAGACGAACCGACCACAGGTCTCCATTTCGAAGACATCCGCAAGCTCATGGAATGTCTGAACCGCTTGCGCAGCCTGGGCAACAGCGTCATCATTATCGAACACAATCTTGACGTAATCAAGTGCGCCGACTGGATTATCGACCTGGGCCCCGATGCAGGCATTCACGGCGGAAAGATTATCGCCACCGGCACACCGGAACAAATCGCCAAATGCAAGAAGTCAGAAACAGGCCGCTACCTGGCTCCGGTACTGGCAAAAAAACACGGCGAGAACGTTCCTGTCAGCCAGATGGGAGCCGTTGCCGAAAACCGCGCCATCTATAACGCAGCCGCCAAGAAGGCGGGAGTTGACGGCCCTTCCCTTGACATCGAAGTTCGAGGCGCCCGCAAGCACAACCTCAAGAACATTGACGTTACCATTCCCCGCCACAAACTGACGGTGGTAACAGGCGTTAGCGGCTCCGGAAAATCCAGCCTGGCATTCCATACTTTGTTCAACGAAGGCCAGCGCCGCTTTGTGGAAACCCTCAGCACTTACGCCCGACGATTCCTGGGCCGCCCCGACCGCGGAAGCATCGATTCCATTACAGGTCTCGCCCCCGCCATCGCCATCGACCAGAAAAGCGCCAGCAAGAGCCCTCGCAGCACCGTGGCCACCCTCACCGAAATCTACGATTACTTCCGTATTTTCTGGTCCCGCGCAGGTACGCCCCACTGCCTCCATTGCGGCAAGCCCGTGGATTCCTATGCCGCCGGCGACTTGATCCAATTGGCCTTCAGCCGCGACCTGAACAAGATGGTTACCGTCCTCGCCCCCTTCCAGGTAAAGGACATCCTGAAACTTTCAAAAATTTTGACAGAAAAGGGATACCGCAAGGTGTACATGGGCGACCAGCTGGTAGAATTGCCGCTGCCCAAGATTCCCACCCGCGAAAAACAGGTGCTGGCCATTGTGGACCAGGTTGTCGTCAAGGAAGATAACCGAGCCCGACTGGTCGAAGCCTTTGAAAGGGCTTACCGCGACGGGAACGGCATCCTGTACATGGACTGCGAAGGGGAAGAACGTCTTTCCGCCAGCGAAAAACCGGGTTGCCCTGAATGCGGCTGGTACATGGACAGCGCCCTGAATCCCAAGTTCTTCAGTTTCAACACCCACTGGGGTGCCTGCGAAACCTGCCTTGGCCTTGGTTACCTAAAAGACGGCAAGAAGGACTCCCCCAAGGAATGCCCCAGCTGCCATGGAGAACGTCTAAAGCCGGAATATCTTGCCGTACGAATCAACGGCAAGAACATCATGGACGTTCATCACATGAGTATCGCCAATGCCCGTGACTGGTTCGCCAACGTGAACTTCGACAACGACAAGAACGCCGAAGGCAAGCGCACCGTAGCAGAGCCCTTGCTCCGTGAAATCATCGGCCGCCTGGACTTCCTGAAATCTGTGGGTCTGGGATACATCGGCCTGGACCGCGCCGGCGACACCCTGAGCGGTGGCGAATCCCAGCGTATCCGCCTAGCAAGCCAGATCGGCAGCGGCCTAGAAGGTGTGCTATACGTTCTGGACGAACCCACCGTCGGTCTTCACGAAAGTGACACCGCAAAACTGCTAGACACCTTGTACCGACTCCGCGACCTGGGCAACACATTGGTGGTTGTTGAACACGACCAGAAGATGATGGAAGCCGCCGACCACATTATCGATATGGGTCCTGGCGCAGGCGACTTCGGTGGCGAAGTGGTAGCCGAAGGTTCCCCCACCTTGCTGGCCAAGCCTTACGCCCTGCAGCAATTCCCCCGCAGTGAAACCGTAAAGTTCCTAACCCACCAAACCCCCGTGGCCAACGAAGTGGCCCCCATCCGCATTACCGACTCCACGGAATTCTATACATTTAGCGGTCTCTGCCACAACAACCTCAAGAACCTTTCCGTAAAGTTCCCCAAGAGCGCCGTCAGCGTGGTCTGCGGAGTTTCCGGTTCCGGCAAGAGTTCCCTGGTCATGGACGAGATTTACCCCGCCCTCAAGAAAAAATTCCAGGCCCGCGGAAAGAAAAAGCAAACTGGGGAAGTACTTCTGGTAGACCAGAGCCCCATTTCGGGCACTCCCCGCAGTACCCCCGCCAGCTTTACCGGCGTATTCGACGATATCCGCAAACTGTTCGCCAAGCTGGAACAGTCCAAGGTCAAGGGCTTTGACTATGGCCGATTCAGCTATAACCTGGCCAGAGGCCGCTGCGAAGCCTGCGAAGGGCGAGGCGCCATCTCCGTAGAAATGCACTTCCTTTCAGACATCTGGGAACCCTGCGAAGTTTGCGGTGGCAAGCGTTACAACCAGGAAACCCTAACCGTCACTTTCAAGGGGAAGAACATCGCCGACGTCCTGGACATGCGCGTGGTCGAAGCCTGTGAATTCTTCAAGGACCAACCCAAGATTTTGCCCAAGCTGGAATGCCTCCGTGATGTGGGCTTACCCTACGTCAAGTTAGGACAGCCCGTAACCACCCTCAGCGGCGGCGAGTCACAACGCCTAAAACTGGCAGCGGAACTGGCCAAACGTCCCGCCACCGAAATGGTGTACCTGTTAGACGAACCCACCACCGGCCTCCACCTAAAAGATATCCAGATTCTATGGAACCTGCTACGCAGACTTTCTGCCCGTGGCGACACGGTAATCGTCATCGAGCACCACCCCGACATTATCCGTCTGGCCGACTGGAAGGTGGAATTGGGCCCCGTAGGCGGATCTGAAGGCGGACATTTGTTGGAAATGGGCATTAATGAATAGAAATTAGAGCTCTCATTTTATGATTTTACACAAAAAAGTTATTTTTATGTAATAAAATTGCGATGTTTTAGAACATCCCTAAAAGAGCTTTGATTAGAGGAGAAAATATGAAGTTTTCACACCTGTGCGCCCGCTGTTTGCCGCTCTTGATGCTGCTCCCAGCACTCTCCATGGCAGACAGTGACCGCAACTACAAGATTGCTCCCAACCTGTTCAAGAAAGGCGTAGGAATGCATGAAGTGGCAGACATGCCCATCGTGCGTGAAGGCGGGCTCTCCATTTCTGAAACGCCGACCATTCCTCTTAAGTCCAACACCATCTACCTCCGTCAGAAAAAGGGTCCCAAGGAATACCACTGGTTCTCTGGTCAGCTGGATGTCAACAACTTTACCCGACTCCACGCTTTCAGCCTTAAGGAAAATTACCTGAAATCCTCCGAAGTCATCGGTATGCGTTTTTACGGTTCTTCCAACACCAAGGCATTCCAGGATGAATCAGACATCTACTTTGACAAGGAATACATATACTCTCCCCGCGTCCCCAAGCTGTTCTTCCGCAAGAATGACCGCTGGCAGATGCTCAAGGAAACGGACCTTCCCGGCGTAATCAATATCAGCTCTCCAATAAAGGACCTGCAGACCACATCCATCACCATCAAGATGGTGGACTCGGTACCTTCCAGAATCTACCCTGTCAAGCCGGGTATGTACGCCTTCGCCTTTAGCGCTCCGGACTACCTCCCCTATGTAGACGCCGTTTATGTTCCTAGCGGAAGTGTTGTGGAACTGAAACCGGAATTGATCGCAGTTGATACCACAGCCATCAATCCGCCCAAGACAACCGTCACCCTAGATAGCGTTGCCGCAGCCAGGACTCTGGAACAGACTGAATACCTGTACGATAAGCTCACATACGAACTGCAGCGTAACGTAGACCTGGTAGACACAAACGAATTTTCAAAGATTTACCCCACCCCCAGGCGTCCCCTGACCTTGAACATCGCCGAAGACGAACAGCCCTACCACGACTACATGGTAAGATTCAAGCAGAAGCGTCTTGAAGCTCTAGACTTATGGCGTTCCAGCAAGATGGGTCCCGCTAGACTGGTAAACAAGGCCCTCCGTCGTAAGCTGGACAGCCTGCAGGCCCTCCCTCTTCGAGGAGCCATGATCCCTTCGAAAATGGAACCGGTTTACGGAATTGACCCTGCAACAAACGAAAAGGCCGTCGTGGGCATCCGAGTTTTTCTGGGCAAGGACCATGAACGTTACGACGTTTCCTGGAACGGCTATGTAGACGGATACACTCCCGATTCTCTTTACGCCATGATCGTTGCAGGCGCCAGCGTCCGCGCCATCATCACCCTCGAAAACAACAAGCCCGTCTGGCATTACCAGGAAGGCCTGCTCAAAGGTCGCTACCAGTATCGCTACTCAAAGCTGGAACTGGAAATAGATAAGAACATCCTGCCCAGCCACGGTAGTTTTGAACTGCCGGGCTACATCTTCGATATGACCGAAGTCCAGGACTGGCTCAACCGCCCCATAGAACCTCCTCCTCAGGAAATCAGCGAGGAACGCAAGGTTGAAACCGCCAAGGCCGACGAAGGCTTCCATCTAGAAGTCAACGCCAACGCTCCCCGCATTATCAGAGACAAGATCCGTGGCTCCGTGGCACTCATTGACTCGGGGGCCTTTCGTTATTACGGCAAAGTCGTTAGCATGTCTCCTTTCGCCATCCACACCACTGAAGTGACGCAGCAGATGTTCAAGGAAGTCATGGCCAAGATCGACTCCACCCAGAGAATTGAAGACCGTTCCACCTTCCTGGCCCCCCGCAAACCGGTACACAACATCAACTGGGAAGACGCCCGCAAGTTCTGCCAGGCTATTGGTGGTGACCTGCCCACTGAAGCCCAGTGGGAATTTGCAGGCCGAGCCGACAACAACGAAGGCTCCCTGTGGAATCTAGATGAAAATCCCAACGTGAACATCTATGCTGTCTATCGCGACAATTCCTACAAGAAAGGCAAGAGCAGTTTTGACTACGGTCCCCAGCCGGTCAGTTCAAAGAAGCCCAATCAATGGGGACTCTACGACATGTCCGGTAACGTGGCAGAATGGACTCTCGACAGCTACTCCATGTTCTCGTTCTGGGTTGAAGATTCTAACCCCACCGGTTCCATGATGGGCTCCAACAAGGTTTACAAGGGTGGTTCCTGGAAAGACAAGGAATCCGTTCTGAACCTGACCGAACGCGATGATGAAGACCCCCGTTACTGGTCTGACGCAATCGGTTTCCGTTGCGCATTTTCCAGAAGCATCTTCGATATGCGCGAAGTCGATGCAGCCCCCGCCGCAACCGAACCCGAAAAGACCATGAATAACGCTCTAGGCGGAGAAACCTCCTGGACACCTTTCGCAGGTAGTAAATGACAAAGTCTGAAACTCGCAACAGCAGAGAGATGAGATTCTTCAAGAAAATCACAGCCATCCCCTACCTGCTGGTGATCCTTGCCTTTCTGATGCCTATGGCTAACGTATCCTGCAATGACGACAAGGTCATCGCAGAGCCGACCCTCTATGAGCTTGCCACAGGTCTCGACCTGGAACAAGAACTGAAAGAACCGGCTCTTGGCACCCTGAAGAAAATGCAGGCCGGTAATCCCAAGGCTATGGACAAGTTCAAGGAGACCATACCCGAGTTTCCAAAGTTACCTACCATGCCAGTACTTTACGCCTTATTAGTCGGAGCGGTCCTGGCAGCAGCGTTCGCCTTGATTACCCCGCTAGGCTCCATCACAATCGGCATGCTTACCATGGTCGCCTCGTGGGCCTTTGTCGCCCAGCTAAGTAAACTAAACGCAGCCATGGGCATTCCCCTACTTAAGGTAGAACCGGGAATCGGCCTTCATGCAGCATCAGCCCTGATTCTTATCGGAACGGCAATGAATCTAGCCTCGATCATCAGACCGATTGTCGAAGACTTCAAATCACGCAAGAAGAAATAATTTTATCTTGTGCAAAACCTGGGGATATAGCTCAGTTGGTAGAGCAACTGGTTCGCAATCAGTAGGTCATGGGTTCGACTCCCACTATCTCCATTAGAAATTCCATTTAACGCCAGTCTTGATTTCTGAAAGGAAACCGCTCTTGGCGTAAATGCCTTTATAGTAGATCGGCAAGTCATACCAACGGTAAAGCATTTCCATACCTAGGTAGACCGTAAGCCAACTGGGAGTCCAAGACAAGGTCGCTCCCCATACGCCACTGAACTTTTTAAGTTGTTCGTAATCATCGTCTGGACCGGCAACCACAACACCATAGTACAGGTTCATTACGCCTTCCAGCGTAATTTTTGTGCGGAACTTATAGGATAATTTTGAACGCAGGGAAGGTCCAATCCACTTGCCATAAGACTTGTACATGGGAACATCAATAGATACCGTAGAAGAGGAGTCCCCCAAGTTTTCCTCGAACGCCCCCCATCCATTGGGGTTTCCATTGAAGGGATTATTCCCCCAAGGATTTTCATTGTCATAAAATCCGCCATAACCGTTATAACCGCCATAGCCTCCCATATAAAACGGAGCATTCCACCCATCAGAAGATTCCCAATTATTGAATCCGCCATTAAAGGGGACCTCATTATTGAAACCGTCCATCTCATCGTAAGCAGCATTGTACGCCGCCTCGTAATCAGCCATGTAACGTTTGACGTCCACAACGGAGTCTGCCTCAAGTCGCACGCCCAGGTAGACATTTCCATTCCATCCGTACACAGAAGAACGATGCCAAGATCCATACACGGCGAAAGATAGGGGACCATCTGTATCGTAGTATCCCCAGAGAGCCGCCCCTACCCGCTGTTTTTCAAACTTAAAGAAATCCTTTTCTAACCAGGAATAAAAAGAAGGGGAAAAACTTTCATTTGGGGCCGTATTAAAATCCACGCCCATATCAAGAACAAAAGTTGGCGCCACCAACACATATTCCAAGCCAAGAGTCAGTTTCCAGTCGCTGGTATCCAGAGCGGGCATATCCTCATTATCAAAGAACCAGTCCGTCATAGCGGAAACGCCAAGGGAATGGATATAATCGCCAACCGCATAATCGGCAAAAGAGGAAAGGGTAAAGAACAGGTCACCGCCATCTTCGCTTATTTTTTCGACCCAGCCACTCTCTGTGTAATGAAGACCGTAAAAACCAAGGTCTCCCAAAAAACGGAACGACAAAGAAGAACTTCTGTCAGAAACAAGTACTTCCGACGAATCAGTAAAGTCCAGCGCCAGTTTATACTGATTTATAATTTCCTGGATTTCTTCGGTATAGGGACCAGGTATAAGTACGGCCTCTTCAAAGGCAGTCAAGGCTTCGGTTAGATTACCAGCCTCCTCAGCCTGCATGGCACGGTAATATGCCGCCTGCTGAGTCTCGGCCCAAAGCGCAGACACAAGCAATAGAACAACTACCGCCAGCGAACGCATTAATAGCGGTGGCGATCCCCCTCAAAACCGGGACCGCGATTTTCTCGCTGAGGATAACCGTACTGAGACTCAGGACGCTCATAAAAAGGGTTGCGCTCGCGAGATTGATTTTTTGGGAATTCCCCCTCAAAGTGAGCATTTTCGTCCCGCTTTTTCACCGTGTTCTGACGGAAATTTTGTTTTTCCATTGCAGAACGACCTCGCAAATCAGAGAGAATCTGTTCACGGGCCTTACGTCTTTCGGCACGCATCTTCTGCCAGTCTTCACTTTCCTTCGCACCCAAATCTGGCGTTTCTTTCGAAATTTCAGCTCTTTCGGCGGGGGTCGGGACAGAAGACATCGGACGCATCGAAGACTCGGCACCGAAACTCAGCGCCGCAGCCATCATCAATATCGAAATGAAAGTGTTCTTATTCATCATCTTACTTTCGCAATATCCGTGCCAACTATCCGTTTAGGCAAAACCCTTTCATAGGTCTGCCAAAATATAACAACTAGTTCTTGAAGTCTTCCTTATGCATTCCCAGACGTTCCATAATTTCGCGCAACACCTTGCGGTCAATTCCCAAAATGGATGCGGCCAGGGTAAGGTTTGCGTTACTATCCCGCAGGGCCCTGCCAATAACTTCACGATCCACCGCCTCGCGGGCCTCCTTCAGAGATCTGGGGGAATCCTTGACTTGAGCCTGCATGTCGTCCAATCCCAGGTCCTTAGGCTGCACCACGCCATGAACAGCCTGCACCAAGGCCTTCTGAATCTTGTTTTCCAGTTCGCGGACATTGCCCGGCCAGTAATAACTGAGCATGGCCTTTTCTGCATTACGGCTCAGACGGAACTTACCGCGGCCATATTCCGCACCATATCGGGTCAGAAATTCCTGTGCCAGCAGAACCACATCCTGTTCGCGGTCACGCAAGGCGGGCATCACCACAGGCATCACCTGGATTCTAAAATACAAGTCTTCCCTAAAGCGCTTTTCCTTGACGGCTGTTTCCAGGTCTACGTGGGTCGCACTGATCACGCGGACATTTACAGGAATTTCGCGATTGTCACCTACACGGGTAATATGCTTTTCCTGCAGAACGCGTAAAAGTTTAACCTGCATGTTCATAGGCAACTCGCCAATCTCATCCAGGAAAATCGTGCCGCCGTCAGCCTCTTCGAAGAAACCCTTGCGAGTTTCAATAGCTCCGGTAAAGGAACCCTTGGCATGTCCAAACAGCAAAGATTCCATCAAGTGTTCCGGAATGGCGCCACAGTTCACTGCAATAAAGGGCTTGTCGCTGCGGGGGCTATGCTTATGGATATAGCGGGCAACGACCTCCTTCCCCGTACCCGTTTCGCCACGGACAATCACGGGCAACGGCAAAGTGGCCAATTTATCGGCCAGGGCAATCAGGTCCGACATGACCTTGCTGGAGTACACCACCCCGTCCTTGTGAACAACATTCTTCAAGACATCCAGCGATTCCTTATCGCGGAGCCTGTCAAACATGGCAAAGGCAAACTTTTCGCACACCGCCACAAAGGAGTCAAAAAGTTGACTGTCGTCTTCCGTAAAAGGTTCCTCGCGGGCGGCACGCTGCAAGTACAGATATCCCGCCTCGGATTCAGGCGTGCGGAACGGCGACACCATAATGCTGGTCAGCTGATTCTGCACAATGGACTTGGAAAGGTCAGCGTTTTCGTCATCCAGCTGGTTCCACACCACGGCCCGCTTTTCGGCCTTGGCCAGCCTTACGGCAGAAATAGAAATCGCCACCGATTCAGGGTTGCTCAGGTGGAGCGGCTTTTCGCCACCAATATCCAGCACAGCGGCATCGGCATGAAGGACCCCGCGGGCCACTTCAAGAATTTTCGGGAAAAGACTCTCGGGCTGCTCCTCATCCAAAAGAGTCTTCACCACATCCAACATTTTTTCCGTGGCAAGCATCGATTCAGATTTCATGAGCACCTCTATAAGCTATGGATTAACTTCCGAAGCAGGCAGATCCTTCAGTTCCAGATTCCTGGAATTTTCAAGAACCATGGAAGCCACATCATCGATATCTGGATTCCGGTCCCCCAAAACAAGGACAGCCACTACAATCAATAATATAAGTCCTAAGCCGCACAAAACCGATAGTTTCACTGGGAATTTTTTTCCCACTCCCTGGGCAACATGATAGGGAAATGGGCAAAAATCCGAGGGTTCCGAAAAGGCCGGAACATTTTGTAGCATTTTTTCAACTCGTCCGGCAAGATTCTGCTTGTTCTTTAGGATCGCAATTTCACCACCGCATACCTTATAAAGGGCAATCTCAAGGACTTCGTCCAGTTCGTCAAAATCCTCAAAGCGTTCCTCCGGACTATTCCGCAAAAGTCCCGTCCAGATCGGTTCGAGAGCCGCCAGTTCTCCAGGAAAAAAAATCCCGGTCTCATAAAGTTTTTCGGTAGGTTTCAACTCAACAAATGGATCGAGACTGTCCAACTTTCCGGTCGTCTTCAAGACAACATCCGTCTCAACCAAGTCCCTTCCGCAGATCCAGTGGTACAGCAGCAAGCCAAGACTATACATGTCGGATCGGGCATCTGAGGTTCGACCGCGGAACCGTTCGGGCGCCGCATAGGCATACGCCCCAAGACCCACCAGCCCAAAGTCAATAAGGACAGTATCTCCAGTTGCAGTCAAAAGAACGTTAGACGGACTCAGGTCTCCATGATGGGAGCCTTTTTCGCTTAACGCAGACAAGGTTTTTGCCACCTGCCGCAGGGCCACTAGCGCCTCCGCCACAGGAATTACATCAAACTCCGCCGATGCCACCCCATCAATAAATTCATAGAGAACATAGGGCGTACCCTCCCGCTCTCCAAACTCCAGAATCCGGTAAAGACCGTCCACAGGACTGTTTGCAATCGAAGAAATCACGCTCCCGTCAAAGCGGGCATGGGACTTGTACCATTTCAGCACAAGGTTGCCGCGGCCCTCCACCGAAAGCCCATAGACGCAGGCCTCCCCGCCCTCATGAAGCAAGAAGCACCTGGTCGCCGAATCCAACAGGGACTTTTTAGGGAACCTCACCTCGGTCATAGTTCCCCAGACAAGACCATGGCCTTCAGAGAGTCTTCAGCCACCCGGGTCCAGCGCAGCAAATCCTCATGATTGGGAGCCTTCTCCAGCCCCATAGACCAGATATCCCAGGCCGATTCCACATCGCCCTCTTCCCAGTAGACATTGCCCAGGTTCACATAGGCCGAAATAAAATCCGGGTCGTGTGTCACGATATGGATAAAAATCTTCTTGGCCTGTTCCAAATCGTTCCCCCGTCCCCGATGGGAAAGTATCAGCCCCTTCAGATTGTAGCTGAAGTAGTTGACGCTATCCAGCTGAATCGACTGGTCCAACAACGGAAGCACATTGGCCCCCTCGTTTTGGGCCAAGGTCGCACGGGCCAGGTAAAAAAGGCAGGTCGAATAGTTAGCGTTAATCCGTCCGCTGCTATCCACTCTAGAAAGGATCTTGAATTCACGGGCGGCTCGACTCCACAGGTCAAAAGACGGAAGCCGCAGACGTTCCCCATCTTCAGCTGTAGTATAATAAGATAGAGCCAGGCCATAACGGGCATCCCGATTAGCCGGATCTTCGTCAAGAGCCTTCGAAAAATTGGAAATGGCCCGTTCAAAGTCGCCGATACGCAGGGCCGCATTGCCGCGGGCGACATAATCGTCCACGCAGGCCGCCAGATACAAAGCGACCATGGCAAGAACTGCAGACACCCAACCTGCATTTTTATGAACACGCCCTAACATTATAGCTCTAAGATAATAAAAGCAAAGCCCCCCGCCATGGCGGGAGGCCTTTTAAGCTCGTTATAACTAAGAATTACTTAGCGATATCGTACTGAGCAACCAAGTTGCCTTCTGCATCGAGAGCGCGGACAACGTTTTCATCGCGCTGGAGCATGAGGTTAGCCTTTTCACCCTTAGCGGTGGTGATTTCAACAGACATGGTGCCGTCTGCGTTCTTCACAGCAGCAATTTCGTTGCCCTGAGCATCCTTTTCATAGTAGTTGTCGTCAGCAGCGAGGGGGTTGGAGCCAGTCCAGAATTCAACAGTGTTAAGAACGAGACCGTCAACCAGGCCGAGAGCGATACCGTAAACCGGGATAACCATCAGGAAGAAGTGGACGATGGAGTTGATCCACTTGTCACCGAGGGTGCCGTTCCACTGGTGAATCTTGTTGAAGCAAGCATTCTTGCCATAGCAACCGGTAAGAACGATCATGCCTGCGCAGAGAAGGGTAATGAGACCTTTTTTCATTGTATACTCCTTAGTAAAGAAATTGTCGGTTAGGTTCGACATAAGAAAATATAGGTAAAAAAAATAAGATTTTCGTCATCAGTCCGGTATTTTTTTTTCACCTTGATTTGGCTCACGGAGAGGACCTCGAAGAACCGGCGAAAAAATCCATTTTTATGCACAAAACGCCCATCTTATTATAAAAATAATATACTTTTAACATTGCGGGTGGTACACACACACCCCCCGTTTTTGAGTGTTTGTCAAGGAGTTGGAATGTTCAATTATCTCAAAAAAACCGTTACAGCCACGATCATGGCAATGGTAACATCTACCGCAGTCTGGGCCGCTAATCAGCCCCTTACCGTGTGGATTATGCCGAACGGAGCCACCCCTCAGGAAAAACTTGAGCAACGACTTGAACAGTTCACCAAGAAAACCGGTATTCCCACAAAAGTTCAGGTTCTAGACTGGGGAGAAGCCTGGAACCGCATTTCACAGGCTCTGGCAACCGGTCAGGATGCCCCCGACGTACTTCAGTTGGGCACCACCTGGATTCCCTATTTTGCCTCCCGCAACGAAATCAAGCCCCTAAACGACTGGATTAACGAAGTAGACCCTAGCCGTTTCGTTTCTGTTAGCTGGAATACCACCCATATAGACGGTGATACCACCATCTATTCCGTGCCCTGGTTTATCGATATTCGCCCCATTCTCGCCAACAAGCGCATCCTCAAGGAGCACAACATTTCCAAGAACGACTTAGCCACTTACGATGGCTTTGTCAAGGCAATCCGTGAAGTCAATGCCGCCAAGGAAGTGCAGGACGACGGCTCCACCATCCGCGGCTACGCCTTCCCGGGCAAGAGCGACTGGAACATCCCCCACAACTTCGCCCCCTGGATCTGGAGCAACGGCGGATCGTTCATCGAAAAAGACAATAACGGCAAGTGGCACGCCAATATTCTCTCGAAGGAAACTCTCCACGGCATTTCCCTCTATCTGAACTTCATCTTGGACAGCCTGGTCCAAACCGAAGCCCTTCAGGCCAACACAGCCCAAATCGCCCAGCAGTTCAACAATAGCGAATTGGCCTTTATCATCAGCACTTCCGAAATCGTGATGCAGACCCGAATCCACGGCACTCAAGGCGGTCTATCCAACGCCCGCATCGGCACAGATAGCGTCATGGTGGTTCCTATCCCCAGAGGTTCCGCTGGTTCTGTCAGCTTCATCGGCGGAAGCAACCTGGCCATTCCCGCCAAAAACGAACGTAAAGAGGCAAAGGCCCTGCTAAAGTTCCTGGTCGAAGACGAAAATCAGGACGCCTATACCAAGCAGATCGGCTTCCTGCCCACTTCCAAGAAAGTGCTTGAAAAGTGGTCCGAAGACGAAGACTACCGCGAACTGATAAACGCACTCGCAACCGGCAAAACTTACGTCGCCATCCCTGAATGGGGCGATCTGGAACAGTTATTTGTCGCCATGTTCAGTTCCGTCTGGGAACAGGTTGAAATTCCTTCCCTGTACTCCGAAGAAAAGCTGTACGATGTTTTCAAGCAGTACACCATCGAAATCGACAGAAAGCTCAACTACCCGTCCAACAATATCATGACCCAGGCCGAGTTCATGGATTTGTGGGGAAAACTGAACAAGAAAAAAGAAGATCCGTCCGCCACCGCAACCGCGGACACAAACACTGCAGAAAACAACATCGTCAACGACAATCTTAAAAAGGCACCCCTGGTATTTATCGTTATGATAGCCCTTGGTTTCGCCTTTAATTTCCGTAGAAAAACAAAGAGATAACTGAACTTATGAACGAGTCCCTGGCAACAAGGTTTTCCAGAAGTATCATCTTCAAGGTGATCCTGGTCCTGCTAGTTTCCATGACCATTGTGGTCACGGGAAGTACGTTCTTCATGAACGACAAACAGAACGACCTGATGCTAGAGTGGAACTTCAACAATAACGAAGCCCAGCTAGCCCAGATCATGAACACAGCCACAACCGAAATGCGACAGTTCGGTGACAGGCTTTCGCTCTTGACCAAGACGTCCGAATTGCAGGGCATGGAGCCGACAACAGCGGCAAGCTTCCTTAAAAGCTACAGCGTTTCGTCCCTGTTTATCTCAGGAGAAACAGTTACCGTTTACGACCGCGAAGACAAGTTCGTATGCGACAACGCCATGGTCAGTTCCCCCACGGAATCCCCCTACCCCATTGAATTTTCCAGAATAACCCCCCACCGCCCCTACATTACCCCCTGGTTTAGAACGTCACAAGACGCCCCTCCCCAGAGGATCTTTGCAATCGGTATCGTCAACCGCGCTGCCGGTGACGGTAGCCTGGTAGCCACCTTCTCTCTGCGCCGCATCTGGAAGCACCTGGTAGAGTATAAGGTCGGCAAGAATGGTTTCGTTATGGCAGTCAATAGCCTAGGCGAAATCCTCTACCATCCGGACTTGAAACAATGGCTCACGGGAACCCACAAGATTGCAGAATTGGGACTAAATATTGACCCCAAAAATTTTGACACGAAGAGTGCAGAATACCACACCCTGGCCGATGGAGTCACTTATCTGACCAACTTCAGATATGATTCTGCCTACGACTTCGCCCTATTCTCCTTCCAGCCCAAGAGCGAAATTGACAACATGGTGACATCGTCTTCCGTGGGCAACTGGGTCATCCTGGTAGCTTCCATGTTCATCATTTTCTTCCTGGCCGCCTGGATGTTTGCCAAGATGGGCCTGCCTCTGAACAATCTGACCTACCATATCTACGAAATCGTCGAAGGCAAGGAAATGGAGCAGATTCATGTGGGTAACCGCAATGACGAAATCGGCATGCTGTCCAAAGCCTTTAACGTCATGATTTCAACAATCCAGCGACAAATCCGCGAATTGGAAGCCCATCGTAAGAGCTTGGAACAGGAAGTTTCCGAACGAACCAAGGAATTGAAAATCGCCAACAAGAAACTGGACCTGATTTCAAGAACAGACGAACTGACCGGACTCCCCAACCGCCGTGACATGAATGAGACTATAGCCAATGAAATCGAAAGGACCCTGCGCAGTCGAAAGCCATTCTGTTTCATCTTCGTGGACATTGACCATTTCAAGGTAATTAACGACACCTACGGCCACGCTTGCGGTGACGTCATCCTAAAATCCGTATCGCAGACTATCCGCGGACT
Source organism: Fibrobacter sp. UWH9 (assembly GCF_900129715.1). Taxonomy (NCBI): domain Bacteria; kingdom Pseudomonadati; phylum Fibrobacterota; class Fibrobacteria; order Fibrobacterales; family Fibrobacteraceae; genus Fibrobacter; species Fibrobacter sp. UWH9. The sequence continues at coordinate 303,980 of NZ_FQWP01000001.1, read as the reverse complement.
ATTACGCAAGTACGACGTCTTTGCCCGCTATGGTGGCGAAGAATTCCTGACCCTCCTGCCCGAAACAGATCTGGAAGGGGCAACCGCCGTTGCAGAACGCTTCCGCCGTCAAATCGAGATGATGACAGTCCATTACGCCGACTACACCATCAACATTACCATCACCCTGGGCGTCTCCCAGTTTGACCACCGTCTCGGAGCCGACCGTAGCATCCAGCTGGCCGATAAGGCTCTGTACCAGGGCAAGGAATCCGGCAGAAACAAGGTTGTGGTATGGCAACCCGAATGGACCACCGAGTCCGACTACGAAGCGGCTGCCATCGAAATGAATGAAATTTCAAAGAATGGCGTCCCGACCGTAGTTACCGATTTTGGGGAACGCGCTGCGGGAAATGGTCTAAACTTCACAGACGAAGATATTAATAAAGCTTAATAGTCCCGCAAACTTTATAGAAGACCTTGGCAAAAGCCAAGGCCTTTTTCATTTGAACGTTGATTAGAACTTTTCTAAACGCCCATAATCGCACTAGGCACAAAAAAAGAAAAACCACAACTTTCGTTGTGGTTTTTCTATCGGGATGACTGAATTCGAATCAGCGACCTCTTGAACCCCATTCAAGCGCTCTACCAGGCTGAGCTACATCCCGAGGTCTCAATTAAGAGTGAACCAAAGGTAGTTAATATTTGAAAATTTGCAAGGCAATACGCCGAAAAAAGTTCAAATTTTTACTTCCAGAAGCCAACAACCAGCACTTCGGGGGTGGCCTTGGGGTATTTTTTGCTCTTAAAGCCCACAAATTTGCGGATACTCTGCTGCTTTTGTTCCCAACCTTCACGACTCAGACCCTTGGTAGTCAAGGTAATCTTGAGAGCGGGAATCTTACCGCCTTCGGTGACCTTGCCGTTTTCGTCCACCTTAACCTTTACGTTCTTGGTCTTGATGGAGAAATCTTTTGCGGATTCCTCGGAAAGCGTCAGGTCGGGGCGAGCCTTCTTGTCGGTCTCCCACACGTAGAAGGACCATTCACGCTTCTCGCCGGCGGTATAGTAACCAGCGTCAAACATCTTTTCGCTAAAGAAGAAAGGAGCCTTAACGGTACCTTCCATAGCGGCAGTATAGGGTTTGCCATCGGTGCCCACCAGCACGACGGTGGGGCTAATAGGGCCTTCCATTTCAGAGAAGTCCATGTCGAATTCTACAACCACCGGTCCCTTATTGGCAATGGATGCCGGGAACTTGAAATTGGAGCAGCCATTCCCCTGGCACATTACATTTTCTAGTTTGATTTCCTTGCCGGAGACATTAGCCCCCTTCAAGACAAAATGCTTGACGTCGCCCTGGTTCACTTCACCGATAGGGTAAACGGCCGGGGTAAAGACAACGGGATCAATAGCAAATGCAGCGGTTGCAAGGGCCGAAGCAAAAATGGATGCGCCGATAATTGCGCGGGTATTAAAAAATTTCTTCATGGCATGAATATACAAACTTTTTACGTCTTGGTGTAAATAACCACAAAGCTTTTGTCTTTTACAATATCCTTGACCTGGTGATTCTCAAAATCCACCTGTTGACGGATGAAACGGCAGCAAACCTTTCCCACAAAACCTCGGGGATTTCCGAACTGGAAGGCTATATAATCTATGAATTTAGACATAAACCAAGCAGCCTTTGATGGATGCAAAAATAGTTTTTTATTTTTGATAGCTGATATGAATCCGAATCCAAACAATATTCATCCCATCGCCGGATACGATAAAGAAATCTACGTAAAACCCTCCATCAAAAATCCAAACATCATCGTTGGAGATTTTACTTATATAGCTGATTCTGAATTCGAAAGTCATGTCACCCATTTTTACCCCTGGAGCAAAGATAAGCTGATTATCGAAAAATTCTGCCAGATTGCAGCGGGTGTTGAGTTTGTCATGAACGACGCCAATCATCAAATGAACTCCGTGTCCACATTCCCCTTCTACACTCTTGAAGGGTGGGACATGGCTCCGCCAAAGCCAGAGGACATGCCCTTCAAGGGGAATACAGTCATCGGCAACGACGTTTGGATTGGTCAGAATGCGACAATCCTCCCGGGAACACAAATTGGGGATGGCGCAATCATCGGAGCTTGCAGTGTTGTTTCAGGAATCGTAGACCCCTACACCATTGTCGCAGGGAATCCAGCAAAACCCATCCGCAAACGTTTTGACGACGAACTCATCAACCTGATGCTAGAATGGAAATGGTGGGACAAATCCATTGAAGAAATCAATAGTTTGATACCCATTCTTACCAACAACAATCTCGGAATCGTCAAAGAAAAAATCAAAGAGCTTTTGAAATGACTAGCAGCGAAGAACTGAAAGAATTATTGGCCCGCAAGGAACTGTTCATTTTCGACTTGGACGGCACCATGTTCAACAGCCTGGGGGACTTGGCTCCCGCGGTGAATTACGCTTTGAAGCAGTTCGGCATTCAGGAAATTTCAATGGAAAATGTTCGCAGTTGCATCGGCAACGGGTCTAGGAATTTGATCAAGAGGTCCGTTGCCTCGGGAATCATGTTCGGCGCAGGCAAAACCGCCGGCGAACCGGACATTTCAAAGAGTCCCGCCGACCACTTAGATGTTCGCGACAAGGAAGCGGTAAATGCGATTTTAGAAGGCGCAGGTTTTGACGAAGCTAAAATCGATGAAGTGCTGAAAGTTTACTCCGCTTATTACTGGGATCACTGTACCATCGATACGGAACCCTACGAAGGTGTGCTTGAATTTATAGACTGGATTTGCGGGCAAGGAAAACGCGCCGCCATGCTGACCAACAAGCCTGTGGCACCGGCAAAGAAGATTTTGGAAAAATTTGGATTAATTGGGAACGGGGATTCCGCGCAGGGTATCACCGCGGACAAAATTGTCACTTACCTCTGCGGAGACACCACCCCGGAACGCAAGCCCGGCCCCGGCGGCATTTACGCGATTTTGGAGAAGTTGGGCGTCGCCCCGGAAAAAGCCATAATGATCGGGGACGACACTCCCGATGTAATGGCCGCCAAGAACGCCGGCATCGACAGCATTATTTGCCTGGAAGGTTTCGGTCGCCCCGAAAATTTATTGCCCTTAGAGCCCCGCTATACCATTAGGCACATCAAGGACTTGCTGAAGCTGGTATAATAGGACGCTCAGCCCTATTTATCCGACGATTCCGAAAATTCAAACGGAACGGTCACAGAGGTGATTCCGTCGGATTTTTCAAATTTCCAACGACTTACAGCCATCTTTATTTCTGCGTCAAAATCGTCACAACCAGTGGTTGATGATTTTACGACAGCATTGGTTATCGAGCCGTCAGGAGCAATGGTCAGCTGCAACACCAAGCGGCCTTCAAATCCAGGCTTCTTTTTTAAGAACTTATTGTAGATATGGCGAAGACCTTGTGTTCGTGGACATACAATTTTAGATAGTTGCTCACCAGAAAGAGATCCCTCAAATTTAAGATCCCGTTCAGTCAATTTCTTCACTAGCCCTTTCGCTTTTGATTCGCCAATCGGTGTATGACAACCATAAAGACAATCCCCAACAACAGGCATCGTTCCGTAGAGAACGGTAGTTCCCTGGACAACAATACTTTCTTGTTTTGGAAGATACTTGGAATCCTTGATTTCTTTTTTCAGCAAGGAGCTAGAAGAAATGTCCCTTGCAGGCTCCTCCTTTACAGATTCTCTCTTCTCAGCATTGTCGCAACCTGCCCACAGGGCGGCTGCAGTCATAAGGGCAAAACGGCCTAAGCATTTGTAGAAGAAACGAGTCATGTCCATAATATAAGAAAGCTCGGACGACGAGAGCCGCGGTCTACCGCAAAAAGGTTTTTACAAGGGCTTCCACTTCCTTGCGATCCAGCGGGATGCCATCGCATTCCATGGTCAGAATCAGATTCTTGCCAGGAATAAAATCGTTCTTGCTGTAGGTGCGCAATTTCATCACCGTTTTCATCGAGTAGTCCGAATCATCCATACGTCCTAAATGCTCCCACAAAAACTCCTGACGAGTCCGGAGATTCACGCAGGTGAAATCGGGATAGACCGGAATCAGCTTGCCGCCCGCGGCCTTCATTTGCTGAGGGAGCTCGTACTTGTAAGGAATGTTGTTTTTCGCCAGGATGTCTGCAATAATCATCTCAGACTTGGAGCGGACTCGTTCCCCGCGGCTGGTGAGAAATTCAGGCTCCCCTTCACGAAATGATTTGCACTTGTATGATTGGGCAAGCCAGCGGGCCGCATAATCCTCATCGGATAGCGTTACCGGAGAGATATAACCGCGACGCAATTCTCCGCGGGATCCGAATAATTCCCGCACCATAGAAGGATTATACTTCTTTATGAAATTATCTATCAGTTTTAGCTGGTATTGCAGTTCCGCTAAAACCGTCTGATCGTATTCCTTCTGAATAAGCGCCTTGATGAATTTTTGCTCCGAAACGGGAATGTACTTACCGGCAGGTTTTGCTGAACTTGTCACATGATAGCAGTGAATGTTCCCGCCACGACGAATCAGTTTGATTCGCCCCGCTGGCGCCTTACTTAAAGAGCGCATCTTTTCCTCTATAATAATGAGCAGTTCTTCTGCACGTTTCTGGACTGACGCCAGAATTGTATCTGGCGGTAAAAGTTCCAAAGTCTTCATAAATACCTTTGGTTATGGGCCATATACAAAATAGTGCGCACTCACGCACAGAACGAATTTACAAAAATCGCCTCGTAAAAACAGCTTTTTCACGGTTGCAAAATGAGTTTTCGATGATTTTTGGACTCCAAATAGTCAGTTAGTAGGCAAATGGAGCCCATAAAATTACTTTGTCTATAGTAGATTTTGTGTTATGGGTATTTATATAGACTCCAAATAAACAATATTGGTCATATTGGAGTCCAATGTCCGGCCTACAGTTTACTCAACCGCCCCATTTTCAACTAATTTATTCAAAATCATGGACTCCAAATCACCACTTTCCCTCCCAATGGAGCCCATTTTTCGGGAAAACACCTCATCCTCCGCAGAAAAGTCCCTCGCAAGCACCCCGCGCAGCAGCCCACACAATGAATTTTTCTATCTTACCCGCCGTTAAAACCATAAGCAGACTGCAATCCTCATGAAGAAATATTACTTGGCCACTTACGGCTGCCAGATGAACGAATATGACTCGGCCCTCATAGCCCAGAAGCTGGACATGGAAGGCTGTATGGAAACCGGCGACATTACCGAAGCCGATTTCATCATCGTCAACACCTGCTCCGTACGCGAAAAGGCAGAAGACACCGCATTCGCCAACATCAGCAAGTACCGCAAGCTGAAGAAAGCTAACCCGGACTTGAAGGTGGTGGTTTGCGGTTGCATGGCCAAGAACCGCGGTCCGGAAATTCTCAAGCGACTGAAGGTGGTGAACTACGTCGTAGGTCCGGACCAGTACGGCAGCATTCCGGAATTGCTGCTGGCAGGCCCCGATAGCCCGCTGCACAAGACTCACCACCGCATGTTCCTGGACGAAGATATCACCCAGAACTACGTCGGCGATTACGCCAAGGTAAAGCACGACTTCAGCACCTTCGTTACCATCCAGCGTGGATGCAACAAACGCTGCAGTTACTGCATCGTTCCCTACCTCCGCGGCCCCGAAAAGTACCGCGACATGGACGACGTGCTGACCGAAGTGCAGAAGGCCGCAGACAAGGGCATTACGGAAGTCATGCTTTTGGGCCAGACGGTGAACGCCTACAAGAACGGCGACCACAATTTTGCAGACCTGCTTACCCGCGTGTCCGAGATTGGCGGCATCCAGCGAATCCGCTTTACCAGCCCCCATCCTCGTCACTACACCAACGAGCTCATCGATGTTCTGCTGAACAACCCCAAGGTCTGCCACTACGCCCACATTCCTATCCAGAGTGGTAGCGACAACATGCTGAAGAAGATGCGTCGCCAGCACAACATGGAACAGTACATGAGCGTTATTGAGCAGCTTCGCAGCAAGGACCCGCTGTACGGCATTTCTACCGACGTGATTTGCGGTTTCGTTGGCGAAACCGACGAAGACTTCGAAGACACCATGAAGGCCTTTGAGGCCTGCCAGTTTGACAGCGCCTACATGTTTATCTACAGCCCCCGCAAGGGAACTGAATCCTACAAGGAAACGGAAACTCTGACCGCCGAAGAAAAATTGGCACGTCACACCCGCCTGGTAGCCTTGCAGAATGAGATTACCGCCAAGCGTAACCAGCTCATGATCGGCCGCACCGAAACCCTCCTTGTGGAGGGAAGCTCCAGCCGTGACGAAAATGAACTGATGGGCAAGACCGACAACTTCAAGAAGGTCATCTTCAAGCCCACCCGCATCGTGAAGCCCGGCGACTACGTGAAGGTGAAAATTGACGACATGAAGGGCTGGACCCTTCGCGGCACCTTGTTGGACGATTAAGATTTTATTGGACTAAAAAAGGCATCAGGATGAATTACATTAGCAAGCATTTAACCCTAGCAGCAATTCTTTTATCCGCAATTAGCGTTAGCGCACAGGACGCAGCAACAGCCCTGGCAAACGCACAGAAGTCCTATGTTTCCGGCAACTGGAAAGAAGCGGCAAGCGCCTACGAAAAGGCATGCCCCATGCAGCCCAAGGAAAAGCAGGCAGAATGCCTTTTGTGGAACATCCTCGCCCTTTCTCAAACCGGCGATGCAGCCTCTTTCAAGAAGGCAGGCAAGCGCCTTGATAGTCTGGTCCAGAAGGTTAGCCCCCAGGAATCCCTGTACGCGGACCTGATGATGACCAGCGCCCAGTTCCGCCTTTACCTGGGCAAGTACGAGTTGGCCGCCCAGGACCTGATCCACGCCATCGAGACATCCAAGCCCCACCACAACGTGGTACTCCAGAAGGTTTGTACCGCAGTAAAGGCAAAGAGCAGCAACGAAGACTTGAAGGAACGTTGCGAACTGCTGAAGAATCCTGATTCCCTGGCCGCCATGCAGAAGGCAAAGACTGAAGCCGCCGAATCTCCCGCACAGGCACAACCCGCCACAACAGCACCTGCCGTTCCAGCACAGGCTGCAGCACCTGCCCCGACGCAAGCCACCGCCCCTGTACAAGCTGCGGCTCCTGCACAGCCGACCACCCAGCCTGCGGCGCAACCCGCTCCGGCAACTCAGACTGCAGAAGTAAAACCCGCGGCAGAAAGTCCGAAGCCTGCAGAAGCTCCTAAACCCGCAGTGGAAGCAACCAAGCCCGCAGCACCTGTTGCCGCCCAGCCGGCACCTGCAGTTCAAGCAAGCGCTCCGGCTGTAGCCCCCGCAGCAACTCCAGCACCCGCTGCAGCCCCGGCAGCCGACAAGCCTTCCGAAGAATACTGGATCCTCCAGTTGGGCGCCTACAGCGTAAAGGCCTATGCGGACTTGATGGTGAACAACCTGAAAAAGCAGAAAATTGCCTGCACTATCGTGGAGCAGCCCCGCGGCGAAAAGATCCTGTACCTGGTGCATACAGGTCACTTTGCGACAAAGGAAGCGGCCATTGACTTCGCCGCAGACAAACTGGTAAAGCAGAAAATCGAGTACCAGCCCCTTTTGAGAAAATAATTTTACATAAAATCGCGTTTTTTTAGCTTTTCTGCCTCCCAAAAAAAGAAAAGTGTTCTATATTTGTTGTACCCCTAGCCGGGGTGGTGAAATTGGTAGACGCGCCGGACTCAAAATCCGGTACTCGCGAGAGTGTGAGGGTTCGATTCCCTCCCCCGGCATTAAATTCGAGTGAATGGGCTAAGAAAGGATTGGAAAATGTCAAAATTGTGTAAAATTGCAAGTATGCTGCTTCTCTGCGGAGGACTTGTTTTTGCACAGTCCGATGACGAAGAATCCTACTCTTATGGCTCCGATGACACCGAAGAAGTCGGTGAAGCAACCGCATCCAGCGATGAATGGGCTGGTTTTAATTACGAAGAAATTGGTCTCACCCAGTGGGAATTCCAGCAGGCTAAGAAAGAAGGCCTGTCTCGCGATAAGCTGACCCACCTGGTTGAAACTGGCGTTCGCCCCTCTGAATACCTCCAGAAGCCGTGGGAAAAGCTGGGCGTTTCCGAAGAAGAATGGCTGAACCAGCGTACTGGTGGCATGGAAGATGCAGATATCGACCGTTCCTACCGCAATCACTCTGGCGATCAGCAGTATGCTTACCTCTCCCTCCTGCTCCCGTCCCTGTACCAGTGGAAGACCGATCAGTCTATGAAGGCCATCTGGATGGACGCTCTCGAAGTAGTTGGCATTGGTGTTACCGTTTATCTTGCAGCTGATGGCGCTTCTGACTGGTGGTATGGCTTGCTGGCTGTCGCCGGCGCACACATCTGGTCTTTTGCAGACGCATTCTTCAGCACTCAATGGGAAAACAATCCCGACGCAAACCGTTTCAGCTATGGAATCCTCCCCACTCCGGATCAGGGTGTTGTAGGTTTCTTCGGCGTAAAGTTCTAAGCGCTTAAAATGCAGCTAGAATTACTCAAAAGCAAAATTCATCGCGCAACAGTTACCGATGCCAACCTCAATTACGAAGGTTCCATCACTATTGCCCGCGACTTGATGGATGCTGCAGGAATCCTCCCTTTCGAAAAAGTCGGCGTTCTTGACGTGAACAACGGTTCCCGTCTGGATACTTATGTCATTGAAGGCCCCGCCAAGTCTGGCGTGATTTGCCTGAACGGCGCCGCCGCCCGACTGGTTCAGCCAGGCGACCTGGTGATTATCGTCGCCTACGCCACCATGAGCCCTGAAGAAGCAAAGAGCTGGACTCCCACCGTGGTTCACGTGAACGAAAAGAACGAAATCGTCCAGAAGTAATTTCTTTCTTTTTACCATATGACTGTGAGCACTCGCCTTGGCGGGTGCTTTTCTGCTTATATAAAAGCCAAGCCTCCCCTCCAAGCTTTTCTATATTCTGGATGTGGGTATCCTAACCGCCATTGTCGCGAGCCAGCTCGCCTTATCGTCCGCAGCAAGTTCGCCAGCGGAGGTTTCCAGGGATACCATCGTGGACACCGTCTATGTGGAAGAATTGCCCGTGGAGGCCTCACGAAGCGGCATCCCCTGGAATCGGGAACGTTTCGACCGCGACCGTCTGCTCCGCCATTCCTCGCTGGATCCGGCCCTGTCTGTGGGCTACAGCTACTCCGTCAGCTTCGTGGGCGGCAGCTTCGGCAGTTTCGCCCAGCAGACCTACATGGCCCACCTGGCATACGAATTCACCCCGGATCTGCACCTTTACGCCGACCTTGGCCTTTGGATGCCGCTATACAGCAATTTGCGTTTCGGGATGCCCATCGCCAAGGAAGATTTGCGTCAGGGAAAGGTGGATTTCATCCTTCCCGACGTGGCCCTGGAGTATAAACCCAGCGAAAATACCCGCGTCCGCCTGATGCTGGTAAACGAAAACGATGCAGTTAAGGCTTATGGGCCTCACAGATACTACGACGGTCCCTGCTCCCCCTGGAGAAATTCTATTTTTTGTCACTGATGCGATTATCACTGGCAAGAATACCTTTTTGTCTCATTGCGTGTTTGGCAATTTTCGGGTGCAAGGAAGAAGTTGAAGCCCCGAAAGTTCAGGAAGTCCGCTCTTACAAGGGCGACGTAGAAGTCCTGAACAGCTGTGGTATGCAGGGTGCTGCTGCCTCCATGAGAAATTACCTGAGACAGAATGGTTTTGACGTGGTCAGTTCCCGCAATGACCGGTTGCAGAATTACGACGAGACGATCATCGTGCTGCGAAATCCGGAATGGGAAGGCGCACAGGCATTGGCCAGGGCGCTCAAGACCGACAACGTGCTGGTTGTGGCAAGTAAGCGAGCCGTGGTAGACGCAGCGGTATATATCGGAAAAGACTTTAAACAAATCATCGAACCCGAAGAGGGAAATACAAAATGACAACAAGAAATGACCTGCCGGAATCCATCCAGCTGGGAGCAAGCATTCTTTTTGAACTGCGCGCCCAGAACGTGCAACTTATCGACCTTCGCGGCATCAAGGACGTAACCGACTTTTTCCTGGTTGCTACTTGCGAAAGCGAAGCCCAGATGCAGGCTATCCTCAATGAACTCCACAAGGAATTCAAGGCCAACAAGCTTTCATCCCTTGGTGTGGAATACAAGGAAGGTGTTCGTTGGGCCGTATTCGACGCAGGCCTGGACCTGATGGTACACCTGTTCGAAGAAGAAAAGCGCGCCGAAATTTCTTTGGACCGTCTGTATGCCGACGGCAAGATTGAAGAACTGAATGAAGCCGACTTCGTTCGCGAAGCCACCAAGAAGTCTGGAGACGACAATGAACTCGTTTGAGCAAGAAATTGCAAACGCCCTGGCAGCCACCGGCGCATTCGAAGCCGACGCCGCCCTGAAGCTTATCTCTGTGCCGCCTGATACCACCCACGGCAACTTCACCCTTCCCTGCTTCTCGCTGGCAAAGACCATGCGCAAGGCTCCGAAGATTATCGCCGAAGAATTGGCTGGTCAGGTAAAGCTGCCCGCCGGCCTTTCCAAGGTGGAAGCCGTGAACGGTTACCTGAACTTCTTTATCGACCGCAACTTCCTGGCAAAGTCCACTCTCGAAGCTATCGCCGAAAAGGGTCTCGCCTACGGCCACCAGGAATCCAACGGCAAGGTCGTGTGCATTGACTTCAGCTCCCCCAACATCGGTAAGGAACTGGCTTTCCACCACCTCCGTTCCACCATGATCGGTAACTCCCTGAGCCGTATTTACAAGGCCGCCGGTTACAAGGTCGAACGAATCAACCACCTGGGCGACTGGGGTACCGCATTCGGCAAGCTGATCGTGATGTACCTCCGCGAAAATCGTCCCACCGACCAGGCCACCCTGGATTCCCTGACAGTCAAGGAATTGAACATCCTTTATGCAGCCTTCTCCAAGGCATGCAAGGAAGAGCCGGGTCTCGAAGACGAAGCACGCGCCGCATTTACCAAGCTGGAACAGGGCGATGAATTCTACCGCACCCTGTGGTCTGCCTTTAAGGCCGCAACCCTGAAGGAACTGATGCGCATCTACGACATGATGGGCGTCGGCTTTGACCATTACACTGGCGAATCCTTCTTCGAAGACAAGATTCCCGCGATCCTCGACGAACTCCGCGAAAAGAACCTGATGATCAAGAGCCAGGATCTGGACGTGGTGATGCTGGACGAATTCGACCTGAATCCCTGCCTGATCCGCAAGAGCGACGGTTCTACCTTGTACGCAACCCGCGACTTGGCCGCAGCCGACTACCGCATGAAGGAATACAACTTCGACAAGTGCCTCTATGTGGTCGACCTGGGCCAGGCCCTGCACTTCAAGCAGGTATTCCATGTTCTTAAGAAGATGGGCCGCGAATGGTACACCAATATGTACCACATTCCCTTTGGCGTGATCCTCCAGCTGGTGGACGGCAAGTGGGAAAAGGGTAAGACTCGTACAGGTACCGCAAGCCTTTTGCGTGACGTCATTGAAGCCGCACAGAAGAAGATTCTTGAATTCATCGACGCCAAGAATCCGGAACTGGAAAACAAGGAACTGATTGCCCGCCAGATCGGTATTTCCGCACTGACCTTCAACGACCTGAAGAACAGCCGCGTGAAGGACGTCCGTTTTGATTGGGATGCCGTCATGAGCTTTGAAGGCGACACTGGTCCTTATGTCCAGAACGCACACGTCCGTCTCTGCAGCATCATGCGCAAGGCCGGCTACACCGTTCCCGTTTCCGACGTGAACTACGACCAGCTGGCAGACGATGCCGCCTATAGCTTGATCAACCTTCTTTCCAAGAAGGCCGACAAGATTCTCGGCGCTGTCGCCGCTGACGAACCCAGCGTTCTCGCCCAGTATGCATTGGAAATCGCAGAAGCCGCACACAAGTTCATCCACGAAGACCGAGTTCTCGGCAGCGCCGAAGAAAAGTCCCGTCTGTTCCTGGTGCAGTCCACCCAGATCGTCCTGGAAAACGTCCTGGACCTCCTGGGCCTCTTCCCGATTCGCTCCATGTAATACAGAAGCCGCAGCCAAAACCTGCGGCACCTTCAACAAAAAAGAACCGCGAAAAAAACCGCGGTTCTTTTTTTATTCGCAACAACGGCTCATCGCTCGTTGTTCAAAACTCAATACTAGTTTCCGTTGATGCAGCGGACAGAGTAGGCGTTGGTCTTGCTGGGAACCAGCTGACGGACCATCTGGTCACTCATGCGGCCCATAGCCCAAATCCAGATGGTTTCGTTACGACCATTCTGAGCAGACCAGAAACCGGCGTATTCACCCATGTCTTCGTAACGAACGGTAGACTTACCAATCATCTTACGGTAACCGGAAGAGAATACGGAGAAGCCATATTCATCGGTACCGCCACCGCCCTGCCAGCCAGTGGTAGCTTTCATCTTCTTGGCAAAAGCTTCGCACTTGTCAACACCATCATAGCAGTGGGTAAGGCCAGTAATCATGTCCTGCCATTCGCGGTCACGGGGCAGATGCCAGCCCTCGGGGCAAGCCTTACGAGCGCCTTCCAGATCGTAGAGGCGGCCACCACGCATGCAGTAGGATTCCTTATCTTCGTAGCACCAGGAATGACCATCTACGTTGAAGTTCACGTTCTGGGCAAACCATTCACGGCCTTCCACCTTAATGGTACGATAAACCTGACCATCGCGGGGGTCGGTAAACATACCAGAAACTTCGCGGAGGGAAGCACGCTTTTCCTGTTCGGCCAGGCGGAATTCAGCCACCTTTTCGCGGCGGTACTTTTCGCGGCCTTCCAGTTCCTTCTTCCAGGCTTCCTGGGCAGCTTCGTTGGTAAACTTGATGCGAAGATCGGACACGGCAAACAGCTCATTACCGCAAGCCAGATCCACACCGGCAATATTGATAATCTGTTCTACTTCAGACTTTTCCTTACCTTTGCCAGTTACAAAAGTACGAGGCTTGTTGAAATAGGAAATCCAGGCTTCCTTGGTTTCGCCGCAGACTTCATAGAAATTTTCTTTTTCAATTTTATCTGCAACGACAGTCAGATTACCGGCTACAGAGAATGCGAACGGACCTTCTTCAACCTTGAAGGACACCGGCTGCACAGCCTTGTAATGGGTGTACTTGCCAAAGCGGATATCGCCTTCGATTTTTGCAGAAGTGTAATCACCTTCGTTTTCTGCGTTGTAAATAGCGTCCCAAGTCTTGGGAGGAATTGCAAAAGAGCAGACTGCAGCCATGCCAAATGCCATAAAGACAGCGCTCTTGATCATGCGATTGAAATTCATTGTTCCTTCTTTTCCAAAAGAGATTTGTGATATAATTATAGCATTTTTCGGTACACTTTCAAACCATCTTTTTATAAACTAAAATCAACAAGGACCCAAAATAAACAACGGCCTAAAAGGGCCTGTTTTTTGTAAACAAAACAATAAAGTCAACAGGGATTTTTTAACTTTTTATCCATGGCTATCACACGTTACATTTTGCAAATTCATTGCCCTGACCAAAAGGGCCTTATTGCCGGCACCACGCAAGTTCTTGCCAAGGCCGGTGCAAACATCATCGATCTCCAGCAGCATACCGCCAAGGACATCGAAACGTTCTTCCTCCGTGCAGTTTTCGAAGCAGATTCAGAAAATATCGAAGAAGTCCGCAAGCATCTGGAAACCTTGGAAGGTCACCTCCAGCTGAACTGGAAACTTTTCGACACCACCAAGGTGGAACGCGTCGCTATTTTCGTTTCCAAGACAGACCACTGCCTTTACGACCTGCTCCTGAAGCACCGCGACGGTGATCTCCCCTGCGAATTCAGCTGTATCGTAGGCAACCACACTGACTTGGCAGCTGTAGGCGGCTCCTTCGGCGTGCCTTTCTACTATGTTCCGTCTAATCCCGACAAGAACATTCCGGAAAACCGTTTCCGCGAAATTATCGAAGAAACCAAGACCGACACCGTGGTGCTCGCCCGCTACATGCAGATTCTTTCTGCCGCCTTTACCGAAGAATTCAAGTACCGCATCATCAACATCCACCACGGCTTCCTGCCCGCATTCAAGGGTGCCAAGCCCTACCATCAGGCATGGAACAAGGGTGTGAAGATTATCGGTGCCACCGCCCACTTCGCAACCGAAGACCTGGACCAGGGCCCCATTATCGCCCAGGACATCCAGCGCGTGCCCGAAACCGCCAGCATCAATGAACTGGTGGAACTGGGTAAGGATATCGAAAAGCGCACCCTGTCCCAGGCCCTGAAGCTCTGGCTGGAACATCGCGTATTCGTTTATAACGGCCGTACCTTTATTCTCTAAGGAGGAATTATGTCCGAAGAACAGAACAATCAGGAAGTTGAAAATCAGGAAGCCGAAATCCAGGCCGCAACTGCTCCCGTGGAACCGGTTGCCGAACCTGTTGCAGAACCGACTTACGACCCCTCCATGACACAACCTCAGGTCATCGTCCAGAGGGAACGCGGATTTTCCCACTATGTGGGTTTCGCCCTGTTGTGCGTCCTGTGCATCCTCTTCTACTTCGCACCGGGCATCGCCCTCACCTATGTCATCAACATGATTCCCGGCGTAAGCCTGGGCGCCATGGCCGCATGGGTTTTCAGCGCCGTGCTGAGCGTTGTAGTCTGGTTGATCTTCAAGCTTAAGATTAAGGGTTTCAAGAAATCCTTCTACGTTTATATCGGAGTCTGCGTGCTGGTGGTAGCCATCCTGATTGCCGCAGAAATCCTGACCGAACAGACTGGCGTCTTTGCAAATATCGCCGCCATGCTGACCGGGGCAAACGCATAGAACCCAAATTTTGTATATCCATAAAAAACAGCGAGTTTTAAAATGACAAAGACTGATGCATTCGTCCATTTTCTGGTAGAATCCGGCGCCCTCAAGTTCGGCGACTTCGTAACCAAGAGCGGCCGTAACACCCCGTATTTCATCAACACCGGAGAATTCCGTACCGGCGCATCCCTTTCCAAGCTGGCAGAATTCTACGCCGCCGCTTTCGTCGAACATTTTGACGGCAAGGCAACCAACCTCTATGGTCCCGCCTACAAGGGCATCCCCCTGTGCGCAGCTACCGCCATGAAGCTTTCCGACGTGTACGCCAAGAACCTGACCTTCACCTACAACCGTAAGGAAGTGAAGGACCACGGTGAAGGCGGCTCCCTGGTAGGCTACAAGTATGCTGAAAAGACCAACGTGGTCATCATCGAAGACGTGATTACCGCAGGTACCTCCGTTAACGAAACCCTCCAGATCCTCAAGAACATCGAAAACGCCAACGTGATCGGCCTCCTGATTTCTGTGGACCGCAAGGAAAAGTTGGACAACGGCAAGTCTGCCCTGCAGACCGTTCAGGAAGAATACGGAATTGAAGCTCACTCCATCGTGAACATCAACGACATCATCGCCTTCCTGGAAAAGGAAGAAAACCGCAAGGCCATCAACGCTCCGGAAGGCATCCTGGAAAAGGTTTACGCCTACCGTGAACAGTGGGGCGCTGTTTAGGATAAAGGTTAAAGAATGAAGGTTAAAGGAGAAAGATTTTCTTTACACTTTAACCTTTACGCTTTACGCTAATATCGCTATGAGAAATGTTCTTGTTCTGATGATAGCTATTCTGGTTTGCACTCTTGTAGGGTGCAGCCAAAGTTATCATTGGACCAAGTCTCATCCAGCATACCATAAGGCCCCCTACGGGGAACTGGCCGTTGCCGGCGTACAGGACGCATTTGTCCTGACACGCACCAGCTGGTTTGCCAAGCGACTTGACTTTGGAGACAGCACCCAGATCAAGTCAACGGAATTCTGCGCCCAGATTATGCTGGACGAACTTCGCGGCGGATATAGCAAGCTGAATGTCCTTTCGGAAAAAGTCCTCGCCGGCTTCCCCGAAGAAAGTCAGAAACTGGACGACCGCATTTTCATGAAGGGCAAACTTCCTGAACAGGGAGTCGTCGTCAAGGACAGCGCAGGCAAAGTGCCGCCCGAGATTTTACTGATTCATGAAGTTATCGTCGGAACCGACCTGAAGCGGGAAGACTACTTTGATTACGCCCTGATCCACAATGAAAGTCAGGAAAAATCCGTAGTCCAGAATATCAGCGCCATCGTATCCTACACTTTATGGGACAATCTGAAGCAACGTCCGCTGTTTAGCGCCGTCGATGAAATTCAGCACCCCATTGTCAAGTTCAGTTTGCAGGACCTGGAGCTTCTTGTTCGAGCCTCCGTGCGACAGATTCGCAGCAACCTTTATACGGGAGTGAATAAATGAAGTCCTTCCGTTCTTTAATCGGTTTGCTGTTATTCGTCTTCATAACCATCGCCAATGCAGGCAACGTCTACTTCAATTCCAAGTGGACCCTCTGGCAGAATGCAGACATTCTTATCTGGAACATCGATAAGGAACTTCCCATCGACCCCAAGGAGTTCTGCCTTTCCCTCCGCAGAACCAACATGGGCATCGGCGAACCCAAATGCCGTACCCTAGGCGAATGGGAACGAGACTCTATCGCGGTCCGTTACGGAAGCTGGCTCAGCGCCAACATCGAGCCGGGTCTAACGTCGGGCCACCTCAAGGCACGACACCCTTCCATGAGTGCAAAGATTCAGTCTGTCGAAGACAAGATCGTCATGTTCATTTCGGACAAGGGTAGCGAGCTCCTGATTGCCATTTTTGACGAGACCTCTTCTGAACCAAGATCTGCGGGAACAGTACCAAAGAAAGCCGACAAGATCGCCCTTGGCGACGACATTGCAGGCACCTTTTTCGACCGCAATACAACCCGCAGGCTCAGCAAGGAAGAACGGGCCAAGAAGCTAACCGAACCCGATGACTTCTACAAGGAAGTTCCCGATTTCAGAGCATGGGCCGGTATTTCAGCCGGTTACGCCCAGGCCCAAATTCCCTTTACTCCGGACAGCTGGTACAACAGCCACACAAGAAGTCGCATTCACAATTACCGCACCACCAAGGATTCCGTTTCTCTGTGGAATTTCATTGACGACTCCACACCATTATTTACTTTGTACGCAGGCGGAACTTGGTACGGCTTTATCGGCGGCGAAATATTCTATCGTTATTCCAAACACGCCGCAAAAACAGATGATAGGGATACCATATATAACGAGTTGGACCACTGGGACTTTACGCAACACGAAGTCGGTCTAAACGTCATGTTTTCTAAATCCTTCGATCCTTTCAAATGGCTCGACATTCACAGTTTTGCCTTCCTGGGTTTCCAATACAGTTTCTACTCCGAAGATATCGCGGTCAAGAATACGGTCAGCAAGCCTTCTAGATCTTACGAATCCCGAGTCAAGTTTGAAGACGCCTATAAGGGAGCCCTACTAGGTTTTGGTGGGCAATTCGTATTCCTCGACCATTATGGATTTAGTGTCCGTACAGGAATTTCTAGCCGCGGACGCGATGTCTACACAGCCCCCTCTCCCGAGGCTGCGGCGGAGCCCACAACAGTTGGCGCATCCACTGTAGACTGGTTCATCAGCTTCGGTATTGAATACCACTGGAACAAAATTTTCTAACTTTGCGCTCATTATGAGCGAAGAAGTAAAAGAAGAAAACGTTTCCAAGGAAACAAAAGTCAACCCGTTTTTGACTCCGATTAATATTATTGAGCCCGAGCACAAGCTCCCCGACTATACTTTTGACATGCTGCCGGCCGAACAGAAGGCCATTCTCGCAAGCCACGGCTGGACCGACCTGATGCCCGTCCAGCGTAAGACCATGCCCTATATGCTGGCCGCCCGCGATATGCTAGTGCAGTCCAAGACAGGTTCCGGCAAGACCGGCGCATACGTGCTGCCCCTTTTGCAGGTCATCGTTCGTGACCACCTGTTTCCCCAGGCATTGATTCTGGTGCCCACCCGCGAATTGGCAATTCAGGTGCAGGACGAAGTTCAGAAACTTTCTGCAGGGACAGGCATCAAGTCTGTAGCCATCTTCGGTGGCGTTTCTTACGAACCCCAGCTGAAGGCTCTTAAGGAAGGCGTGCATATTATCGTAGCCACACCGGGCCGTCTGATGGACCATGTGCAGCGCGGTAACGTAGACTTTTTGGACATCCGCGACTTGGTTCTGGACGAAGCCGACGAAATGCTTTCCATGGGTTTCTACCCCGACATGCAGAAGATCCGCAAGTATCTTCCCAAGCAGTTGGCCTGTACCATGTTCAGTGCCACCATTCCCCAGACCGTCAAGAGCCTGGCCCGCGAATTCCAGCGACCCTCCGCAGAGTTCCTTTCTCTGTCTTATGACAAGGTTATCGCAAACAATCTTGAACACCGCTGGTATTCCTGCGATGTAATGGATAAGGATTCCATGACCATCAAGGTTCTGGAATATGAGAACCCCGAAAGTTGCATGATTTTCTGCAACAAGAAATGCGACGTCAGCTATCTGGAACAGGTTCTTTCCGGTTACGGTTTTAACGTTGGCGCATTGTCTGGCGACGTTAGCCAGTCTCTCCGCGAAAAGACCCTAAACGCCTTCCGCGAAAAGAAATTGCGCATCTTGATTTGTACAGACGTTGCCGCCCGCGGTATTGACGTGGACCACGTCACCCACGTTATCGTTTACGACCACCCGGACGATCATGAAGTTTACGTGCATCGCAGCGGACGTACCGCCCGTGCAGGCCGTAGCGGTGTCTGCATTTCCCTGATTACCCCGGTGGAAGAAATTGAAATCAAGAAGACTGCAGCAGACTTCGGTATCAATTTCATCAAGCAGGAACCTCTGACCAACGAAGCCATCGCCAAGAAGGTTGGCGAACGCACCCTCAAGCAACTGCAAGAGGTTAGCAAGCACTTCGGTGGACAGAAGGCCAAGGAACGCATCAGCCACTTCATCCCCCTGGCCAAGGAACTGGCTAACGGAACCCAGGATCAGCAGATGCTCCTAGCCTACCTGCTGGACCGGTATGTTTGGAAAAAACAGTGATTAGTAAACAGTGGTTAGTAAACAGTATTATGCAAAAATTGAACGTCCTAACCACTAATCACTAACCACCAACCACTAACCACTAATCACTATTATGGCTAAGATTAAAGTAAAGAACGCAAGAGAAATTGAACTGATCCGCGACGCAGGCGCTCTGGCAGCAGAAACCCTGATTCGCGCAGGCGAAATGTGCAAGCCCGGTGTCTGCACCCTGGAAATCGATGAATTCATCGGTGATTACACCCGTCAGCACAAGGGCATTTCCGCCTGTAAGGGTTACCACGGTTACCCCCGCTATGCCTGCATCAGTATCAATGAAGTTATCTGCCACGGCATCCCCGACGCCAAGACCATCCTTAAGGAAGGCGACATCGTAAACATCGACATCACCACCATCCTCCAAGGTTATCACGGCGACACTTCCGCCATGTTTACCGTAGGCAAGGTCAGCAAGCTAGCACAGGAACTGGTGGACACCGCCAAGTTCGCCATGGAAGAAGGCATCCGCGTTGCAGGCGAACAGGGTGCCCGCTGGAACGACATCGGTTACGCCATCAATGACATTGCCGACGAACACGGTTTCAGCGTGGTTCAAGACTACTGCGGTCATGGTATCGGCCGTGGTTTCCACGAAGAGCCCTTGGTGTTCCACTTCCGCAACAACGAACTGACCAGTTTCATTGAACCCGGCAACGTGTTCACCGTCGAGCCCATGCTGAACGCAGGCAAGCCCGGCACCAAGACTCTGTCTGACGGTTGGACTGCAGTGACCCGCGATGGCACCCTCAGCGCCCAGTGGGAACACACCGTGGTCAAGACCAAGGACGGCATCGAAATTCTGACCCTCCCCCGCTAATCGAAAAGGTGTGAGGCGCGAGGTATGAGGACGGAGCCTTCGGCTCCTTTCAGCTAGATAATCGCGACAAAGGCGCCTAACTTTAGCTCACAGCTCATTACTCATCGCTCACAACTATTCACTGTTCACTATTCACTCTTCACAACAATGTCTCTGCTCAGTAATCTCCGCGACAAAGCTGTGGTAGCCTTCGTCAAGAATCACGAACTAGTCAAGAAGTTCGGTGATGTCCAGTCCGTGTCTATAGATTCAGACAAAGGAACTGCAGACGTTTCCGTGTTGCTCCATGGAGAAATCTTCCCAATCAAGTTCCGCGGTTACTATTACTTTGATGATACCGATAAAGGTACCGACATCGTGATCCGCAAGATTACCAGCGAACGACAGTGGATTGATGAAGCCCTGGAATACTGGCTGGGCGATAAGACTCTGCGCTATACACTTCCTGGATTAGCCGGAGGCCTGGCCAAGGTATTGTTCTAGTCCATCAATAAATAGATCCGAAAACGAGACATTCAAAAAAATCTCCGCCCCAGTGAGGCGGAGATTTTTCAGTTTAAGCTATTATTTCTTTTTTGCGGTTTTTGGTTTCGCAGCAGCCGATTTCTTTGCTGTTACCTTTTTCGCTGTCCCCTTCTTTTCTGCAGGTTTCTTGGCAGCAGGCTTCGCACCTTTTTCCCATTCTTCAAGGAAAATCGGCTTTTCTAAGGCCCCGAATATAATCCCAAGGAATTTCATCCCCTTAACATCGGGACAATTACTAAAGCTTTTCTCAATATCAAGATCTGCCAAAAGTCGAATCGGTTTACCGGAAGCATTACGCACATCCGTAGCGCTAGCTCACGAACCCACAACAGCTGCAAAGGCCGATTGTGATCGTTGTGTGCCAAATACCGTTTGGCTAAATCCGGAGTCATGTCTACAAGGGTCCTATCAATCATTCTTTTAGATATATCGTACAAAACGAAAATTCTTAAAGGGAACTCTCACAAACGTGAGAATCATCACTTCACGAGCAATCTTTCCACTTCGCTGTCAAACCGCCATTAGATTACTTTCCAGAATTCCGATAATCGTAGAACGAAACGAAAACCTCCGCAAAATAAGACACTGATGTTTGCGCATTTCATGAACGATCCTCAAATTCTATTGTATATTTCAAGGGCACTCACATTTTTTTTGCACCAGAAGGATTCAAGAGGACTCTATGGAAATAAACGACAAGACCGCCGACATGCTTAAGGATAAATTTTCCAAGCTTCTTTTCGAACTGATTACCGAGATTCCCGAATCCCTCTATGTCGAAACAGCCGACCCCGGCGAAAAAGTGAAGAAACTGACCCAGCAGGCAGCCATCAAGGCAGCAGCCGTCAGTGCCACACTTTCTATCCCCGCTGGCTTTACCGGAGTCCTGACCTCCATCCCCGACATTGCCTCCGTCTGGCGTATACAGGCCCAGCTGGTCTCCGACATTGCCGCCACTTATGGCAAGGTAGCCCTCCTCAGCCGCGAAGCCATGGTCTGGTGCCTCTTCCGCCACAGCGCCGCCTCCCTCCTCCGCGACCTGGCAGTCCGCACCGGCAGTCGCATTATCGTGCAAAAGCTTTCCCTCAGCGCTCTGGAAAAGATCCTCCAGAAAATCGGTCTGAAAGTTTCTACCAAGATGCTTGGTCGAGTGGCCCTCCGAGCCATCCCAGCCATCGGCGCCATCGGCAACGGAGCCTACACCTTCTACGACACCAACGAGGTGGGAAAAACGGCTGCTGCCTACTTCAAGGCCCTTTCGGACCAGGATCCGGAAGTTCAGGATGCAGAACCTGCCGAGCCCCAAGATTAATATATAGGGTTAGCAGGTCGGTCCCGCAAACCTATAAAAAACCTTTTATTTTTAAAAATTTCAAGAAATCCGGGTCAAAAAGGCCTGGATTTCGCTGTTTAATGGCCCCAAAAATACCCCGCCCTTGACCCCACCCCCTTTTTTTTCTATCTTTGCGCGCAACTCAAATAACATCAACTCCATTTGTGGAATAAAAAATGAAAAACATTGCAACTCACAGAAACATTGGTATTTCTGCCCACATCGACTCCGGTAAGACCACTCTTACCGAACGTATCCTCTACTACACCAAGCGTATTCACGCTATCCACGAAGTTCGTGGTAAGGACGGCGTCGGTGCCACGATGGACTCCATGGAACTCGAACGCGAACGCGGCATTACCATTCAGTCTGCTGCTACCTTCGCAAGCTGGACTCACACCAAGTCTGGCGAAGCTGACACCATCAACATCATCGATACCCCGGGGCACGTGGACTTCACTATCGAAGTTGAACGTTCTCTCCGTGTGCTTGACGGTGCTATCCTCGTTCTTACCGGCGTGGAAGGCGTTCAGTCTCAGTCTATTACCGTTGACCGCCAGATGCGCCGCTATCATGTGCCCCGCGTTGTGTTTGTCAACAAGTGCGACCGTTCCGGTGCAAATCCGCTCCGCGTTGCAGTTATGCTCAAGGAAAAGCTGAACCACAAGCCCTGCGTTATGCAGATTCCTATCGGTCTCGAAGACCAACTGAAGGGTGTGGTCGACCTGGTTGAAATGAAGGCCTACTACTTCGAAGGCGCCAACGGCGACGACATGATCGAAAAGGAAATTCCGGCTGAACTGGTTGACCAGGCTCAGGAATACCGTGAAAAGCTCGTTGACTGCTGCGCAGACTACAACGACGAAATCATGGAAAAGGCTATGGAAGGCATGTATGGCGTTGATGAAATCGACAAGGATCTCATCAAGAAGACCATCCGCGAAGCTACCATTTCTCTCGAAATCACTCCGGTGTTCATGGGTTCCGCTCACAAGAACATTGGTATCCAGAAGCTCCTCGACGGTGTTGTGGACTACCTCCCGAACCCGACCGAAGTTGAAAACAAGGCTCTGGACATCGACAACAACGAAGCAGAAGTTGTCCTGAAGTCCGAAGATGCTGAACCGCTGGTTTGCTACGCATTCAAGCTGGTCAACGACCGCTATGGTCAGCTGACCTACATCCGCGTTTACCAGGGTACCATCAAGAAGGGCGACATGATCACCAACATGGCAACCACCAAGAAGGTTTCCGTTGGCCGTCTCGTTCGTATGCACGCTGATGAAATGGTGGATATCACCGAAGCTGGTGCAGGCGACATCGTTGCTCTGTTCGGTATTGACTGCGCATCCGGTACTACCTTTACCGATGGCAAGAACCACTACAACATGACCTCCATGCACGTTCCTAACCCGGTTATCGAACTGGTGATCGAAGCTAAGAACCGTGACGACCTGGACAACATGTCTAAGGCCCTGAACCGCTTCACCAAGGAAGACCCCACCTTCCAGGTTGAAGTTAACAAGGAATCTGGCGAAACCATCATCAAGGGTATGGGCGAACTTCATCTTGACGTTTACATCGAACGTATGCGTCGTGAATACAAGGTTGACGTCCAGACTGGTGCTCCGCAGGTTGCATACCGCGAAACCATCACTCGTTCTTCCAAGTTCGACTACACTCATAAGAAGCAGACCGGTGGTAGCGGTCAGTACGCTAAGGTTGTCGGCGAAATGCGTCCGATGGCTGTCGAAGGCGACTCCGAAAAGGTTTACAACTTCGTTAACTCCGTCGTTGGCGGCCGTATTCCTAAGGAATACATCCCGTCCTGCGATAAGGGTTTCCAGAGCTGCATGGAAGCAGGTTCCTTGATCGGCTTCCCGGTTGTGGGTATCGAAATGGACGTTCAGGATGGTGCATTCCACCCGGTTGACTCCTCTGATATGGCCTTCCAGGTTGCTGCTCGTATGGCTTTCCGCGAAGCTTTCGCTAAGGCCGGCGCTCAGATCCTCGAACCGATCATGAAGGTTGAAATCCAGACCCCGACCGAATTCCAGGGTTCCGTTGTTGGTAACGTTTCTCAGCGTCGTGGTACCATCGCTGGTACTAACGAAGAACTGGGCATGACCACCATCACCGCTGAAGTTCCGCTGTCCGAAATGTTCGGCTACGCAACTGACCTGCGTTCTATGACCCAGGGTAAGGCAGAATTCACCATGGAATTCTGCAAGTACTCTCCGGTTCCCAAGAACATCCAGGAAGAACTCATCAAGAAGTACGGCGACAAGGCTGGCGCACGCGCTTAAGGAGACCGTTCGGGCCCATTCAGAATGCAAGTTCTGGTAGGCCCTCACTCTCGCAAATAAAAAGGGATCGGTTCTTACCGACCCTTTTTATTTTGCTCACGGGGAGACCGTTCGGGCCCATTCAGAATGCAAGTTCCGGCAGGCCCTCACTCTCGCTAAAAAGACCTCGGTTAATACCGAGGTCTTTTTGCTCACAGGGAGACCGTTCGGGACCATTCAGAATGCAAGTTCTGGCAGGCCCTCACTCTCGCTGAAAAGACCTCGGTTAATACCGAGGTCTTTTTTTGCTCACGGCCCCAAACGTTTAATTGAGTTCAACTCAGAATTAGAAGAAGTCCCGCGGGAAACCGCGGGACTTTTTCACATGTACACAACACAAGGAAGGGTGTTTTACCGACACCCTCCCATAAATACACAAGAGCCCCGCGGGACAAGCCCGCGGGACTCAGTGGAATTAGAAGAGAACAAGTGTGCTTCCTATCTATTCCTACCCGTATGGTTCGATCCGGCATCCCTTCTCTAGAACCAGAAATAGATTGGAAGCACGATAATAATATACCTCGCAAAACGGTTAGCGGAAACTTTTTCTGCTAAACCCCTATTCCCAAAAAGAACGTTCCAATTTGCATTAAATCGGCGGCCTAGGGCTGCACCTTTGTGGCCTTCTTGGCAGCGCGCCAGAATTCCTGCAGACGTTCAGGAGTTTCCTCCTTCATTTCCTTGCCTTCGTCGCGAGCCATCTGTTCCACGATACGGAAGCGCTTTTCGAACTTGGTGTTGGCCCGTTCCAGTGCCAGGGCCGCATTGAAGCCGCAATGGCGGGCCACGTTCACCAGGCTGAACAAGATATCGCCGAACTCATCTTCCATACGGTCGATGTTGTTGCATTCCGCAGAGGAGGCTTGCATTTCGGCACGGAATTCGCTAAATTCCTCCACAGCTTTGTTGAATACAGGTTCTGCCTCGACCCAATCAAATCCGACCTTGGCGGCACGCCGCTGGATTTCCTGGGCACGGGCCAGCGTGGGCATGCTCTTGCTTACTTTATCCATAGCGGACTTGCCGACCATGTCCTGATTGTTCTTTTCCGCAGCCTTGATGCGTTCCCATCTACGGGTCACCTCGGAGGCATCATCCACCTTGGCATCGCCAAACACATGAGGATGACGTCGGACCATTTTTTCGCAGATTCCCTGCACAACGTCGTCGATACAGAAATCGCCATTGTCCTTCGCGACCTGTGAATGGAATACCACCTGGAAGAGCACATCTCCCAGTTCCTCGGCCATGTGAACCTTGTCGTTGGCCTGGGCTGCGTCGATATATTCGTGGGATTCTTCCACCAAGTAGGGGAGCAGGGACTGGTGCGTCTGCTTACGGTCCCAGGGGCAGCCATTTTCCGAGCGGAGGGTGGCCATGATATTCACAAGATCTTGAAAGGAATACTTCATATGAGTAAAAATAGAAAAGCCGAAGAGTACGTCAGCCAGGAATTAGAACCGAAACTGTTTCCGCTACTGCTGGGCGAATCGTCTTTGAGGCCAAAGCGTCTATTCTACAAGGGCGCACTGCCAGAAAAAGACTCCATTGGAATTGCCATGGTAGGCACCCGA
Source organism: Fibrobacter sp. UWH9 (assembly GCF_900129715.1). Classification (NCBI taxonomy): domain Bacteria; kingdom Pseudomonadati; phylum Fibrobacterota; class Fibrobacteria; order Fibrobacterales; family Fibrobacteraceae; genus Fibrobacter; species Fibrobacter sp. UWH9. The sequence goes on along the minus strand of NZ_FQWP01000001.1, from coordinate 278,355 downwards.
CGTCCAGGCAGTTCCGCCCCAGAACTTTGCCGCAGGCTGGTACATTCCCTGAAAGGCACCAAGGCGGTCATCGTCTCGGGGCTCGCTCAAGGCATCGACAGCTACTGCCACGAAGCCGCCCTGGAGGCGGGCCTCCCCACCATCGCCGTCATCGCCCAGGGAATCGACGCAAGAATCCCCGGAGAACGCGCCGACCTGGCCCGCCGCATCCTGGAATCCGGAGGCGCCATCCTTAGCGAGTACGCCGGCGACCAGGCCTCCCTGAAGGGCATGTTTCCGGCCCGTAACCGCATCATCAGCGGTCTTAGCCGCGCTACGGTACTGGTACAGAGCAAGAACAAGGGCGGGGCCCTGATCACGGCGGATTACTGCCTTGGCGAGGGCAAGTTGCTATTAGCCGTGCCGGGAGATTTTGACAGCGAAGTGGCCTGCGGCCCCAATCTTTATTTGGACTGCGGGAAGGCAAAGCCAATTTTTTTACCGGAAAGTCTGAGAGTGCAGGCAGGAATTCCCTTGACCGCCCATAGCCAGGAAGCTCCCTCTTTGCAGAATCTCGCCCACACCGGCTGCCAGCTTTCCCAGGAGGCCACCATGATTTTTACAAAGTTCAACGGATTCCGCAAGACTTTTTCGGAAATTCAAGAGGATTGTAACTTTAAGACTGGCAACATTTTAGCTATATTAACAGAACTTGAGATTGCAGGATTGGTCCAGACGAAGGACAATATGCAGTTCTACTTTAATGGGAGCCTTTAGTTTTGAGCTTGAAGAAGCACTTAGTCATTCTCGCACTGTTTATCTTCGCCATCATCGTAGTGGCCCAGATGATGTTCGGAAAGAACAGCATCAGACAGCAGCGTAGAATCAACCGCGAGATCGCCAGCTACCAGCATCAGATTGATTCGCTGCAGATGGTGATCGACAAGCGCAAAGTGCAGATTCAGCAACTGAAGACCGACTCCCTCTACAAGGAAGGGCTTCTCCGCACACGCTATGGCATGAGCCGCAAGGGCGAAGTCGTCTTCCAGCTAGTTGAATAATTTTAAGCCATCTTACTTGCGTCAGTAGAGCTGACGTGCTCCACCTTGCCGGCGAAGTAGCTGTAGGCCGCAGGCACCACAAAGAGCGTCATGAAGGTCGCAAAGGTGAGACCGCCCGCAATGGCAATACCCATTGCGATACGGCTAGGCGTGCCCGTGAGGATCAGGGGCACTGCGCCCAATACCGTAGAAAGGCTCGTCATAAGGATTGGGCGGAAGCGGCGGGTCGCCGCCTGCCTAGCCGCCTCAAGCTTTGTACATCCGGTAGCCGCCGCAATCTGATTTGCAAATTCCACAATCAGGATGCCGTTCTTGGTCACAAGGGCAATCAACAGAATCAAGGCAATCTCACTGAAGATATTCAAGGTCTGACCTGTCAGGTAGAGGCAAGCCAACGCACCGGCCAAAGCCAGGGGCACCGTAAAGAAAATCACCAGGGGAGCGCGGAAACTTTCAAACTGACCCGCCAGCACCAGGAACACCAGCGCCAGAGCCAGCAAGAACACGATATACAATCCCGAAGAACTTTCCTCGAATTCCTTGGAAGCACCGCTAAGGGTCGTGCTCACGTTGGGGTATTCCTTCAGTACATCCTTAGCGATTCTGCGCATTTCTTCAACGCCATCGCCGATGGTCATCCCGGGAACAAGCCCTGCCTGAATGGTCGCAGAACTGAATCGGTTGTAACGGGGCAACGACGGAGATGCAGAACGTTCCTTATAAGTGATGAAGTTATCCAGGCTAACGGCCTCCCCCTTGCGGTTCTTCACCGTCAACAGAGAAAGATTCTGGGGAGAGCTGCGGTACTGATAACCCACGGCACCAATCACGTCGTACTGGCGGCCTTCACGATAATATTCACCATAGCTCTTTTCGCTGATAGAAAGCTGAACGGCCTGGGCTATATCATTTACGGATACCCCTTCCTCGTCAGCCTTGTCTCGCAGGATTTCAATATGTAATTCAGGCTTGGTAAATTTCAGGTTGGTGTTCACCACGCTGAATATGGGGCTCTTGCTAGCCGCTTCCATGAACTTGGGAACCAAGGTACGCAAAGTTTCGATGGACCCCGCCTGCAACACGAACTGCACCGGCAGACCACCTCGCTGGGTACTGATGCTCTGAGGTTCAAACACCATCACGCGCAAGTCCGGGTATTCGTTACCCAGAATCTGGATGGCATGGGCAATTTCGCTCTGGGGGCGACGAGCCGTCTTGTCGTCATTCAAGGACAAACGAATTCTGGAGTTACCGGCATTCCAGGCGCCAGCCTGCACTTCCTTATACTCACCGCTATCCAAAATGGTCATGACCTCATCCACAAACGCATCGGCCATGCGCTTGGTACGGGTAAGGGTCACACCTTCGGGCATATTCACGTTCACCATGACAGAGCCCGAATCTTCTGTGGGAGCCATTTCAGAGCTCATGTTGTTGAAGCAGAAATAAGCCGCAAACAGGAGCCCGGCTACCACCGGGAACAACAAGAAACGCAATCTAAGGAAGCCACCCAGAAGCACGGCATAAATTTTATTCAGACCTTCAAAGAACGGTTCCGTTATCTTGTAGAACGATCCCTTCTTCTGATGACGCAAGAACTTCGAACAAAGCATGGGAGAAAGCGTCAAGGCGCAAGTGGTAGAAAGGAAGACCGTCCCGATCATCACCGCCACAAATTCGCGGAATAGAAGACCCGTGGTACCGCCCAGGGCAAGCACCGGAATGAACACTGCCATCAAGACCACAGACGTTGCAATCACGGCAAAGAAGATTTCATTTGTTCCCGCCACGGCAGCCTGCTTAGGTGTCATGCCCTTTTCAATCTTGTCGTAAATGTTTTCCACAATCACGATAGCATCATCCACCACAAGGCCAATGGCAAGCACCATGGCCAGAAGCGTCAGAACGTTAATGCTAAAGCCGCAAAGGTACAGCACAAAGAAACTTCCAATCACAGCCACCGGCACCACCACCATGGGGATAATCGTCGTACGGCCTTCACGCAGGAATGCAAAGATAATGGCAATCACCAGAAGGAACGCCACAAAGATGGTCTCCACCACTTCCTTGATGGAAGCGCGGATATTAATGGAAGTGTCGCGGCCATAAAGCATCTCGACACCCTCAGGCAATTCCCGGCGGAGTTCTTCCACACGCTTGTAGAATTCGTCAGCGATGTTCACATGGTTACTGCCAGGCTGAGCCACCAGAGCGCAGGTCACCGTGTTCTTGCCGTTACGTCTAAATCCCTTACGGGTATCCAGCGGTTCGTAATGGATGTTAGCAACGTCGGACACGCGAATTACAGTGCCATCGGCCGCAGTTTTTACCGCAATGTTTGCAAAAGCTTCCGGGTCAGAAATTCGGCCCAGAGTACGAATAGAAAGGGTTGTTTCGGAACCTTCGATAGAGCCTGCGGGAAGTTCCAGGTTGCCCTTGGAAAGGGCGGCACTCATTTCGCTTCCGGTAACGCCCATGGCCTGCATACGGATGGGGTCAATCCACAGACGCACTGTAGGCTGCTTTTCACCCCAGATAACCACTTCGGAAACACCGTTAATGGTCTGCAGACGTTCCTTCACATGATTGCGTGCGATTTCAGAAACGTCCATGGCGTCCAGCTTATCGCTGACCAAGCTGATCATCAAGATGGGGTCGGAATCGGAGTCGCTCTTGTTCACCGTCGGTTCGTCCACATCGTCAGGCAATTTACGGCGGACACGGCTTACGCGGTCACGGATATCGTTGGCGGCATCCTCCAGATCCATGCCCGTTTCAAACTCCACACTGATATAAGAAAAGCCATCGGAGCTGGTAGAGGTCAGGGCCTTAATACCCGGGGCACTGTTAATGGATGATTCCAGGACTTCGGTAACTTCGGCTTCCACCACGGCAGCGTTTGCGCCAGGATAAGAAGTTCTAACCTGAATAATGGGATAGTCTACGTTCGGGTATTCACGAATACCCAACTCACTCATACCGAAGGCGCCAAGCAAGATGATGACCAAGGCCATCACCGTCATTAGGACAGGTCTACGAACAGATAGATTTGCAACACTCATTTTTCTTTCGTCTCTCGTCTAATCCACTTCGTAATCGGTGTTGTTACGGATTTCTCGGATACGAACAGAACTTCCCTGACGGATGCTAATCAAGCCCGAAGTAATAACGGTATCGCCTTCATTCAGCCCAGAAATTACATCAACTGCAATGGGAGTGCGAAGGCCCGTCTCCACACGGCGCATAGAAGCCTTGCCATCCTGCACCACAAAGATATAGGCGCCATCCTTGTCCAGCGTAAGAGCTTCGGCGGGAACGGGAATTGTCTGGGTTCGGCCAGACTGCAATTCAACGCTAACCTTGGCATAACCGCCAGCAATCAATTCGCCCTTGGAATTATCCACGGTCACCATAATCTGGCGGGTACGGCTGCTTTCCGAAATCGTGGCGTCAAGGGCTGTCACCTTCCCCACTTTCTGGATGGCCCGTTCTTCGTCAATCAAGGTAATGGGATTGCCCACCTTCAAGGTAGTCGCATATCGTTGCGGCAAGGCGAACTTGGCCTTCAATTTCGTCACTTCACTTAAAGTCGCAATGGAAGTGCCCGTGGTCACCCAGGCGCCCACAGAAACATTCACAAAACCGAGTTTACCGCTAAAGGGGGCACGGACTTCAGTCTTTGCAATCTGAGCCTTTATCAATTCGACGCTGGCCTCGGCAGACTTGAGGGAGGCTTCAGCAGCTTCCATATCCGTCGTCGTCGCGGCGTTCTTTTCGACCAAACCCTTGGTACGTTCCATTTTCTGCTGAGCCAGATGCAGACTGGATTCAGCCTGCTTCAACTGTGCCTTCAATTCGGAATCATCAATCTTGGCAAGGAGCGAACCCTTCTGTACAGAAGCGCCATCCTTTGCATAAAGATTCACCAGACGACCGTTGGCGGCAGCGGACAACTCCACACGGTTCAAAGCTTCCAAGGTAGCCATTGTCTGGAAAGATCCACTGGGCTTGTGGAATTCTGCAATATAACCTTCAACGGCGAAAGTCTTGTTGCCACGACCACCAGGGCCACCGGGCCCCTTACCACCGGGCGCACCACTCTTGGCCGCAGCCTTGGAATCAGGAGCCTTGAAAGCAGGCACCTTTGCACCAGGAGCTTCATCGCTACACCCCACTAACAGCAACGAAATGAACGTCGCAATTAGAATCGCAAACTTTATGGGGAATGCCTTTAAAAAATTAGAAGTACCTGCATGCATTTGTTCAATCCTATAATGTTGTTTAGGTGCTCCGCGGTCTCAAACAGCTGCCTAAATCCGCCTAAAATTTAACGTTCATCAACAAGCCGCTTCCATCTTCATAGAACTCGGGAACAAACTCAATCCGTTCCGAGAAGGCCTTAGAAGAAGTACGTCGATAAACACGGATCGTGTTCAGCATAGAAACCACACGATTCAAGACCAACGCACCAACACTAGCCTGGAAAACGATGCGGCTCACACGATAATGGCGCAAGCGACTTTTATATTCATCAATGTGTTCCGAAGTTTCGGGATTGTCGGAGCTACCCCAGTCCCACTGGATTTCAGCCGACAGGTCTTCATCGATTTTCTTGCCAGCACGAATCATGGCCTGATTGTAATCTTCATCCATATCAGGTGAAGAGTTCTGACCGTCAACACCGCCACGGCTACGATAATCGCCCACGGTATTCAGCATATCGACGTTCTTGCTGGAAGTATTAAGCCCTGCGTGACGAACCGCATATCCGTGAGCGGATGTCACATAGCGTTCACCAATAAAATAGGATCCAATGGCAGTCACCCACAGGGCAACGTCGGTCCACACGAAAGGCCGCACAAATTCCTGCTCGCCCAGGTACAGTTCGCCCATACCCGGAAGGAGTGCCGAAGCACCCATGGCTTTCCACCAGCTCTTGTCGCTATTCTTAGAAACATTGTCATCAACAGAGATGACCACCTGCGAAAAAGCGACCGCGGCGGCAAGAAGTAGAACTTGAAGGACCTTTCCAAAAGTCTTCATTAGAATCCCCAGCTAGCCATTACATTTACGCCAACAGATTCACCAAGAACTACACCACCGTCAAAGTGGAGACGGTCATACCAGGAAAGATCTTCCTGATACAGAGCCTTGTTATGAGCGTGGGCCGTAAAGGCAGCATCAACGGCAGACACAATGTGGTTCAGGATGATGCCGCCAAAGAACCAGGCCTGCATATCGGCATAGTCGTTAGCCTTGTTGCGCATGCTGCGGTAGGTGTCCTGATTGGAGGATGTACCTAGGGCCACAACTTCGGAACCGTTAGTTTCAAGATCAAGGCTTGCAGCAACAGCTTCATCCTTCACGTCGTCCCAGCCCAGCACGTAAGAGCCATCGGACACATGCTGGTACACAGCAGATTCATCGTAGAAGCCGTTCTTCTTGCGATCATCACCCAGCGACTTAGGATTATTGACAAAACGATTTCTATAGTCAGTATCCTTGTAGTAGACGTAAGAATCGTTGTAGCAACCTTCCCTATTCGCATCACCAAAAATGGCTTCGCAGAAGGACTCACGAGAACCGAGGTAACGGGAACGGAATTCAGCCCCATTCTCAGAAACATCCTTATACAGTTTACGCATCTTCGTTTCGTAGGTACCAATGGAGAAATGGTCGTTGGCAAAGTTCTTGTATCTGTTTACCTGTCGATCATACTTGTACACGGAATAGTAATACCAGCTACCCCAGAGAGCGGCTTCGAGAGCTAGATAAACACCACCGCGGACCTTGGTAAAGGTGGATCCGCCCACATACAGCTGACCGGCGCCCGGCACCACCAGAGACATGAACATGGCCTTGCGGGGGCTCTTGTACTTACCCTTCATATCGTCGAGGCCATTCACCTTGGAAACCTTGACGGGGCCAAGAATGTCGCGACGGCTCATGGAGCTGGAAGAGGGAATTGCTGTAGAACTGGCGCTGGCTGCCTGAATAGAATCGTTATAAGCCTGGATGCTATCGTTCCTAGCCTTTTCGACAGCGGCAATGCTATCGGCAGTCATTTGAGCAAGAGCGATAGAATCGCTGATATACTGCAGGGAATCACTGATGCGCTGCATTTCGCGGGCGTAAAGTTCGTTGCGGTCTACACCTTCGTAGGGGTCCTGCGAGGCAGCGGAGGAATCGGACGCAGCCCTAGCCTTTTCTGCTTCGGCAGCGGCTCCTTCTGCCGTTGAGCGCATGATGTTAGCCGCCTTTTCAGCAGCAGCTCTTTTTGCAGCCTGTTCAGCTGCCAATTCTTCTTCGGTCTTTGCGGGAGCGGCAGCAGCCGCCTGGGCAGCAGCGGCGCTATCAGCGGCAGCCTTCTCTGCAGCCTTCTCGGCGGCGGCTTTTTCTTCGGCGGCCTTCTTCTCGGCGGCTACGCGTTCCGCCTCGGCTTTTTCTTCGGCAGCGGCCTTCTCGGCGGCGACTTTTTCTTCGGCGGCTTGCTTATCCGCCTCGGCCTTCTTGGCAGCCTCTACAGAATCAGCGGCGGCCTTATCGGCCACAGCGGCTTCTTCCTCAAATTCAGCAAATAAATCACGGGGCTGTGCAAAAGATTGAACAGCCAACAAACTGGCCGCACAGGCCATAACCTTAACAAAAGACATCAACGAAATCTTGCGCATGCCCCAAAAATAGAAAACTCACCCACCATAAACCAAACCTCAGGCGGCCGCAACGGCCTATAAATACGTTTTTCCGCAAAAATTCAGAAAAAAAGCAGTGGAAAAGCCGAAAACAGCCGCCCCGCCACCGCCTTTTCGTTAGTTTGCCTACAATAAAACACCTTTTTAGGGGGAGAGTGTTCATAACAAATCGCAAAATTAGGCTTTTACGGAGGTCAAAAGCCAAAAAAGTACTTCCAAAACCGTCTAATTTTTATACAACATAATAAAAAGGCGGTGTAAAACCCTCTTTTTCAAATATTTCCACCGCCTTTTCCAACCAACTATTTTCCAACAAAAAAAGAACCGCCCCCCCCGATTAGGAGGGGAGCGGTCCGAAGATCTAGTCTTTAAGGATTGACTTAAGCCTGTGGACGCTTCGCGTCCGGCAGCTAATTAAGCCTGTTCCTTAACGACCCAAACCTTAACCTGAGCTTCGACGTCACCGAAGACCTTGATGGTCACGGTGTAGACACCCAGCTGCTTGATGGGTTCAGCCAGTTCGACCTGAGCACGGGTCACCTTGACACCCTGCTTGGTGATTGCGTCAGCGATGTCAGATGCGGATACAGAACCGTACAGACGTTCGCCTTCAACAACGCGGCGTTCCATGTTCACAGAAATCTGAGAGAGCTTTGCAGCTACGTCGCCTGCAGCAGCCAATTCCTTCTGGAACGCAGCTTCAACAGCAGCGCGGTTGTTTTCGATTTCAGCGATAGCTTCCTTGGTAGCGCGAACAGCGAGCTTGCGGGGGAAGAGGTAGTTATTTGCATAACCATTCTTAACCTTCACAACGTCGAGCATCTTACCGAGGTGAGGTACGTTAGCCTTAAGAATAATTTCCATAGTCTAGTTCCTCCTTATTAGCGCATGCTGTCAGAGACAAACGGAAGGATAGCCATCTGACGAGCACGCTTGATAGCTTCGTTCAGCATACGCTGATACTTAGCGGAGGTGCCAGAAATACGGCGAGGAATAATCTTACCGCGTTCAGAGATGAAGCGACGGAGAGTCTTTTCATCCTTGTAGTCAATGAACTGAACGTTGTTTTCGGTGAACCAGCAAGTCTTCTTGCGACGAATACGGGTTGCCTGCTTCTTATCTTCAAAAGCCATTATTCAGCCTCCCCTTCTTCTGCGTCAACCGGAACGATTTCTTCGGTAGACTGAGCCATGTCTGCATTGTAAACGATTTCGGACATCGGATAATCAGCGAGGGTCATCCAACGGAGAACGTTTTCATTGAGCTTGAGAGCTGCTTCCATAGCGGCAACAGTTGCAACTTCTGCCTTGTAGTAGAAGATAACATAGAAGCCGTGCTGGCGCTTGTTGATAGAATAAGCGAGCTTACGCTTGCCCCAATCATCGCGACGAACAATTTCGCCACCCTTAGTGATTGCAGCGGCGATGGTCTCGATTTCAGCCTTGATGGCGTCGTCGGAGATCATAGCGTCGATGATCACCATAGTTTCATACTGTCTCATAATGAGATCCCTTTGGTCTTTCGCCCAGGTTACCAACATTGGCCCCGGGAGGGTTCCGATAAAAATCGGTGGCTCAAATATAGAAAATCAAACCGTTTTGTCAAACTGGAAGGGGCAGTCCAAGGGTTAAATGCCCAACTGGATGCCCACAAGACCGTAATTCGCCCAATCCTTTACACCATTATTGAAGTATCGCTGGGCGCCAAATTCCACCATAATCCAGGTAGAAAGCAGATTTTTCTTGGCCCAACCCCAAACTTCGCGCAAATTGAAGGCCACACCGGGCACCAAGGAGAGTTCCATAACCTTCGAGAAATTGTATTCGAAAAGAACACTTCCAGTCACACCCCAGAGGCGAGTCAGATTCAAACCAAAACCAGCACCCACGCCCACAGAAAAACCATCCAGCGACAGCATCCGTTCACAAGCTTCCTTGTCTTTCACAAAGGTCGTGTCTTCAACGAGAATTGTATCCGTGGTAACGCCAACAACCCAATCCGGCATATCATCGGTAAAATCGCCAACGACCTCCGTAGAATACTTTCCGCGGCTATTGATCTGGTCACGCAATTCAGAAATGCTTGTATTTTCAAAGGCCAACACCGATTCCAGGTAAATATCCAATTTCTGCCAGGCCTTATGGAACCTGAGGTTCGTACGGTAGCGCTGGTACATGACCATCACATCGCTATCCAGGTCGCCCCCAAAGAAACGGACATCGATACCGCCACTAATCCAATCGGCATAAAAGTATTCCAGCTGCCCTTGCCAAATACCCATGCAATCACAATCTTCCGTAGGATTGTAAATTCCACCACCAAGACCAATAGACAGGCCCTTGCCAGTATAGGCAGTCTGACGTGGAAGAGGAACATTTTTCATATTGCGGGCGGCAACCGCAGCGGAATCCAGACAATCTTCAGAGTCCTCTTCGGAGCAATCTTCCGATTCTTCACAATCTTCGCCCTCGCAGTCATCGTCATCATCTTCGCAGTCATCGCCTTCGCAAGATTCTGCACCTTCCGCTTCAGCCGCCATGACCGAATCCGCATTAAACGATCCCGTGGCAGCTCCCATCAGCACCATTCCCAAGGGACTTATCGAGCCATCTGCAGTCACCCCAAAAGAACCATTTGCGGATACTGCAAACGCATTCAGTACTAAAAAAAGGATGACGGACAGGACTGATTTCATATCGTGGATAATTATAATAAAAAGTATAACACAAAAGCCCTCGGCGTATTGCCGGGGGCTGTTGTAAAAATGCTTCTAAGGACTACTGTGAGCCGGAGTCGCCGACTAGTAAGTACCCAGCAAGGAGCGGACCTTGTCCATCATTGCCTTGGACTTGACGCGGGCCTTATACGACTCCGCAATTGGCCTTCGTCCCATAAGAACCTATGACGCCAATTGCTTCGCGCTCCCACGGCTTGTTAATACAAGCCGTTCCCGCTTGACTAATACGTTCCGAGAAGGCCTCGCACGCGATCCATCATAACTTTAGACTTCGCTCTGGCCTTCTCTTTGCCATAGGCGAGAATCTTGTCGATTTCTTCGGTGTGGGCCAGAAGGTCGAAGTACTTTTCGCGAGCGGCGCCCAGATGTTCTTCGAGGACGTTCTGCAGTTCCTGCTTGGCGTGGCCCCAGCCCAGGCCTCCTGCGCGGTAGCGGGCTGCCAGTGCGTCGCACTGTTCCGGAGTAGCGAAAAGCTTGTACAGCTTGAACACGTTGCAAGTATCCGGATCCTTGGGTTCTTCAATACCCTGGGAGTTGGTCACGATCTTGCCCAGGCGCTTCTTGAGAGCCTTGGAATCCAGGAAGATGTCGATGTAGTTGTCGTAGGACTTACTCATCTTACGGCCATCCAGACCCGGGATCACGCCGGTGGATTCCTGGAAAACCGGTTCAGGAACGGTGAACACATCTTCGCCAAAATGCTTGTTGAACTTGATGGCGATATCGCGGGCAAATTCCACATGCTGCTTCTGGTCCTTGCCAACGGGAACGATGTCTGCATTGAACATCAAAATGTCGGCATCCATGAGGCAGGGGTAGCAGTAAAGACCCATGTTCACGTTTGCGTCAACATCTTCGCCGGCGGCTTCGTTCTTTGCCACCTTGTCCTTATAGGCGTGGGCGCGGTTCATGAAGCCCTTGGGGGTAAAGCAGCTGAGAGCCCAGCTGAGTTCAAAGATTTCGGGAATGTCACTCTGCTTATAGAACAAAGTCTCTTCCGGGTTCAGGCCAAGAGCCAGCCAAGTGGCGGCCACCTTGTAGATGTTGTCGCGCATTTCGGCGCCGTTCTGCACGGTGGTCAGAGCGTGATAGTCTGCAATGAAGTAGACTGCATCGTAAGTCTTAGTAAGTTCAAGAGCCGGGCGGATTGCGCCCACATAGTTGCCGAGGTGCGGAGTGCCAGTCGGCTTGATACCGGTAAGAGAAATCTTTTTCATAGGCGCAAATTTAGAAACATTTTCGTAATGACAAATACATTTATTACATTTTCTACCCAAATGATGCAAGACGAAAAGTACATATTGGTGGATAGCGAGGAGACACTAGCCAACCTTCTATTGGACCTGGAGAATTATGACATGGCCGCGGTGGACACCGAGGCTGACTCCATGTATCACTACACAGCACGCCTTTGCCTTATTCAAATCACCATTGGCGACCACCATTATATCGTAGACCCCCTCTGCGGCCTGGATCTGGCCCCCCTGTTCAAGGCACGCGCCATGCAGACCCTGATTTTCCATGGGGCCGACTACGACCTGCGACTGCTCTGGCAGACTTACCAGTTTAGCCCCACCCACATCTTCGACACCATGCTTGCCGCAAAGATCCTGGGCGAACCCCATTTAGGCCTGGCCGACCTGGTCCGCGAATATTTTGGCGACGAACTGAAAAAAGAAAACCAGCGTGCCGACTGGACCACTCGTCCCCTGCCCCTGGAAATGTGCGAATACGCCATCCACGACACCTTTTACCTTCATGAACTTTGCGCCATCCTGGTAGAAAAACTGCAGGCCGCCGGACGCATGAGCTGGCTCACCGAACAGTGTGACGCCCTTATCGAGCATTCCCGTAATCCGGCCCCGCCCAAAAAGGATCCCTGGCGCATTACCGGCAGCAGCGTCTTTAGCCCCTGCGCCCTGAACATCCTGAAGTACCTTTGGGAATGGCGAGAAAAACAGGCCGAAGAAATGGACCGCCCGCCCTACAAGGTCATGCCCGGTGACCTGATGCTAGCCATCGTACGCCATGCCGTGGATACCTACCCCCAGGTACTGCTGGACCACCTGCCCCGCCTCCCCCGCAACTTCAGGGACGAACGCCTGGATTCCTTCGTCAACATGATGGAAACCGCCATGGCCACCCCCGAAAGCGACTGGCCCGAACGCCTCCCCAAGGCACCGCCCCCGCCCGTCGTGCCCAATTCCGACCTGCTCTCGGTACTCAAGACCTGGCGCGACGAAAAGGCCGCCACCCTGAACCTGGACCCCTCCATGCTGGGCAACAGGGCGCAACTCATCTGGCTGGCCGCCCCCGGAACCATGCCCTGGGAAGAACGTTACGAAGAAGCCCACCTCATGAACTGGCAGAAGAAAATCTGGAACGAGATCCTCCAGGAAAACCTTCCCAAGGCCAAGCGCGTAGGCGATCCCGACTAACTCAACAGCGGGCACAGCGCCTGCAAAAAAATTATGGAAGCAGCACTCCTCATACTCCTCTTCATCGTGGTCCTGGGCGCCCGCGGGTTCTTTGACCCGGCCAAAAGAAAGCGCCCCGGCGAAGAGCTGATCAACAACCCCTGGGAAGAAATCCACGCCATACCTGGCTACAAGGAATCCCGTAAAGTTGCAGCCTTCTACCCCCTGAAAGGTGAACCCAACATCACTCCCGTCCTGGAACAGCTGGTCCGCGAAAACCGTCTGCTCCTGCCCCGAGTGACCGGCGAGACCACCATGGAGTTCTACCCCATCGACAATCTGAAAAAGGACCTGGCCCCCGGACGTTTCGGCATCATGGAACCCCGAGAAGGACTGGAACCCTATACCGGCCCCTTCACCGTATTCCTGGTCCCCGGCACAAAGTTTAACGTAACAGGCCAGCGCCAAGGACACGGCAAGGGCTACTACGACCGCTTTTTAGCAAAACACCCCGACGCCTACAAGGCAGGCATCGCCACCCCGAAACAAATCCAGGTGGAGCCTCTGGAACAAAAGGAAACCGACATCCGTATGAACCAGGTAATTGTGTGCAGAGCGAAAGAATAATGGGTTCGCAAAAAGGGAACGCATACTTTTAAACAAGAAGAAAGGAAACAACCATGGCATTTGATAGAGACAACAAAAATTTTGGTGACCGCCGTGAATCAAGCCGCGATTTTAACGATCGTCGCGAAACAAGCGAACGCCGAGGCTTCGGCCGCGCTCCCCGTCAGAACTACCGCGTCCGCGAAGACAACGAGTTCCGCCCCGCACGCCCCCAGGGCGATGGCCCCCGCGACTTTACTCAAGGTTTCCGCAACAATGACCGTCGCGACTTCAATGACCGCCGCGATTTTAAGCCCCGCTTTGAAGAACGTCCCCAGGACACCGCCCGCGCCTATGAAGACGGCGTGATCCCCGCAGTAGGCGACGCAGACGCAGCACCCCAGGTCGCCGTAGGCGGCATCAAGGAAGTCACCGAACTCCTGACCAAGAGCCCCATGCAGGTTCACCGCGTGCTCTTCATGCACAAGTCCGGCAACCCCAAGCTCTATGAACTGCAGAAGCTGGCCAAGCGCGTACACGTACACGTACAGCAGGTGGACTCCAAGATCCTGAACAGCTACGCCACCCCCAACCACGGCGTGGTCGCCCTCATGAACGAAAAGGAACTGCTGGTCTGGGAAGACGTCCGTGGCGAACTCTTTAACGCAAAGGAAAAGGGAGAACGCAAGCTGGTTGCAGTCGCCACCAACATCGAAGACCCCCGCAACCTGGGCGCATGCATCCGTAGCTGCCTGGCTTTGGGCTGCGACATCTTGCTGCTCCCCGCCAAGGGCATGTGCGGCATTACTCCCAGCGTCGCACGAACCTCTGCCGGTGCTCTCGAAAAAATGCGCATCAGCCGTCCCAACAACCTGGAAGCTGCCGTTGGCGAACTGAAACAGGCCGGTTACCAGATTCTCGGTCTGGATGCCGACACCGAAACCAACCTGGCGGACTTCCAGTTCAGCGATCAGGCCGTTATTGCAGTCGGTGGCGAAGACGTAGGTCTGCCTCCCTTCATCAAGAAGCAGTGCGACGCTGTACTCCGCATCCCCATGATGCCCGAAGCCCATTCCTACAACGCCTCCGTGGCCCTTTCCCTGGGATTGTACGAGTACGCCCGCCTGCGAATTAAATAAGGAGCTACAGGTGCTACTAACCAAGCCACTAAAAAAGGGTATTTTGGTTAGTAAAAAACGCCTAATTTAATACAAATTAACAAGCAATATACTAACCAATCAAGCTCCATTAGCCAAATTGGTTAGTAATTCGACTGTAAAACGGGATTTTTGAGGCAAATATTACTAACCAAATTCCACAAACAGGATTATTTGGTTAGTATTCCCCGAAAAACCATGCAAAAAAAACTCAAGCAAAGGCGTCCACGAAAGGACGCCTTTTTTCTTATGCCTGAACCAAGTTCAGGGATATTTCCAAGTTACTCCAAAAGGCAGCGCTATTTTAAAATCACGCGGCCAAAACGTTGTAAGTTACCACTCTGAACGCGAACGATGTAAGTTCCACTTGCAAGCCCCTCCAGGTTCTGCGAGCCCCGAACATCATTAGCGGAAAATACCGGACGTCCCTGCAAATCCATCACGTCCACACGAGCAGACGCTACACCCACAAGATTCAAGGTGCGGCCACTCATCACGACCTTCAAGCCGTCCCTAGCAGAAACACCACGGATCGCAGCCGGACGTTCGGAACCATCAGGGCATCCCACAGCCTCAATCTTTGCAATGTACATGGCGGAAGTGTTGCTGCTATTGAAAGTCAACTGCGCGGGCCTAACGGCGGCATCACCGGCCATAGCATCGCGAACAGCCTGCAGGTCCACCGTCATACCGCTCCAGACCTTGGCGCTCAAGGGCCGTCCATTCTGCAAAGTCATCTTGGGATCGCCAGTTCCAATATTCACGTAGGCGGTACTCCCCGTAGGTCCGTAAGCAGTAAACACCAAGGCCTCACACTTCGACAGGAAATTGGAGTCCACCACATCCTGAGGCAACGTGTAAATCGCATGCTGGTAGCCGCAATAATCCGCATTCTGGTCGCAACCCGCCAACGGAACATTCATGTAGCCCGTCTTGCCAGCCAGCGGTTCTGATTCAAACTTGCCATTGCCATTCTTAACATCGCCAGACCATTCCCCACGAGATTCGGCACCCGCTTGGCTATAATCCACAATTACATAAGAACCATTTCCAAAAGGCGAAGCATCCTCCCAAACCAGGGGAACAATATCCTTGACCTTAGAAACCTTGTCTGCACTATGAGCCTTCAAACTAGCAACCAAACTATCGTAAGCAGGCTTCTTTGCAAAACTGGAATCAAAGACCAAACCATTGTACTTATACAAATCAGCAAGCCAGCTATACTTGTCGGAAAATCCCCAGATAACAAACGCCTCCATGTTGGGCGCCTCCAGGAACACATCCATAAACTGACGGTACAAACTTCCCTGGGCCTCAAAATCCGCCTTGGAAACATCCTTCTTATCGAAGCCAATGTCCAGCTCCGTAATCTGCAAAGTCAAGCCCTCCGCTTCAAGAGCCTGAGCCAAGGCCTTTACGTTAGGAGGCGTCGTCACATGGTAATCAGAAATATGAGTCTGTGTCCCAAGACCCGTAATGTAAATGCCCGCAGCCTTCAGGCGCTTTGCCACGGAATCCACAGCGAACTTACCCTTCGCCCCTGCAGCCAACCCCCACTCCAGGGAATAATCGTTATAATAAAGCTTTGCGTCCGGGTCCGCCTTATGGGCCCACACAAAGGCAGAGTCAATAAATTCGCGACCGATATACTTGTACCAGACAGAAGTCGCGCCATCACGCCAAGCAGCAGGAGTACCATCAGCAATGGCTTCGTTCACCACGTCCCACTCGCGGACCTTGCCCTTGTAATGTCCCACCACATTTTCGATATGGTTCTTCAGCACGGCAAGCAAAGTGTCCTTGGCAGATCCACCCGCAGCAGCCACACTCGCAGCCAGATCAGGCACCCACTGAGGAACCTGACTATGCCAGGCCAGCGCATGACCACGAACCTGCATGCCATTCTTTGCAGCGTAAGCCATCAATTTGTCGCCGTTCTTGAAGTTAAAGGAATTACGAGACGGTTCCGTGGCGTCAAACTTCATTTCGTTTTCGGCAACCACGATATTGAACTGCGACTTATGAGTATTCTCATAAACCTCGGCATCGTCCCCAAGACCATAGCTAAACCAATTGGAATTCAGAATGGAACCCACCATGCGGCCACGAGCCTCCGCCAACTGACGAAGAGTACTATCGGCAGCCCCATCAAGTTCTGCAGCCATTGCACAAGACAAGCCTGCAACAAAAAATAACGCACCAAATTTCATATCTAATCCTAAAACCAAATGTAGACCCATTTACACGCGTCTACACAAAAACACAATATTTTTTTATTTTATCCGCACTATGTTAAAAAATACATTCCTTTTTATTTTTGCAATTCTTGTTTCTGGCATTTTCGCCGAAGATCTTACTTCATCTTTTGTCCCAAGGGAACATCGCGGTTTCTACAATAGCGTAGGCTTTGGCATTGGCTACAACAAAATCAGCGCCAAAAGTACATGGGAAGATCTGGACAACACCAGAATTGATAAAAAAGATATCGAATCATTTGATTTTTGGGGAATCACAACCCCTTCATTCGACTTTAAGTTCGGTACAGCCATTGCAAACCTGATTGCCTTTCATACAACATTCAATTTCGCGATCTATTCAGGCGTTATGGACTACGAAGAGGTTAACTACGATAGAGAGATCGCCCAAAACGAGAACGGCAATCCGCTCTATGACAAACAAGGGGATAAGGTTTACGCGGAAGATTGGAGAGCTTACGATTCCGAAGGATTTTCGGGCGATGCAGTAAATTTAAGAACCTTCGTTGGCTTCGGCACGACAATCTACCCGTTCCGAAATCCAAATTCAGCCATGAACGGTTTCTTTATCGGCGGATCTTTTGGTTACGTTATTTATGCATGTTTTGTAACGGACGACTACTCCGCAGGAAACATCGCCTCCTTTGGAAGAAGCTTTATCGCAGAAATTGGCAAGGAATGGTGGGTAAGCAACCACTTGTCCATAGGTATTGGATTTTCATACAACCATTCTTCAACAAATTTTGATGAAGCTAAAGGTACAGAAACAGTGTACACCCTTTCGTTCCGCTTGACAAGAGGCTAAGAGACGAATATGAAAAATTTTCATAGTCACTTCGTCCAGATGGTTCTTGCCGGAATGCTTGCAGCGACCACAGTCTTTGCACAGGAATCCGAAGAAAATCCCGCAGAAACAGTCGAAGAAACCGTTACCCCCCAAAAGCCGGTAAAACTTTATCGACCGCCAAGGGAGCATCGTGGATTCTACTTTAACGCAAGCCTTGGCGCAACCTATGTAGGTTTTAATTACAAGCAATCCGATTATCAATACAAACATCATTATGACTATAATAACAACGACTATTCATATTCGTACGAAAGAGTAGTAGAGGAAGTTTATGAATTCAACGATTTCGCCATACCGACTCTCGGCTTGAGATTCGGTAGATCCTTTGGGAACCTCGTGGCGCTGTTCTTTGAACTAGACTTTGCCATGCTGATAGGCGAAGGCAAGTATAGTGAAACTTCTTACGAACATAACTTCGATAATCAATATTCGGTCTTAGGATCTTCGCCACAAAACCTTAAAGAAAAAAACAGCAAGGATGACGATGCCTATGGCTTTTATAGTTTTGTAGGAGTAGGATTTACATTCTACCCCTTTAGAAATCCCCATTCCGTAATGAACGGCGCCTTCTTTAGCATCGCAAATGGGTTTGCATTCTTCGGTGAAGACATAAACCACAACAAAGAGAACCTCCATCAAACATTCGAAATGCTCGACTACGAAATGCAAGTAGAAATCGGCAAGGACTGGTGGATCTCTGACACATGGTCCGTCGGATTGAGCATCGGCTATTTGTATACGTTTGGCGCCAGTGATGATAGTGAAAGCACCTTTGACTCGAACGTAATCAGCTTCATGTTCAGGGTAACCAGAGGCTAACACCAATTTAACGTGAAAAATCGATTCCGGCCCACCGGGATCGATTTTTTATTGGCTGAGTTTTTGCTACTCACCCCCGTGTTGATTATGATTCTTGCAGGGCTTGGCGTAGGCGAATTCAGCTGGCAAGCATTAGGTTACAGCGCAGGATTTATGATTGTCCTGTTGGCATTGGGCATTATCGTGTTCAATAGAATCCAGAAGACCTTTATGGATACGGTGTAAGGCCAAGAAAGCCTAGCAATCACTTGTTATATCTCTTTCTTGCACGATTTTTTCGATTTCATCAATCGTTTCTGTGCAGCCGTCAAGACATTCATCTTCACGGATTGATGAAAAACCTAGAAGAACTTTCTTTCTCAAATCCGAATACAAATTCAGAATCACGGACTGTCTTAATTTCAGTTGTTCCGCCAGGAGAACGAGATCAGCCTTTCTGATTTTATCAATCTCATAATGGCTTCCAATTTTCATGGAAACCTTTCTTGTTAGAGTCGGATACAAAAGCGTACAGACGGCATCGTAAATCGGAGATAGTTTCAAGACACCGCCATCATAGAGCAAAGAATAATTTTTCCCGTGAGCATCGCAGTTGCCAATAACGAGATTAAACAGGACGTACTGAATAAATGCCCGTGCGTCCAAAAGTGGAACTGAAGTTCTTCGACTAATCAGCTGAAAAATATCCGCAATGCCCGGACCACCATCATTCTGGTATTTTCGATCGCTAAGAATTCCCAACGCCTGGCACATATCCTCCTGATGTAAACGAACAACAGAATCACCTCTTTTGATTCTATCATAGCGCTCCACCATCATGAACGTTTCATCCTGAATTTTCTTCAAAGCCACATCAGGCACGCTTAGGCCAGAATATTTTGCAAGCTTCATGCACACATATTCATTTACTGCAAGCGACGACAATTCTCCCTTGCCAGTTGGTTTGATGATATGTGTCGATGGAGCACCATTCTTTGGAAAATGAAATTTTCCGTCAAAAAATGCCAGAGGCAACTTTTCCTGAGCCCCAGCCAAAGAAAGTCTCAGCTCTTCATTAGCCTTCAGCAAAGGCCTCGTTTCTGCGTTCTTTATATAACCAAGTAAAACATCTTCTGACAGTTCCTCGTAATTGTCAGAATCCAGTCTATAAATCAACTTCTGATTAGGTTCGGCATCTTCTGGCAATACCGAAATCATACCGGCACATTCACCCCCAAGTTCCTGCAGCAACTTAAGCGTACTCGATTCAGAAACATGCAAATACTCAGAAATTCGACGTTTAACGTCACCTTCTGGGAGAACTCCCGAGAAAAACGGCAGACATTCCTTTTGCGAAAACTCACCGAATCTTAATGGAAGTGACATCGAAAGAGAATTTCCATTTTGCCTAACATAGGAATCTTCGTAAGCAAACACAATCCCTTTATCGGGAGTAGAAAACAAACTACCAGCAAGCTTATTTGCAAAATAAACCTTTAACTTCATCGATCATTTTCCCTTTCCACAACATGAAGATTTAAACCAAGCATTTGCAAAACATGCAATACTTTATCAAGCTGTAGCGTTTCCTTGCCATTTTCCAGTTCCGAGAAGAATCGAACGCCGACACCACAAAAGGCAGCGCATTCCGCTTGCGTCAGTTTTAACTGATTTCTTCTTTTTTTCACAGAAATCGAAATATCATTTACCTGTTGCACCTTCATACCGTCAAATATAACTTTCCCGTACGGGAAAATCAACGTCAAACAGCAAGAATTGCGGCAAATTATTCCCGTACGGGAATAATCGTAACTTTTGCACTGCAAACTAAACTCAACCACCAAGCACATCCTCAATCAACTCGTATTTGAAAACGTGTCCAAAATAGACATAAAAACACACTTTTTGGGTAAACAACAAATCCTTTCCTTACCCAAAACAACAATAAATTCGTATATTTTGGGTATATGAAAAAGATGGTTGGTAGAGAAAAAGAGATAAAGTTGCTTGAAGAAGCATATTCTTCCGGCAAGTCTGAACTGGCCGTGGTTTACGGCAGAAGAAGAATCGGGAAAACTTTCTTGATTCAAAGTGTTTTTAGGGAACGTTTCTCGTTTTCCTACACTGGTGCACATAACAAATCCCAGGCGGAGCAGCTCCAGAATTTCGCAGATTGTCTCAAGGAGTACAGCAAATCAGCTTTTGCCCCTGCACTAAAAAATTGGAACGAGGCTTTTTCTGCCCTGGAAAAACTTTTGTGTGAATGTCGTGCGAAACGCAAGGTTGTCTTTTTTGATGAAATGCCTTGGATTGATACTTTTAAGTCTGATTTTGTATCCGCCTTCGAATACTTCTGGAATTCCTGGGCGGCAAATCGTGACGACATTTTGTTCGTTGCCTGCGGAAGTGCAACTTCCTGGATGGTCGATAAGTTAATCGAAAATCAGGGCGGACTTCATAACAGGATTACCCGAAAAATAAATCTGCACCCATTCTCCCTACGGGAATGCGAACTGTTCCTGAAAAAAAAGAACTGTTATTGGGATCGGTTCCAGATTACGCAATGTTACATGGTTCTCGGCGGAGTCCCCTTTTATCTGGATCTGCTAGATGTTAACAATAGCCTTGCGCAAAATATTGACCGGCTTTATTTCGACAAAGACGGCGCCTTGCATGATGAATTTAATGAACTATACAACGCGCTTTTTTCCGGAGCTGACAGTTACATAAGGATTGTCGAAAAGTTGTCCGAAAAACAGAGCGGAATGAGTAGGCAAGAACTTGCTAGAATAACGAAAATTTCTGGGGGAACATTGACGCGCATGCTTGCCAACTTGGAGCGTTGCGATTTCGTAGAATGCTTTTCCCAGTTTGGCTCCAAGAGTAATAACGGGACATATCGTTTGACAGATTTCTTTACACTGTTCCATTTGCATTTTTGCGAAAAACAGAAGTCCAAGGACAAGGAATATTGGCAACACAACCTGATGAATCCCGGCATTGTATCTTGGCAGGGAATTTCATTTGAGCAGGTTTGTTTTGCTCATTTAGACCAGATAAAGAAATCGCTGGGAATAAACGGCATTGCAACGGAGTGTTCCGCCTGGAGATGTACCAGCCGCACAATTGATTGCAATACTGATGGAGCACAAATAGACCTTCTGATTAAGCGGGCCGACCGTGTTATTAATGTCTGTGAAATGAAATTCTCGCAGGGCGAATTCATCATCGATAAAAGTTACGAGACCAAACTCCGCAACCGCATAGAAATATTTAGGGTTGCCTCTAAGTGCAAAATGGCCTTGCTCAATACTTTTGTAACAACATTCGGCGTTATGAAAAATTCCCATTCCGGAGTAGTGCAAAACGAGGTTGTTTTGGACGATTTGTTTGGGTAGGTGTAAACGCATTGTATCCATTCAAGAAGGGTCATAATATGATGGTGGCGAGACTTTGGGCGTTCCCCGGCAAGCCGGGGCGGGCACTCGCGTTATAAAATTTTCGCAAACATCTAACCGAAACATCTTACACGAAAATTTTTCCGTTCAGCCTCGCTTCGCGAGTCCGAATGGCTTCGCCACTTCGATCCCTAACGCGAATTTCATCAAACATAAACCGGCGATAAACCGATGACAAACGCAAGTTTTGACACCAAACCGACGACAAAAGCGACGATAACCTCATTTTCCGACATCAAAGCGACGATAAAACAATCCACAGCAAACACTGTCAAGGCAGAACAGGCAACTTCAACACTCCCTCAATCAGCTCGTGATAGACTTCAGGGTGTTCAATGTCGTCTATCGTCGTGACACGCTTTCCCGCATCTTTTGAAGAAGCTCCACAATGGAACATTTTTTCGTGACTCGTTCCGTAATCCAACACGATATAACGGTCATGGAATATACCGCCTGCAGGTCTCCGCTCGAAGGAAACGTCAGGACGTGCAGCCTTGAAGTCGTCAATCATCGTTTGAGTCAAAGCGCATCCATTCCGCTGGTCGCTAAAAATCGTCACATTCACATTCTGAGCAACACCTCGCAATAAATCCAGTGTTTTTACGCCAACAAAATCATCAAACACGAAAATTGACTTCTGAGCCATACCATAAATCTGCGTGTAGGCAACATCGGCCTCTAGTTTTTGCCCATTCAGAATCAAGTGGTGCTTGTAAGCAGACGGGTCGTGGAAAAACTCCATGACCTTGCCCAAAGAATCTTGGGTTTTCTGGGACTCCACCTCCAAACGAGCCACATCCGTGCGAATTTCCGCAATTTCGTGGGAATTGATTATTCCGGCGTACTTTGAGCCACCAGTCCGGTACTAGAGAGCCACTATTCCGGAAAATACGGAGCCACCCTTCCGGAGGCTGAGAGCCACCCACAAAATGTCATGAAAACTCTATAATGCGAATGTCCACGACAATGATGCCGCGGACTTTTGATAACGTATATTGTCTTTCGCAAATTCCTCTAAGGGGGTAAAAAAATAGGATGAAAGGAGCATCCTATGGATAGCAATATAATTAAAATTGAATATACCGGAGCAAAGTACACCGTGAAACCGGAGTAATGGAAACCGGCGTACCGGTCAAACGGAAACCGCGGTTCCGGGGATAAGGAAACCTGTCTAATTTTAGCAAGCACAATTCCGTGCAAAAAATAGACAGGAGGTCGAATGACCAAATACCGCGAAATCCTCAGGTTGCGAAATCTGGGATTAAGCCAGAACGACATCGCGACAAGTTGTCAGGTGTCCAAGAAGACCGTCAACAGGGTCTTGAAACTTGCCAAGGAGCACAACTTGAATTGGCCTTTGGAAGAACACCTTACCGACAAGGAAATCGGACATTCAACGGAAGCGACAGCACGGGAGTGCCGGGCCGCCCACAAAAAAAGACCCGCGCGGGGTCCCTTGTATCGCGGAGATTTTTCGCAGAGGTTACTTGGAGTTCTTTCCGGCGAGTTTCGCCTCAAGAGCTGCGATTTTGCGTGCCTGTTCGGCGATCTCGGCATCCTTCTCGGCGATGATTTTCTCGTTGCGCTCGCGTTCTTTTTCAGCAGCGGCTTCTGCGGCAAGCTGGATTTCCTGTTCCCATGTCATATAGCGCTCCTGTGTCTTTTCGTCTGAACGGTACCACTCCACCTTGGTGTGGATTTTCCTTGTCTCCGAGGATTCGGCGGCGTTTGTAGCAAAATACTTCAGGTACGGTTTAAGCGGGTGCGTATCCGGAAGTTTCTCGTACTGGTTAAATATATAGAAATTTTTGAAAGTGCGGTCGTTCAAGGCGAGTTTTTTGTTTTCTGTCGCATAGTTCTGGAAACTATAAATAGGCAGGCCTTCCTTGAAAATGTCTTCCGGGCAAATGAAGAGCACGTACTGGTCCTTAAGGCTGCTGTACATGCTTCCCTTGCGCAGCTCGTGGGTGTCATGAATAGACTGGTAGTAACGAGCGCGCTTCGGGAGTTCCTTGGTGTCCTCCATCTGCATCTCCAGATCGAAGGAGCGCTTGACTTCGCCGTCCTTGCCGGTTTCCTGGGCGTAAACGTCGTAGCGCACGCTTTTGCTGAAGATGCCGACCTGGTCCGTCTTTTCCTGCTCGGGGTCCTTCAGGTCGTAAATCTTGATGCCAAGCGCCGCCTCGATGAAGGGCTTTGCGATTTCCTTGTGGCTCATGACCAGCGGGAACATGAAACGGTTGGTGATGGTGATTTTAGAGAAGTCGATGACTTTAGTTTCGTTATCAGCGCCTACGGCGGTTTCGTTTTCGTTCATACGTGTTGCTGGGTGTTGCGCACACCTTTGCGAGGTGGCTAAATCGCCGCCTGCTATATACACGCTTTTTTGCCGTAGAATGCTCCCTGGATTTTGAAAAAAGATTGTAAAAATTTTTCGCCCTTAAATCACGGGAGCGATCGTGACCCCAGCGAGAGTCGTGACAAGAACGCACTTGTGCGTAGCTTGGCATGACCGAGCGCAGGCAGATGTGGCGAAGCCTCATCTGACCCCTTGGGGCGCAGACTTTTGCTGCATTTGCGGAATTTTGGACTGGTTCCTTCGCGGCTGCTCGCCACTCAGGATGACGCAACGGGCCGTCGCAAAAAGTTCACGCTCCTTCCGAGGGCTCGGAAGTGGTATCGTCAAAAGTTCATGCACCTTCCGAGACGTTTGATGCCCCCCCCCTTCCTCAGGCCACGTTCCTTGGGGCTTACAAGGAAATCCATGCGAGAAGTGTATGGGTTGAACCCATCTGAAGCACAATAACCCTAAAACAGGTGGCTCCGTCAGACCGGACTAGTGGCTCTCATTTTTCCGGACTGGCGGCTCCGCCGCTCCGGAATAATCAGGAATGTTGAGCCGTCAAATTCGCAATTTGAAGGCAGTTGGAACAACCTAGTAACTGCTGATTTTCGGCAGCAATGTAGTCCTTCATGTCTTTAAACAAAAGCATTATAGCAATACTTTGCTTAATAGCAAGCTCCCCCTTAAGAACAGTCATCAACATATAAATTCCTTGTTCTGTAAAGGCATAAGGTAAATAGACTCGCCCACCTTTCACCCCTTTGACCTGCATCGAGGTGCAATTTTTGCACCTCGATAATTCAGCAATTTCGTCCATAGTCAACTGAAATCGGAAAATCTCGGGAAAACGTTCTATATTATTCTTAACTTGCCTATTGAAATCCTTGGTGCTATACCCGTAAATCACCGCCAGATCGGCGTCAAGCATCACCTTTACACCGCGAATGGTGTAAACCTTGCTCTTCAGGAAATTCTCATCAATGATGGCAATTTCACTCCCCGCAACAGGGGCTTCTTTCTTCTTCATAAACATAAACCGACGCTAAACCGGCGATAAGCCGATGACAAACGCAAGTTTTGACACCAAACCGACGACAAAACCGACGATAACCACATTTTCCGACATCAAAGCGACGATAAAATAACCCACAGCAAAAACAGTCAAGGCAGAACAGGCAACTTCAACACTCCCTCAATCAGCTCGTGATAGACTTCAGGATGTTCGATGCCGGTTATCGAAGTCACTCTCTTGCCGGCATCCTTGCTAGAAGCGCCGCAATGGAACATCTTTTCATGGTCCGTTTTGTAATCCAAAACGATATAACGGTCATGGAATATTCCGCCTGCAGGCCTCCGCTCGAAGGAAACGTCAGGACGAGCAGCCTTGAAGTCGTCAATCATCGTTTGAGTCAAAGCGCAGCCATTCCGCTGATCA
Source organism: Fibrobacter sp. UWH9 (assembly GCF_900129715.1). Taxonomy (NCBI): domain Bacteria; kingdom Pseudomonadati; phylum Fibrobacterota; class Fibrobacteria; order Fibrobacterales; family Fibrobacteraceae; genus Fibrobacter; species Fibrobacter sp. UWH9. Next base: position 252,569 of record NZ_FQWP01000001.1, on the reverse strand, counting down.
CTGAAAAGCGTAATCTTAACATTCTGAGCGACACCTCGCAATAAATCCAGTGTTTTTACGCCAACAAAATCATCAAACATGAAAATTGACTTCTGAGCCATACCATAAATCTGCGTGTAAGCGACATCAGCCTCCAGTTTTTGCCCATTCAGAATCAAGTGGTGCTTATAGGTAGATGGATCGTGAAAAAACTCCATGACCTTGCCCAAGGATTCCTGAGTTTTCAGAGACTCCACCTCCAAACGAGCCACATCCGTGCGAATTTCGGCAATTTCGTGGGAATGTTGAGCCGTGAGGGTTGCTATTTGAACACAGTTGGAACAACCAAGCAACTGTTGATTTTCTGAGGCAATGTAGTCCTTCATATCCTTGAAAAGACGAACAAGGGCAAGACTTTGCTTGGTCGCCAAATCACCTTTGAGAACTGTCATAAGCATGTAAATGCCCTGCTCTGTAAAGGCATAAGGTCGGTAAGTTCGTCCCCCTTTTATTCCCTTTACTTGCATCGAGGTCAAAAAATTTGACCTCGATAATGCATCTACTTCTTTTTCGGACACCTGAAACCTAAAATCCTCCGGAAATTTTTCTGCATTATTCTTAACCTGCTGATTAAACGCCTTTACAGAATACCCATAAATCTCCGCCAGATCGGCGTCAAGCATCACCTTTACACCACGGATGGTGTAAACCTTGTTTTTCAGCAAATTCTCGTCAATGAGGACAATTTCTTTCGTTTTCTCGGCAACATTGGCCGGAACAGCACTATTCCCCGCAACAGGGACTTCTTTCTTCTTCATAACATATCCTTTCCGTTTTACAGGCGTGAACAAAAACGGCTTTACTTTGATCAGACTGCACAAATATACACCAGTTTTACAAGTTTGACAAGACACCTGCAATAAATTTTTCCGCACCTCCCCAAACATGATGTCATTCTGGTGCGAAGCGATAGAATCCACAAAAATATTTACTACATTCCTGAATATGGCTACCGCAATCGAATTCGAGAACATCAGCAAGCAGTACCGCCTGGACTTGGTAAGCACGGGCACGCTCAGCCACGACCTCAACGATGGACGCTAAAGCGTCCGTAGCATCGGTTCAGCCATACAAATGAACAAGTTCATTTGTGCGGCATTCACCTCGCATACTTTCTGGCAGACCAAGCTCTTGCGCCGCGAAGCCCCCCCCCCCTCATTCGCGCCACAAGAGCCTCGGTTGCCGCAGGAATCGTCAAAGAAGCATCAATGTCATAGCCATCCGCCACCAACTTTTCAATGATTTGTTCTTTTAAAGAGGACATAGTTTCATTATACATATCCTTTTTCCTTTCCGTTTTAAAGCTTATTGAATTTTTTCATTTCCTTGTCCAAAAATGAATCCACGTATTTTGCATAAATTAAGGTTGTATCCAAGTTGCGATGACCAAGAAGTTTACTTGTCGCAGGCAGAGGAATCCCCAAAGAAATACAGGTCGTGGCAAAAGTATGGCGAGCCAAGTGACAGTGCAAATATTTTGTAAAACCAACTTTCTTTGCCGCACGACGCAAGCGCTTGTTAAAAGTTGAATTTTCAACTACATGAAATACGGGACCATTTCCATTTAATTGGCTTGGCAAGAGCAAGCGTGCCTGTACTGGTATTGGAATATACACAGACTCTCCCGTTTTCTGAGTCTGCTTACGAATTTTCCAGTCAAAAATCTCGTTGCAAGTTAACGATTGCAAATCACTATATCGAAGTCCCGTAAAACAACTGAATAAAAATACCTTCACACATTCACACTCTTCTCTTGTAAGCAAGGACTTGTTATCCGAAAAGTTTAAATAGAGCATTTTCAATTCTCGCACAGTCAGGAAACCGCGCCTTGTATAAACCCGTCCAATCCTCACCCCCTTGAACGGATCATTTTCTATTACACCCTCTCTACGTAACCGGTTCACGAAAATTCTAAAGACAGACAAAGCCTTCGTCACGGTTGCGGGTTTATTTCCCAACTCCTGCATATGGGCCTTAAAATCGCGAATCAATCTTTCATCAATTGCAGAGCAATCAAGCTCCGGTGAAAAATCATATAATTTTTTCAAATTCCACTGATAAGTTTCAATAGACGAATCAGTGAGTTCACCAGGATTATTTTTTAAACTTTCCATTGCAGCATCATAAAAAAGCATAAAGCCTCCATTCTACCCCAAAAACATTTCAGGGACGAGCAAAGTTTGAAAAAAAAATGATATCAACACAAATCCCATTCCCAAAACTCCCGCAGAATACGTGAAGTTGCAGGACGCATACGTCGCTGAAAAGGGCATCCGCGTTGGTAACTGGAAGGAAATCGGTTACTTGATGCAGAACTCCTCTAACTACTGGTACTGCGATGCTTCTTCTTTATGCGACGACGCTAAGAATGCAAAGGGCTACGGTTCAACCGCTACTGTTGCAGACAACAATTACGTTGGATACTGGACCGCAACAAACAAGGCAACCTTGAATGATTGCGAAGCAAAGCAGGATTGGAATCTTGTTACTGCTCAGAATGGTTCTGCAGGAGGCATGGTTAAGTACACCGCTACAATTAATGGTTCCACAAGTGAAACAGATGACTGCGCAGTCCTCACTCCGAACTTCCTCAAGCTCACTACCAACTAATTTTTATCTCAAAAATTATGAAAAAAGGATGCTAGAAATAGCGTCCTTTTTGTATATCGAACTTAGCGCTAGAGAACGAATAATCCGTATCAATATTATTGTGTGTATTTTAGTCGCCTGAGCCAGCCCTGGCGGTGTTGCGAACAAGTGATTCTATCACGATTATTCATTCAATGATTCTTTTTGAAAGGTGATAATATTCAGGACTCCGAACCATCTTAGAAATTTGAATATTTACGCTTTTATAATCCATTCCTGATTCTAATATTGTTGGTTCATCAGAAAAAAGACTAGTTCCAAAGCCCATTCTATGGCCAGGGATAATAAACCCCATACTTTCAAGAATAGATGGGGCTATGTCAACAGAAGAAAAATCACGTAATGTATTTTTCGGTTGCATCAATGGATTAATGAAAATATCGACCCAGCGTCTATCAGGATGGTCGATAAGAAGTTTCCCTTTAAATACATGATCGCCGACAATAACAATTTCTGTATTCTTTCCAAAACTCTTTGACTCTACCCATTTTACGAAATCATAGACGTCTTTCGATGCGCACTGTATCGCAGCCCTAAGCATATCTTCATCTTTACCGCTTTGAGGCTTTATAGAACATTTGTCATTGTAAAAACCAATGGGAAAATGAGAATCAATAGTCGCAATAGTTAAGCTGAAGTTATTTTTTTTACTTAGGGTATCCAGTATCAGCTTGGCAATTTCATACAAACTGCGATCCGATATTCCTGGACGATAGTCTTTACTTGCGGTTAATTTCGGATCCATATCCGAATAATTCGACAGTCGCTTTATATCATAAACATCGTTAACGCCATGGGCGTTTAGGTAAAAATTCAGGTTTGCAAATCTTGCGTCAGTTCCCTGTAGGAATGTATTGTGATAGTCATAAAAATTCATCACGTCGTAAATGCTTTTCACATTAGGTAAAATAGTGTCACCGGTATAATTAGCCGATAGATACGGAACACCAGTCGTTTTTGAAACTGTTGCTGTGATAGTACATGTGGATCCGGCAATTTCTCGCCCGCCAGAAACTTTCCCTTCAACACTGGTAAAATGAATATTTTCTTGTTCCAACCGAATCAGTTCTGGAATCAAGGAGTCATCCCAATTTTCCATAGATTCCATTATTATATAGATAAGATTTCTTGTGTTACCCACTTTCTCTACATTTAGGGAATCTAAATTGGTGTAATTATCAATAAAAAAAGGTGAACTGGCCAGGTCTTCATCGTTATACCAGGCTTCAAAAACACGCTTGTATTCTAAAAATGGAATTTCAAGATAGACCTTTACTGAACAAGTTCCAACAACCAACAAGCAAATCAGACTTTGACACATAATTCGCCTATAACGGGACAATTTACAAAGCCAAGGAACCAGACAAATGAAAGAGATTAAAATAGGGGCTAATGTTTCAACAATAAATTTCCTGACAAAGATTCCAAAAAATCCGTTCAGGGGTCCCCCAATGGTCAGTGCAACTTGTTGAGGATCATATAGCGGAAATACTGACAGTGCCCATAAAGTACTACCGCAACCTAATATTACAAATAGCGTGAAAAAAAATGAGTAGTATTCTTTTTTTTGAATATGCGAAGAGATGTTTGCTCTTGACAGCAAAACAACAAATGCTGTTGAAACAACAAAGAAAAGGAATAACATTTTGGAAGAATCCCCTCCAAAAAAGGTAATTATTCCTGTTAGACCAAGGCTTGCAAATGCAGATGACAGAATAAATTGCATAATTAAAAAAAGTGGTTTCGATACGAAACCACCTTTTTATTAACTAATTCGCTAAAAATTAATTGCTAGAAGCTGCAGTGTGGAGGCGGAGGAAGTTCGGAGTAAGAACTTCACAATCACCACCAGCGGTGCTAGCACCATCAACTGTTGCTGTATAAGTAACCAAACCACCGGCAGAAGAGTTACCAGAAGTGGTCAAGGACCAGTTCTTACCTGCAGGGCAGTCATTCAAAGTGGCAACGTTGGTAGCAGTCCATGTGACAGTAAAATCATATTCATTGAAGGTTCCTGTAGTGCCATGACCATCACCATTGTTAGACGCGGTGCATGCAGTACCCGCAGCCTGGTCGCAGTAGTAGAAGTTGGAGGAATTCTTCATCAGGTAGCCGATTTCCTTCCAGTTACCAATACGGATGCCCTTTTCAGCGACGTATGCGTCCTGCAACTTCACGTAGGTTGGTGATGATTTTGATACAAACATTGCCCTTTCTATCATGTTTTTTTATATTCCATGGCATGGAAAAGCAAATTTCTTGGATTACAGCCGCAATAAACGAATTTGCAAAGGCGAAATCTTTAACGAAAAAGCAGGCTTTCAACTACCTAAGCCTGTTTAAAGGCTTTGACTTTCTGCAGAAACACTACGAAGCGGAGCATTTGCTTTCTTTTGAAGACACAGTTGATGATTTGACTGACATCTGTTTGAAAAACGGAGGTCTGATCAAGTGATTCTCTATCACGGTTCAAACTGCGAGATTGATAAAATAGATTTGTCTAAGTGCAAGCCTTTTAAGGATTTTGGGCAATCTTTTTACCTGACCACCATTCTGCATCAAGCGCAAGAAATGGCAAATAAGGTTGCTGATCGTTTCGGTGGATCACCTGTGGTGAACGTTTATGAATTCGATTTTGAAAAAGCGCAAGGCTTACATATCAAAGAATTTCCATCAGCTGACAAGGAATGGGCTGAATTCGTGATGGCGAATCGCAGTCGCGCAAATGAACATCCTGCTGATGCCTATGACCTGATAATTGGCCCCGTCGCTAACGATGACATTGCAACACTGTTCAGAACATTTTCCATGGGCATTATCGCAATTGATGACCTTGTGAAAGGGTTGAAATACCGTAAATTAAGTAACCAGTATGCGTTTAGAACTGTTGATGCGATTTCTCTGTTGCAAAGGAGAGGAACCGTATGACCAGCAAGCAGGATTTTCTTGTTGAGGGTATAGTCAACGATCTCGCACTTTGGTTAATGCAAGAACGTTCGCTATCATTACACGATTCATTGAGTGTTATCTACAATTCACAAACTTTTGAAAAACTCCAAAATCCAGGAACCGGCCTATACTCGGAAAGTTCTGCCTACAATTACGACTTGTTGATTTCTGAAATCAGGAATGGAAAGCTTGTTCAAGACGATTTTTAGCGAAAAAACAAATCAAGAACGTTCCTAGACTCTTTCTCGTTGACATACAATGGTCCCACTATGATTCTTGCAAAATTCAGTCAATGAATCCACTGCATCTTTCATGGATTGCGTGTGTAAAATGCCATAGTGGGCATTTAGATACGAAATTACATGAATTTTTTTAATTCAGCCTTGACCATTATATTTCTATTTTACGCCTAACGAGATAACATGAAAAGTTTTGCAAAGTACATACTGCTAATTACAGCGTTCTTCATATACTCCTGTTCAGGGATTTTTTCGAAGTACGCCTCTATGCAGGAGTTCTTGAGCCTCCCCTACATCGCATTTATCTGCGGCGTAGTTTTTGTATTGGGCGTTTACGCCATCATATGGCAGCAAATCATTAAGCGAATGCCAGTGAGTGATGCCTACCTTTTCAAGGGCTCTGGCGCTGTGTTCGGTCTGCTAATCGCCCATTTTATGTTTGGCGAAGCTATTTCACTAAACAATGTTATCGGCTCGGCAGTGATCATTGCCGGCATCACCCTGAACACAAGAGCATAGTATGTTTTACGCACTCGCCATATTCAACGTGTTCATGGCCGCCGTGGCACAAATGCTGTTAAAAAAGGCTGCTCAGCAAAAGCAAACAAACATTGCCAAAGAATACCTGAACCCATGGGTGATTGGTGGTTACATACTCATGGGCCTCATCATGCTAAGCAATGTGTTCGCCATGAGCAAGGGTGTGCAATTAAAAGAATTGGGAACGATAGAAGCCTTGAGCTATCTATTCGTCCCCGTATTAGCATTCTTTATTTTCAAAGAAAAACTCACGGCAAAAAAAATTGCATCCATCGCAACAATTCTTGTTGGCGTGGTTATTTTCTTTTGGTAATAAGCAAACCAGCATCCACATAATTACAGCAGTGGACGCCCTTATAACTATTTAAATTTTCCCCAGAATAAACAAGATTTTTTTTCATCTGTTCAAATCCAGGCAGTTTAGCAAGTTTCTCCATATTCTTGAAGAATTCTGAATTCACTGTTGATGCAGACTTTATCTCAACACCATTCCAGTCACTACCGATCTTATAAAGCAAATCAACTTCTACACCGGTATCGGTTCTGAAATAATAAAACTCCGTCATTCGATTTTCGTTCAAAGCGGACTTCATTATCTCAACAACAACCAGATTTTCAAACAAGTTCCCTAGTAAAGGATCCCTTGATAATTGTTGCGTATTTTCAATACCTAGCAGCATTGTCGCAAGGCCCGTGTCTGTAAAATAAATCTTTGGGGATTTAACCAACCGCTTGCCAAGGTTACCATACCAAGGGCGCAATTTAAAAATGATGTTAGATGTTTCAAGCAAGGTAACCCATTCGCCGATAGTCTTGCTAGATACACCAACATCACCAGCCAAGGCTGAGGCGTTAAAGACCTGCCCGACTCTTCCTGCAAGTAATTTTACAAAGACCTCAAACTTGTCGAAATCCTTAATCTTCATCAGAGAGCGAATATCGCGCTCTACATAGGTTCTAAAATAATCCCTATAGTAAATTCCCGGTTCGATACCGCTATCATAAATTCGCGGCATTCCACCCCAAAGAATGGCTTCATCACGACATTTACAAATAGATGCCAGAGCAAGTTCTTGTAAAGATAGGGGCCACAAAGTCAATAAAGCTGTTCGCCCTGCCAATGACTGAGTCACGCCCTCCATCAGGGACAATTGCTGACTACCCGTCAAAACAAAACATCCCTTTTTCCCAAGGCTGTCGCTAAGCACTTGAATTTCGCTGAGCAAGTCAGGACAATTCTGAACTTCATCGATTATTAAAGGAGGCGGATACGATTCAAAGAACCCCTTTGGATCTTCTTTGGCAAAACGACGAGTTTCAAGACGTTCCAAATTAACATAAGCATAATCAGGAAAGGTATCCCTAGCCAGGGTTGTCTTACCAGATTGTCTAGGCCCAATAAGGGTGACAACCGGGTACACTTCCGCCATTTTTTTTAAGGATTCTTTCAATTTCCGCTGAATCATGCGCTAAATATACATTAATTCCACGAAAATCTGGAGTTCTAGGTAAAATTTACGCAAACACACTTGAACCACCCTCACTGGGCGCCTGCGGCCATTTTGAATGAGTAAAATTGAACCGGAACCAACAAATTACAATTTTTAGTCCGACTTTTTGCAGAAAGCAACAAAAACTAGTTTGAGATTTCGTCAATGTCTGCAGATTTTGTTATATTTAGCATATGGAAAGAGACGTTCTGAAACAATTTTACGCCTGGAAGGAATCCGCGCAACGGAAGCCCTTGATTCTAAAAGGGGCCCGTCAGGTCGGCAAGACGTGGCTTATGCAAGCCTTTGCCCAACAAGCCTACGCCAAGTCCGTGTATATAAACTTTGAAGATAACGAACTCTGCCGTAGCCTGTTTGACCAGGATTACGATATTGAACGTATTCTTCAGGGGCTTCGAATTGCTACCGGAGTAAGCGTCGACAAGGAAACTCTCATCGTTTTTGATGAAATCCAGGAGGCTCCACGGGCTCTGACTTCCCTAAAGTATTTCTACGAAAAGGCTCCGGAACTGCACATAATCGCGGCAGGCTCTCTGTTGGGCGTTGCCATGCATCAAGGGACATCTTTCCCAGTGGGGAAGGTGGATTTCATAAATGTTTACCCCATGAGTTTTTTGGAGTTCCTCGCGGCCGTTGGGGAGCAAGTGCTGGCAAATCTTGTTAAAGAGAAAAATTTCCAAATGCTTTCGATATTTGGCAGCAAGTTGATGAGCCTCTTGAAGGTGTATTATTTTGTTGGGGGAATGCCGGAATCCGTAAAGACCTATGCCGAAACAAGGGATTTAACTCAGGTTTCCAGGGTATTGCAAAACATTCTCGATTCCTATGACAACGATTTTTCAAAACATGCCCCCAATGCGGAGGTGCCAAGAATCAGGATGGTCTGGAATTCCATCGCTGCACAGCTTTCCAAGGAGAACAAGAAGTTCATCTATGGAATGCTTAAGGAGGGGGCACGTGCGAAGACGTTTGAACTTGCTTTGGAATGGCTGCGCGATGCGGGGCTTATTTCCAAGGTTCATCGCGTAAAGAAGGGAGATTTCCCGTTGAATGCCTACGAGGATTTTTCCGCGTTCAAGGTGTTTATGGTTGATGTCGGCTTACTTTGTGCAAAATCGGGCGTCCCGGCGACAATCATTTTGAACGGTTCGAAAATCTTTGAGGAGTTCAATGGCGCCTTGGCCGAACAGTATGTTTTTCAGCAGTTGAATGCAAAGGGGATCCATCAAATCTTTTACTGGTCTGCCGAAAACTCGAGTGGAGAAATCGACTTCCTTGTCCAAAAGGAGAACACGATTATCCCCATCGAAGTGAAGGCAGGAGATAGCCTTCAGGGGAAAAGCCTCCGCAAATTCGTTGAGCGGTACCAAGGGCTCACGGGCATCCGTTTTTCGGCGAAGGATTTCCGCCAGCAGGACTGGATGTCGAACTATCCTTTGACTATGTGCGGCGAGATCCCGTAATCTCTTTCACCACGTATTGCGGCGAATTGTTGATGCAAATGTAGATGCGTCCCAGATACTCGCCAATTAAGCCTAGCATCACCAGGATGCAACCACCGATAATTAGCATAAGAGCGATAATGGAGCTCCAACCAGCAACACTGATTATCCCCATAATTCGTTGCGCAGCAATTACTGCTGCGTAGATGAAGCCTACTACAGCAAAGAGCACACCAAGGAACGTGCTAAACTGAAGGGGCTTGATAGAGAACGCAGTAAAGCCGTTCATCCAAAGGTGGAGTAATTTCCAAAAGGAATAACCAGAAGTCCCTTCAAGACGGGAACGATGCTGAGTTTCTACACAAGCGATGTTTTTTGTAACTCTTAAAACCAACCCCATCAAATATGGATAAGGATTACGATAGTTAACCATTTCATCAACAACAAATTTGCGAGCGATGTAGAAACTGCTACCTTTCAAGTCCTTGGGAGGATTCAGCATAATCTCGCCCATTTTTCCAGCCATACGCGAGCCAAAACGACGAAAAATATTCTGTTTAATCTCGTGATAATAGGCGTACACCACATCGTAGCCTTCTTCAACCTTTGCAATCAAATCGCAGAGAGAATCCAGTGGAGCCTGACCATCATCATCTAAAGAAACGACGTAATCACCGGTACATTGACCATAACCAGCCATCAATGCACAATGTTGTCCAAAATTTCGAGCAAGGTTCACTCCAATCAGATTTTCATTTTCTTTAGTCAGTTTTTCAATGACTTTCCACACATTGTCCGGAGAATGATCATTCACCAAAACAATTTCATACGTGTCATTTGCACGTTTTTTCATTTCACTCTTGATTTCATCTACAACAATAGAAATCGTTTTTTCAGAGCGATAGCAAGGAATTACAAAAGAAAACTTAGACATAAATAACCCTACTCATACATTCTATCAAATCATATCCGTCCCAGATGAAACCAAAATCCGCAGTTTTTCCAACGGGAACTATTCTATCTATTCCACTTAGACCTTGTTGAATTACGAGAGTCAGTAATTCAACAGGGTTTACTCCCAAATAAGAAAGAGTTTGAAATTTATTGTTTACCACAGGAACAATATCGTCAATATTATCAGTTTCGTACTCAAGATAGAAACCACCAGCACACATATATTCTACAATGTTTTGCGGAATGCTATTAATCGCAATCCTAGTAATGACATTGTCTACGGATTGTTCAATTTTTACACTTTCCAGTTCTACAGCACACTTATATTGGGTTGTAAGTTTATCAACGGCAAGAATCGGAGGTAAATTATACTTGGAAGAAACATTCTCGTGAACCGCACTCCAAAATTTTTCTTTTGCGATAGAACACTGTTCTTTTTTTCCATGCCATACTATAAAGCGTGGCGAAGAACAAGCATTCTGGTCATAAAGATAAGTATCGTTAAAGAAAGATTGTGCGATTTTCTTCAAATCTTCATCACCTTGAGCACCCACATATTCTGCGTCAAAAACAGCGAAAGAATAACGATCTGCAAAAGTAATCTCAGTTGCTCTAGGCTTCATCGGAGATTGTCTTATTTCAGCAATGGTCTTATCGCCACCCCAAACAACACGTACATCGCAAAGGGAGGATAAAGCGTTCATGATTTCAGTGGAATGGTCAAACATTACCACTGCAAGAATGTTTTTTAAATCAAAAAACTCGTCTCTTTCGGCGATTTTATCAAGCACCTTACAAATAATTTCAGTCTGTGCAAAATCTTTTGATGAGGCACGGACTATGCAACGATTGCCAGCAAGCAAACCTGCAACCAGCGTATAGGCAAAATTAATAGGAACATTGGACGGCGCGATATGCAACGTTATTCCACGACCAAGCCTACCATTTAAGCGATCTTTATACGATTCCTTTAATTTTTCGATATTTGCTTTTCGACAGAAAAAAGCAAATGTGACAACATCAGGAAAAGTTTTCGCCTGTTTATCGGAAAGAAGTTCTTTAGAGCATTCATTCAAGAAAGTGCATACCAATTCATCAAATGGCACAAACGCCTTATGAGAAACAAGTCTTTCTACGTTACTCTCTTTGGGGTAAAGAAAATGCACCGAATTTAATACGTCAATACTATTTTGCTGCATTTTTCGCCTCCGCTGCATAGGTATCACTGCACCCGCGGATCTCAGCATTCTTTATTCTGCCGTTGATTTTGAAATACTTTCCCTTACGACCACACGGACAATCATCTTCTCCAAGAACAGCGCCAACATCTTCTGTCAAAAGCACATGCCCCGGATAGCTCTCCGGCAAAACAGAAACCACTTCGATTAATCCTTCTTCACCAAACAAGCATTCAGAAAAGTCTTTTGGATTACGGCAAATAATGTCAGAGAAAATACTGGTATGCAAGCGACCGCATTCGCATTCTACATAAATCGTACCGGTCTGCTCCACCATGCCATAATAGTCATATACATGATTTATTCCGCAAACATCGTGAAGTGCAGACTTAAACATTTCAGGGCTAACAGCCTCATTGACTAATTTTTTCCATCCTCCACCATGGATTAGGACTCCATTAGACAAATCAAACTTGACTCCAGATTTTTTAAGTTCCTTGTAGAAGTGTTGCCAAATCATGAAGGTAAAACCAAATAGGAACATGGTTTCACCTTGATGTTTTTCCAAGAACGCCTTAATTGCATCCACATTCAGATTCATTTCTTCATCAAGAGCATAAAGACGATCAGAACCGAACATGGAAAAACCTAGAATTCCGGCACCACGAGCAGAGAACATTGCCCTATTCTTAATAACAGCAGAACTGTCAAGAATCAGCATAGGAACACGCTGTTTCCCAATAAAAGAGGAAACAATCTTTGTCAAAACCTTCGACTGAGCAGAAGACGTATTCTTATCCAAAAAAATCTTTGAAACCTTTTGTCCTGTGGTTCCCGAGCTCGTAAGGGTTTTGACAACAGCATCTGCAGGAACAGACTTCAGTTCGTAATCCTTAAACAAGCGCACCGGCAAAAAAGGGATTTGAGCGTAATCGGAAACGCTTGCCACATCAAAGCCCTTTGCATCTAAAATTTTCTTGTATTCTGTACAAGACTCATAGTGATGACGAGTCAATGCAGCCAGATGTCTAGTAAGAAATTCTTTTTTTTCTGATTTAGATAGCGAATACGGGGGAATGTCCATTTCTTCTTCAGTAAGCATTTACACTCCCTCCGGCAATTCTTTATAAAGAACTTTGCCCGACTCATTTCTTGGAATTGTATCTATAAAGCAAATTTTAAAAGCTGTTGCATGGAACTTCAGCATTTCTGTCAAATAAGACAGCACCTTGTCCTTGAAAGATTCATTCGTAATAAATACGGCCATCTTATCATCAACTCCTGCACAAGCAAAATCACAACCAGAGAATTCCGTGTTCAAGAGTCGTTCTGTCTCATCCAAATTAATGCGATTTCCCCAAATTTTGAGGAAACGTTTCTTACGACCGACGATATAGTAAAAGCCTTCATTATCAAACTTAGCAATGTCACCAGTTTCTAAGCGACCATTTCGCTCGTCACCTTTAATTAGGTCTTCGCCACATTCGGCATAACCTAAAGTGACGTTATCACCGTAGAAAACTAGTTCACCTTGAGTATCAGCCGTTGCAACCTCGCGACCATCTTCGGCAACAAGAGAAAACCTACCACCAGGAACAGTAATTCCTATGCTGCCGCATTTTTCTAGAGCTTTTTCAGCAGGGAGATAAGACATTCTTGCGGTAGCTTCTGTTTGCCCGTACATAACAACAAACTTCTTACCGGCACCTTCAGCCCACTTGGCAAACTTTTCATGCAATGCAGTAGAAAGCTTTCCTCCAGCCTGTGTTACGTATCTTAGGGCCGGCAAATTCATTCGCTCAAAGCGCAAACGATTCAGCATTTCAAATGTGTAAGGAACTCCACCAAAGGATGTTGCCTCAAAATCCTTCATTTGCAGCCAAAATTCCTTTTGCATCAAGGCCTTATCGGTCAAGATAATGGTTGCACCAACAGCCAAATGCGTATTGATTATGGATATGCCGTAAGTGTAGTTCATGGGCAACGTCGTAATCACTCGTTCACTTGCGGTTAAACCAAGAAACTGAACGATAGACGCAGTATTTGCTTCGATATTGCGATAGCTCTGGCGTACAAGTTTTGGACTACCAGTAGAGCCGCTGGTTGTAAGCAATAAGGCAAGATCATCGTTCAACGGATATACGTTTTCAAAGCCTGTTTTTAGCAATGCATATCCAAGATTTTCGTACACAGCCTTGTAACTGGCAAACCTTTCGATCATATTTGCGGGAACATAAATATAGTCCGGCTTATAGCGCTGAATAAGATCCTGCAAAAGTCCTTCATCTAAATCAGACTTGAGCATCAACGGAATAATTCCCGCATTCAAAAAACCTGCGTAGCCAACAAGCGAGCCAAGTTCATTTTTACAAAGATTGAATACGAGGCAACGGCGGGAAATGCTACCAGTTAGGGCAGAGCAATACTCACCAAGCATGGAGTAAGAAATCTTATCACCACTTTCGGTTATGACAGCAATGTTGTCGCCAAACTTATCGAAATCCCACATGAATTTTACCGTCGCTCATTATTTCTGACAAAAGGAATGGTTCCCCATGTCCTGGTAAAATAATAACATTTGGAGACAAATCCCGTTCTAAAAAGGGAATTGTCTGCTCCAAAAAAGTCTTTTTATCCCCCTGAGGGAAGCTAACCACAACGGGATAATCTTTTAGCAAGGAATCCCCGGTGAATACATACTTTCTGTCAAAAGTAATTAAACTACTGCCAACAGAGTGTCCGGGAATCAGTTTGAAACCTATGGAATGTCCCTGCCAGGTAAGGCTGAATGTATCCGAATACGTAGTATCAGCACAATATGTCTGTGCTACAAAATCCTTCTTGAATTCAGCAAGCACATTCGTTCCGTTCTTTACGTCTTTTTCTTTTATCGTCAAAGACAGCAGTAGCGGCCTAATAAAATGAGGGTTAGATATGTTTGTATTGCACGCATCAGAACAAACCAAGGTGCAATCAAAATGTTCCTTAAACCACCATACACCGGAGATATGATCCGCATGTTCGTGGGTTAGAAGAAGAGTTACCTTATCAACCCCCTTTAAGACTTCTAGAGCCTCTTCATTTTTATGCGGATCTACAACAAAAGCCTCCTTTTGCCCGACAATAATGAACATGTTTGAGTCTATGTATTTATAGACTGACATGTACATATCTATATCAGCAAAAGGAAGCTTATGCACCGGGATGCTTTGCCCTACAGAAAACTAGTCCATCTGGACATTATACTTCTTGAGAATCTCAATGCCCTTCTTGTAGGAACTGAAGTCAATGATATCGTCCGTGTCCATCATGATATCAAAGGCTTCTTCAAGGCTTGCGACAAGGCCCATGTGGCCCACGGAGTCCCACTGAGGGATGCCCTGATATTCGAGAGCCTCAGTAACCTGATCAGCAGAGATTTCCAAGCCTTCAACAAATGCGTTCTTATACTTTTCCAAATTGGTCATTTTACACGTCTCCTTGATAAACTTACACATCAAATATACTATCTGTTACGAATTCGATGTTCATTGAATTGCCAACATTGTTCTTGAAATCCTTATACATATCAAGAATTTCTGCATTCAGCTTATTCCAATCGCCCTTGGGATTAACCGTCGGCAACGAAGAGTCTGCGTACGATTCGTTGTAACGATCATTGAATTCATCAAAGCCAGCAATCGCAACGTTCTTTACCTGAAGGACTTTCATTAAACGAAGGCAACTGATTACAGCATTGTCAAAATAATCCCACCCACGTTTTACAACCTTGTTGAAATTGACAATGAAATTATTTTCGTCGTTATCTGCCGCAATGTTGGACAACAAGATTTTCTTCATCTTGTTATACTGAGCTGGATATACGCTCTTAGAATAGTCATAGCGGCTATTTGAAATAAGGAATAAATAGTCGGCATCGTATTCTGGATTAATGGCGTTAACCTCAATCACCACAGGATTTTTAGCCTTAATGTAATCCTTCACCTTAGAAATTTCAGTCAGCGTCGATTTGCCTGGAGCAATGAGAAGAATATTTCGGCCCTGAAGATCGCTACTTAACATTTCAACAGAATCCGAGTCATCTACCATTCGATTCTGGTTTTCAAGATACTTTTCCTCAAGAAGATCGTAATCATACTTGATGCGGTCATCCGGATTCAAAGACTTGATGATTTCGTTCATGTCTTTGGCATTAGTCCTATGGTTCTTCTGCAAATAGGCAATGTTATTTACATGGCAACAATACATACCAGAAATGAAATACGGAGTAGAGTACCCCCAGCTGAATTTTTCCTGGAAGTTACCCATATACAAATCAATGGCATCCAGAATCTGATTCATTTCGTAATTGCAATTGTACTTTCTATTCAAGAAACTTGCGGCCAATTCAGTTGTTGTATTTCCTGCGCCACGTCCCATGCCACACAGGCTTGCATCAACCACAACATCGCGTTCAGAATACTGCAATCTATTTACAAAATACTGCGTAAGCGCAAAAGACAACTGCTGGTTATTATGGGAATGGAATCCCAATTTAATACGAGAGTCAAGGTTTTCATCAAGAATTTCAATGATTCTGTCCAAGTCCTCTTCGTACATGGCACCGAACGTATCCACAATAGATAATGCTTCTGCATCAATAGCATTTACATACTGGGCGAGTTCAACGAGTTCATCGTCTGTGTAAGCCAATGTATTGGCTGCTTGGAAATAGACTTTGTATCCCTTTGCAAGAATTTGACGTCCGACCTCGATTCCTTCTTTTGCTTTGCCTCGAGGGAACACCACACGAATGGCATCTAGAATGCTGTGGTTGTTTTGGGGCAAATAGTTGAGGTCATATCTGTCCCAGTCAATCATTGCAACAAAAACGGATTTTTCACTTTTCTGATTGACATACATGGATATGTCTTCCGGAACGTGGAAAAAGGTAGTTCCAATCTTATGCTCCGAATTCTTAAGCCATCCACATTCAATAACTTCAATGTTGGCCTTCTGAAGTTTATCGATGATTCCTTTAATTGCAGAAGTTCCAAACTTTGCATCAACGATATAAGCGCCGTCTCTAAGAGTGCAATCCAGTAGTTGCATAGTTGTAACCCTACATATTGTGCTTTACAAACACGTGATTGATATTTTTTATCGCGTACCCATTGGCAAGCAGCGCTTTGCACTGGTTTACGTTGTTAGACGACACGTTGGTAGAAACTAATTTGCCACCAAGGGACTTAACTATTTCCTGTTCCTTTTGAACCATGCCAAGGCCGGTCTTCCTGAACTTTTCATATCCACCGCCGAGTACAGAATGATAAACGATTCTGTCTTTTGTAGTAAGAATGATAAAACCAGCAGGTTCCCCCTTGTACGACATCACGTAAGGAATGGCTCCATTATTAAGCATTTGACGAATCCAATTCTTGTAACGCCTTGCGGATAATTCGGGGGTAAAGTGAGGGTCATTAGAAATTCGATCACTTGAGAACATTCCCTTGTCAATTTCTGCGTATAACGTTTCAATATCAGAAACATTCATTTGGCGGTAATCAAGAGAATCATACAATCTTTGATGAATTCTATTTCTTTTCACCTCATGAAGATCGTGTTCGACTTCAATCATTTCTTCAACAAACTGGAAGCCCATTTCTTGAACCAAGTTTGTAATATTGAACATACTTGCGGGAATTTTCACTACAATGTATTGATCATTAACTGGAGCCAACCCATTTTTGACTTCATCAACGGAATCTTTTAAATCAACAATGACTTCCTTGGAGGTCACCCCAAGATTTTCTTTTTCCCAAAAACTATCTATTATGTTCATAAGTTCTCATTATTATTTTGTCGGAATTGCGTATAGCACAGTTTCCGTAATATTATCGGAATGATGTCTCACATAAAATTTATATGTACCATTACCCGCAATGTAATTAATAAACAAAAGACAAGAAAAAAGATCTTCACTCTTATGATAGATACAAATTGCCAATTTTGGAAGATTTCTCTTTATTACTTGTTGAGCGTCTTTCAGAGCATCCAATTCACTCCCCTCAATATCCATTTTTATAACGGAAACCGGTTCATTTCCAATCGTGTCATCCATTCGACATACAGGCACAGAAACAAAATTGCCTTTATCGTCATAGACATCTCTTCTTGTTTTATTGCCCCACAATCCGGAATCAACAAAATTTGAATATAGAGAACCATCGTTATAAAAATTTTTTACTTCGTTCGCATCACACACGCCTTTCTTAATGATACTCACATTATCAAAGCTTGCGGTTTTTGCTTCAAGACGAAGTGCATTCGCCTCATCCGGTTCAAAAGCAATATACTTCTTGAATTTGCCATTTGTGAAATCCATTACTTCTAGGAACGTATCTCCGTCAAAAGCACCGCAATCAACAAAAACTTCATCAGGACCCAAATGCATCAACCCTAGGTCATATCCATATTTAAGGTTGGAGTCGAATTTTGCAATTTCGTCATAATCCCCAGATATTCTAGAATTGATGTGCGCTATAAAAATTTCTTTTGACAAATCATCATCCAGAAGATCATATGCTTTTTGATAACTACTAACGTTATCAACAAAAAATTTATAGTCCATTTGTCTGAAACAGAACAAGTCTTCAAAAAAATAGACTTTGACATTTTTTTTTGCGAATTCCTTTCTTATGCAAAGAGCTCTTTCTCTGTTTTCAAAACCGATAACAAGTTCGTTATCTGGGGAAATTAAAGAATCAACATTGTAAACCTTAACGTTTTCTATTACAACGTCAGACACATAGAAAGCAGCATCCACACAAAATCCAGCTATGTCAACACCATACTCTCTTAGCAAGCGAAACGTGCTTATTGCACATTTACCCGCTCCATAAATGTAGATGTTCTTGAACGACGACAACAACTCTTTTAGTAAAGTCAACCTTGCGTCTTTTGAATAGCGAACCAAATCAACAATTTTCATTTATACCCTTTTGAAATCAAATCGTTCAATCATGCTGTTAAACACTCTTCGAGAAACGCTAAACCGGCGTTCCATGGCTAGTTTCAAGGGGTTCAACAATCATTTCCTTAAAGAAAAGGTCTCTGTCAATATACGGAGCTTGGTCTTCTATAGGTCTGAAACCAAATTTTCTCTTTCCATATGTTACAAGGCCATTATGAAGATCGCACTGGAAAGGATCGCAGGCAAATTCACACACAAGCGGAAGATTGTCGTTAAACAGTTCGCCAATTTTAGCATCTAATCCTTCATAGTTTTCAATTTTCAAATATCTTAAACCAAATGCATCCGCAATTTTTCCAAAATCAGGAAGAGTAAGTCCATTAGATGCGTCCGAGCTAATCGTTTTTCCTCTAAAATATTGGGTTTGTCCATGCCTGATACTTGAATATCCATTGTTATTGATAATAACAACCTTGATATTGTAATTATTTCTTACAATGGTCTGAAGCTCTTGGAGGTTCATCATTATGGATCCATCGCCACAGTAAGCAACAACCGGAGCGCCAATCTGCGCAGCAACACCGATTGAACCAGGAAGAGAATAGCCCATCTCCCCTTGAGAATAAGAACACAAAATTCTTTGTGAGCCCCTGTTCTTCGTTTGAACATCCACGGTGGATCCTGTCAATCCGGCATCACAAAGGTAAGTCGTTCCATTAGGTGCAATCTCAGATATACGTTGATAAACAAGTTTCATATCAAGCATCCCATTTTCGGGATTTTTTTCGTTTGTATATTCAAAGATTGACTTCCAGTGATTACACTTCGCAACCCAGTCACTAAAATCACAGCAAAGATCTTCTTGATTCAATTGAGCCAATAGTTCATGGACATCCGCATACACAAATCTGTCTATGCGAATGCCTTTTTTTGAATGTTCAATTTTATCAATGTCAACTACTATTTTTTTTGCAGCTCTTGCAAACTCATCTCTATTGCCGGTTGTTTCCAAACTAAGTTTCGACGCAAGAGATATCACCAAATCAGAATTTTGGATAGAAAAATTGCCATACCTACTGCATCCAGAAGCACCAACAACACCGGCATTCAGCCTGTCATGATACTCCATAATATCATTTGCATATCTCGTGAAAACAACTGGAATATTATTCTTACGAGCAAACGATTTCAAAAGTTCAGTAGAACGAGACGTTCTTACACCGTGGCCAGCAAGTAAAACAGGTCTTTTGGAACGTTTTATTTCTTCAACAATGTATTCAACATCTTCATGTTTGGGAACTATTACTTCATTCTGTTCGTCAAATCGTTTAAGAGTATCTTCGTTTACCATGCAGTTTTGGATATCCATCGGAATGTCTAGCCAAACTGGTCCCGGTCTTCCGGTTTTTGCCAAAAGAATAGCCTTGTCAAGATGATAAGCAATGTCATTTGCATTATCAATCGTAACAGCATACTTCGTAATTGCCTTAGCATAAGATTCGACATCAGACTCCTGAATGCCAACTTGGCGAAGCGGGAGGCCAGAAGCCTTTACTGTATTGGCATACTCCTGTTGCCCGGATATAATGATCATAGGAATACTATCCTGCCACGCATGAAGAATTCCAGTCATGGCATTTGTTCCGCCACATCCAGTTGTGACCAAGCATGCACCAAATTCATCATTGTACAGAGAATAGGACAATGCAGCCATAGAGGCACATTGTTCATGATGCATCGCAACGCCAGTAATTTCATTTTTTTCCTGGCTTCTTCTAATTGCATCTGTAAGATAAAAGCATTGTCTTCCAACAACATAGAAAATGTGTTTTGCACCCTCTTGATACAATCTGTTTATCACATAATCTGCTACACGAATCATCTTAAACCTCCATCAACTCTAAGTACTTGAGCTGTAACAAACGAAGCCTTATCAGAAGCAAGGAATGTCACGGCGTGTGCAATTTCTTTTGGTTCACCTTTTCTTTTCATGATATTCATAGAAAGGGCAATCTTTTCATCTTCCTCATTCATACTGTTGCCCATATCTGTGGCGGTAAGGCCGGGAGCAACTGCATTTACTCGAATATTGAATGGACCATATTCAACGGCGAGTCTCTTTACTTCACCAATGATGGCTGCCTTACTTGCACTGTATTCAATGTTCGCGCCTCCATCAAAAGCCGCAGATGAGGAAACGTAAACAATACTGCCATTCTTATTTCTCATCATACTTCTAGACAATTGCTGTGTGAGAAGCATCTGAGAAAAGAAGTTTATGTCAAAGACTTCCTTGATGGTTTCCATTTTGGTCATGGCAAGGGAATTCAAGGGTAAACCAACGCCGGCATTGCATACGAGAATGTCTAACGGAATTTTTGCAGCAAGAATTGCCTTAGCTCCTGCCTTCACGCTTTCTTCATCTTTAAGCTCTACATACACCGGAGTTATCTGCACGCTATACTTTTCAGAAAGCTGCGTAATAAGGCTTGTAAATTCCTCTGATTCCTTACGTACAACGGCAAATACGTTCGCTCCGTTTTCGGCAAAGTTTTCAAGAATTGCCTTACCAATTCCACGGTTACAGCCCGTAATTACAGCAGTTTTACCTTTTAGCATACACCAAACCTTTTTTACTTACTTTTCGTAAATATATATAACTCTTGACATGGCTTCGATCATTCTAAAGCCATCCCAGGTGAATTCAAGGCCCATAGTGTCGCCAAGATCAACAACTCGATCAACACCTCGTACGCCGTGCTCTAGAACAAAATTGACTATGGAACGTTTGTCAATTCCAAGAACTGCTACGGTCTGACACATTTTGCCAAGAATGGGGGTTATTTCGAGTAATGAATCTGCGGAATACTGGAAAAAATATCCACCGCTCATCTTGAAGTCCATTACATCGCCAGAAAGCTGATTAACATCAACAATAAAGAGCTTGTTTCCCTTTCTTGTAAAACGAACTCCATCTTTTTTCATAGAAAGTTCTGTAGCCATGGAAAGTTTGTCCACAGCTTGGATAGGCTGAAGCTCGTATCTTTCGGACACTTCTTTTTCAAGGGCTTCCCAGAAAATTTGCTTAGCTTCGTCTATAGAATTATTGCCTTTCAACCATACAACAATTCTTGGGGAACTGCAGGCATTCTGATCGGTGTAGTAGGTGTCTGTATAAAATTTCTTGGCAATATCTTGCGCAAATTTTGAACCGTTATCAGGATCTTTTGCTAATTTGAGATACTCATCTGCATTAATGATTGCAACGGAATGTCTGTCCGCAAAGCACATTTCGATGGCTCTTGGCGGGATGGGACTTCGTCTAATTTGCTCGATAGTTCTGTTGCCGCCCCAAATGATTCGCACATCGCATATGCTAGACAAGTAAGCAGTAATTTCATCATTGTGCTCATATCTTACAATGCAGATATAAGACTTCATTTTTTCATATTCTGTTTTGTTCAGGATTCTTTTTATTGCAGAACAGATGATGTTGACTTCTTCGAATTCCTTATTCGAAACTCTAATGATGCAAATATTGCCGGCCAAAAGAGCTGAAGTCATTGAAACTGCGAAATTGACAGGGACATTAGACGGGGCAATATGGAAAGCGACGCCTCGTCCCATACGAGTAACATCAGCCCTTACAAATTCACCCTTTGTTTTTTCAAGAGAAGCCTTTCTAATCCAATAGGCATAGGACATTACGTCAAGATGATCTCTAATTCCAGGAATTGAGAGAAGTTCCTTAGAAAGTTCCGAAAGGAATCCAACAACCTTATCAGAAAACATCGGCAATGCCGGCGTTTCTACAGCATTCTTTATAACATCAACGCATCCAACAAGGAACTTGATTTTGTTTTCAAAAATATCTGTCATAGTTTCATCTTGTCCGCGTAGGTGTCGCTGCATCCTCGGATTTCAGCACTCTTTAAACGACCGATTATCTTTATGTACTTACCCTTTCTTCCACAGGGACAATTGTCTTCTCCAATGATCATTCCTTCATCTTCTGTAAGTAGGGAATGTCCAGGATAGGAGTGCGGAAGTACAGAAACGGCTTGTATAATTCCTTTTTCTCCAACGCCTTTAACAGAAAAATCTTCTGGATCTCTGATGATTACATCAGAGTAATTGCTGGCATGCAAATGACCACATTCGCATTCAGCATAGATGCAACCAGTTTGTTCCACCATTCCGTAATGATCGAGGAAGTGACCAATTCCAAAAACATTTTTCATTCTAGACTTGAATTCATCCTGTGATATACTGTCAGAAATGAGTTTTTTCCAACCGCCGCCAGTCATTAGGAACGCATCAGAGAAGTCATATTTCTTAATGTTGAATGGGCCTTCGTTTTCAAAAATTTTATACAAGTGTTGCCATACAATGAATGTAAATCCGAACATGATAAAACGTTGGCCGCTATATTTGTTCAGGAACTCTTTTACAGCATCCACGTTTAGAGTCATGTCTTCATTTAACGCGTAAACCATTTCCTTGGCAACTACCTGGAGCCCCATAATGGCGGCACCACGGGCTGTAAAAATCTGACGATTTCGTACAGTTTCCTTGGAATCGATTACGAGCATGGGGAGGCGTTTTTTACCCCAGTAATCGCTAAGAATCTTGACCATGACCTTTTGCTGAATCAAGGCAGTTTCTTTATCCACGAAAATCTTGGAAACTCGTTGCCCCGTAGTTCCTGAAGAAGTCATTGTCTTGAAGACGTCTTCGCGAGGAATACTCAAAAGGTCTACATCTTTGAAAAGACGTACTGGAAAAAAAGGAACATCTGCAGTTGTCTTAACAGTAGATTCATCGTAACCGATTGCATTCAAAAAACGAGCATATTCCGGACAACGCTCTCTATGGTATTTAGAAAGTTCCAAAAGTTCCTTAGTGAGAAGAGCGTCTTTTTCACTTTTCTCTAAGTCATAAGGTTCATGCTCATAAAATGTTTCAATCATTTTAGCTCGCTTGCGATTTTTTCTGCAATTTTTTCATCGGTAAGACCGGCCTGTTCCCACACGTATCTTTGAGAACCAGCATTGCAAAATGAATCCTGAAAACCGATAAATATCTGTCGTGGTGCGTTAACTCTTGTTGCCTTATATTCAGCAACGGCACTACCCATGCCTCCAAGAACATTATGCTCTTCAACAGTAAAGATTACCTTGGAATCTTCGAAGATTTCATCCAGGCCTTCCTTGTCGATAGGCTTGATTGTGTGCATGTTGTAAACAGCAACTTCAATACCCTGTTGACTCAGTTTTTCGGCAGCAGACAAAACTTCATTAACCATTAAACCTGTGGCGATGACTGTTGCATCTTTGCCTTCGCGCAGTTTTACCAGCTTGCCTGGAATGAAGTCGTAATCTTCCTTGTAAACCATAGGTGCGTTCAAACCACCAGAAAGTCTGATATACATGGGACCATCTGTTTCTGCTGCATATTCTGCAATCTTAACGGTTTCAAGGCTATCGGCGGGAGAAAATATCGTAAGATTCGGCAAAACTCTTGTAAAAGCAAGGTCTTCCGTAGCCCAATGGGACACGCCGGACTTCGCGGCCACGACACCGGCAGCAGAACCAATAATCTTTACATTCAATTTCAGAAAAGATAGATGTTGCCTTACGTGTTCCAAGCTTCGAACAGCAATAAAGGAAGAATAGGTGGTTGCAAAGACATTGTAACCATCCATGGCAAGGCCTGCAGCAATGCCAATCATATTTTGTTCGGCAATGCCGACGTTCAAGAATTTTTCAGGGAACGCCTGCTTGTAACGGTCCATTCCGGAAAGGATTGCCAAATCTGCAGTAAGGAGCTTAACGTTGTCCTTTCTTTCTGCAATGTCAGGCATAGCGACTCCAAAGAAGGCACCTCTTTGCCCAAGTCTGGACCACATTCTAATATCTTTCGATGTTATTTCTTTCATTTCACACCTCCAGAGATTTCAGCAACGGCCAATTCGTATTCTTGTTGAGACAATCTATGATGATGCCATTCGGGTTTGTTTTCAATGAAAGAAACTCCCTTACCTTTTATGGTATCTGCAATGATAACATGTGGTTTACCATTCTGGTTTTCTGAGAATGCCTTAAGTAAGGATTCTACGTTATGTCCATCACATTCAGATACAAACCAGTTAAAACTTCGCATTTTATCAGCCAAGCTCTCAATAGGCATCACATCTTCAGTATTACCATCATAAGAAAGATGATTTCTGTCAATGATAGCAGTGAGGTTATCCAACTTATAGTGAGCAGCAGACATAAAGGCTTCCCAGATGGAGCCTTCGTTCAACTCACCATCACCCATCAAAATGTAAATGTCTTTGTGTTTTCCTTTTTCTTTTGCCGCAATAGCAAGACCGACACCCACAGAAATAGCCATTCCAAGGCTTCCTCCGGAATACTCCAATCCAATTTCCTTTCGCTCAGGATATCCGGTTAAACGACCTCCATCCTTTTGGAATTCAAGAATTTCTTCATGGGGAATAAAGCCTGCTTCAGCGAGAGCCGGAATGTGAGCTAACACGCAATGATTCTTACTAGGGATAAATATATCTCTATCCGGATTCAGAGGATTTGATGGAGAAACATTAAGCACTTCTCCGTAAAGAGTCGCAATAATTTCAATTGAAGACAGGCTTCCGCCAAGATGGGATCCGTTATTCCCTGAAGCAAGAGCCATATCCATGGCATCAAGCCTCATTCTCTTTGACATTTCAATGAGATCTTGAACCTTTGCAGACGAACAATCTATTGTTTTGTTGTGAAAGCCCATTAAACCCGCCCTCCATCAAGAACCATAATATGGCCAGTCATATAAGCAGCATCATCTGACGCAATATAAAGAGCCGCCTTGGCGATTTCTTCTGGAGTTCCCATGCGTTGAATGCTCATACGATTCAAGACTTTTTGCATTTCTTCTTCGGACTTATAGTTTCCCATTTCGGTATCCACTAGCCCTGGCGCAATACCATTTACGCGAATATTGTATGGACCTAATTCTTTGGATAAAGACTTTGTAATCCAAATTAAGGCAGCCTTGCTAGAACCATAAGCCAAATAGCCAGGAGAAGTTTCTATGCCGCCAACGGAACACATATTAATGATACAACCAGATTTCTGTTTCATCATAATACGAGATACAAGCTGCATCATTTGAACCTGAGCAAAAACATTAACTTGATAAACTTCTTTAAGTTTATCCAAAGATGTCATAGTAAAGAGACCGCCAAAAGCAACGCCGGCGTTGTTAATCAACACATCGATTTTCTTTTTATCAGCAGCTATTTTCTTTACTCCAGTTTTGATTTCATCTTCGCTATTCAAGTCAAAATACACGGGTTTAATATTTACATTACAGCTTGAGGCAGTTTCTTCGAGGAATCGTTCAAAAGATTCATCTTGTTTACGAGCACAAGCATAAATATCATAACCGGATTTTGCAAAAGATTTCACAAACTCCTTACCGATGCCACGGTTTGAACCGGTTATGATAGCTGTTTTTGCAACAGTTCTTTCCATATCTGCCACCACTTATGTTGTTAAGCCGTATATCATGACAATAATATATTTTTTAAAGACTTTTTCGCAAAGAAATCCTTTAATTGCACCGGATTTTCCACACATGTCAAATGTGGAAAGTGCGCGACATCAGCAACGCTCTTAAATCCATAGCCATAAGTCACACCTATAAAAGGAATGCCTAGATGCAATGCGCTTTCAGCGTCATTGCTACTATCGCCAATCAAAATGCTATTAGCAGGAGACGAACCGCATAACGCCATTGCTTTTTCAACAATCTGATTTTTCGTCATAGTTGCCGCAGCATCGGAGCCACATATTGCATGAAAAAACGACGACATTTCAAACTTTTCAAGAAGTTGCACTGCATGGTCTTCTCGTTTATAGGTTGCGACCGCAAGAGTATATCTTTCTCGAAGAAAAGAAAGACATTCATCCATGCCGTCGTATCGATCAGCCAAAAAGACATCTCCTTTTCCATACTCTTCTCGAAAATTTTTCATTACCGCATCTGCAGTAAATTCATCAGCATCATACAGTTCCAGAAATCGCCTTTTTAAAGGAGGACCAACAAAACTCCGACACGTTTTCTCATCAGGAACTTTGAAGCCCATGCGTTCTAACGTCGACGCTACACATTTTACAATACCTCTGCCAGTATTAAGCAAAGTGCCATCAAGGTCAAAAAGTATTAGTTTTTTTTTCAACATAAAAAACTTTAACAATTTTTTCATATATCTAAATTTCAGCAAATTAATTCAGCACCACAAAAGGAACCCATCTGCGGTAGAATTTTTGCCTAAACTCCTGTGGCGACAAAATGGGTTCATGGTCCCCCTGCACTATAAAGCGGGTTTCCGAATGTTTTTCCGCCAAGTTAGATATGATTTTCAACGTATTGAATAATTTTTCAAAGTACAGTCTTTCAACAACTTCAGCCGAATCTCCCATAGGGAACTGTGTATCACGGGTTGTCCAAACGATAAAATATTTTTGGGTAGAATCACAAAGAACTGAATCAATATGCGACGCAAGAACGCTGTCAGACATAAATTCCCTGGTGAAATGAACATCTGTAAATCCTAAGTGACTTATATAGCGGTCTCGATGCTGAATGGTCGAATCGCCTCCAAAGAAAAAAAATGAAGAATATCCCAAGTCTGTCAAAAAAGTGGGTAAAAATACCGAGTCTCGGGACCCATCCGCCCTTTTATTCAGGGAGTAGAGCAAATCCTCTCTTTCTGCAGTTCTTGTCTTAGAATACATCCTAGAATGTATTCCCAGTTCTATTGTATCCATTTTGAACATGTTCAACTCAGATTTAAACATGATTGAATCCATAGGAACTCCCCAAGACTCAACAAGAATAACCACATTATTTTTTGTAGTGTCGATAAAAGCTTTTGTTACAAAGGATGAATCAATGACATTAATTTGATTTTTGATTTCATCCGGTAAAATACGTCTATCAGGAGTCGTCTTTTGAAGGAGAGACAAAGAATTTAACAAAGGCGTTTCAAAAATTGGTTGAGAGGGAAAAACATCTGAGCATGCGATATGTACCCCTAATGACAAAAATAAAGTGAGACTGATCATATTCATCGCAATAGGCTTTACATTTTTCAACATAGCCAAAGCTAAAGCTGTAGTTGTAAAGGGGACTAGAAACATCCAATCAAAGGCAACTTTCTTGTAACGCATAATATTCTGCACATCTACAAGGCCTACGGCGACTATAGCTATTGTAATAGAAACTTGCATGATTCGACGCCATCGAACTTTAGTATCACGAACATGTACAAATAAAAGCAGTAAAGCAAAAATACTGAAATTCAGGACACCTCTAGTTAGATCTTGCCCCTTTTCAAATGTCAATAAGTAAGGCGTAATTGTTATGAGTGCAGTAGCAATTAAAGGATAAAGAATTCTAGTCATTTTGATTTTCTCTTTCTACTACGGAATATTTATCTATGGAAATTCCATCAAAACTTTTTACGACATTTACAGAAACACTGTCGTAGTAGTATTCTTGTAAATAGTCGTCAAAACGGTCTCCAATTACGAATACATTTTCATTTACAGCATCCTTCACAGGATTTACAATGCCCTTTTCTCGAAGGGTTTGCTCTACATCAGGAAAATAGGGGGTCCAATATCCAGTTGAAACAATTCTTTTCCAACAACCGAAATCTCGAGTTAGGTAAGGCATCTTGTCTTGTTCGGCAAGACCCATGAACGGCTGCATAGAAACAATAAAAATTAAGGAATCCGGAGCATTTTCTATGTATTTCAATACCCCCTGATAATCCTTCTTGCGTTTCTTTTCAGATGACAAGATTTTTTCCCCGGAACATATATCACGAATAGAAGAATCTATAGCAAAAATTATCGTTGTTGCAGAGACAATGATTGCAAGAATTGTAACAATCCATTTCCTGGAAACTCTGGGCATTTCTTTCAAGAAGGAAATCCCTTGCACGACTGCGTACAGAAAAAAACCGTTTTCAACGCGATACACATTTCGGGCTATAAAGATGAGATAACACATAAGTGTTAGAATCACTAGCAGAGAAAGCCAAACATACACACATTTTTCTTTATTAAAGAAGATCAACAGAAGACTCAACAATATCCAAGGCCACGTTATTGGAAAACGTATGTATTTCGCGAATTCCGCAAATCCTAAATTCAGCAAATAATCAATATCTTCATGTATTATGTGATTATTTATCGACTTTACGTAGGGCGATAAACTATCGTATGAAAAGTTATCCTTATCATAGAAAAACCAACCTCTAAGACGGATTAAATTGTCGCTGGACAAATCCATCTCATCAAGATCTTCGTAGGTCGCATTCATATCATAATTGTCAAAATCTCCAATTAACACTCGATAAGGCTGAAATTTCCTAAATGTTTGGTATTCAGATGAGCTATAATGAACATCATCAAATTTATGTATTCCCAAAGTTCCTACAAGTAGGAGAAACAGTATACTTATGACCTTGATTTTATTTTTCCAGCACCAGTCCAAGCGAACCAATAATGCAATTCCAAGAAAAGGCAATCCCATTAAAAAGGCTTCCCAGCGCATTGTTGCACCCCACGCAACAAGCGTGAATCCTGCAAGATAAAGCATAGGGATTTTAAATTTACCAATACGGTTATTTTTGCAATCGTATTCAATTGCATAAACGAGTGCTAAAAAACCCGCAGCAGATAAAGCGGAGGCACATTGTGTGAATTGCGTAACTAAATAGTAGTCTGTAGCGAATGCGGTGCTTATAATTAAAGCAAAAACTGAGCCCCACTGAAACCCTAATTTTTTTATTACGACAAAATCAACAACAATAAATGAAATGAAAATGGCAAAGAGTTCTCCTATATAGTACCAACATATCTTTGGAAAGAAATGGTATAATGGAAGGAGAATGTAGCCGTATAGAACATTCACAAAAACCATGTGAACATTGTAGTTGTTCCCATAAGCGCCTTCTAGAATCCTTGCCATAAAATAGTCGTCTAGGGCGCCAAATCTTAATTCACCTGAAAAAAGACAAAGGGAAAAAATGAAAACATTTATTCCCAACGAAATCAACAATGCTGATTTAAATTTACTTTCCATGGTTTCTGTCGTATTACACAGCGAAGAATTCAAACACCTTTTGACAAGCGTATTCAATCTCTTCCTGTTTTAACCCATAAAACATTGGAAGACGTAGTAATCTGTTACTTTCTTTTGTTGTATAACGATCTTCGCCGTCAAAACGACCGTATTTCAAGCCTGCCGGCGAAGTGTGTAGTGGCACGTAGTGAAACACTGCGAGAACACCATTATAAGTCAGGTGCTTCAGCAAGGCAGTTCTTGTCTGTAAATCTTCTACTTTCAGATAGAACATATGAGCGTTATGTCTGCAATAGTTTGGAATGGTAGCAAGTTCGACAAGCCCTTTTTCTACTAACGGCGTCAATAATCTTTTGTACTGATTCCAGCAGTTCATTCGGTAATCATAAATAATGTCTGCACATTCTAATTCTGCATATAGATAAGCCGCATTTAGTTCACTAGGCAAATAGCTAGATCCTAATTCCACCCAGGTATACTTGTCCACTTCACCACGATGGAACTGACAACGGTTGGTTCCCTTTTCACGAATAATTTCTGCGCGGTCACAGAACTTCTTATCGCGGATGAGAAGCGCCCCTCCTTCGCCCATACTGTAGTTTTTGGTTTCATGATAACTGTAACAACCAAAATCTCCCAAAGCGCCAAGGGCTTTTCCTTTATAGGACGCCATCATTCCTTGAGCGGCATCCTCCACAACTAGAAGGTTGTGTTTTTGGGCGATTTCATTAATCTTGTCCATTTCGCACGCCACTCCAGCGTAATGAACTGGCACAATGGCTTTTGTTTTCTCGGTAATTGCGTTTTCAATAAGATTTTCATCTAAGTTCATTGTGTCAGGACGAATATCCACAAAAACGCACTTTGCTCCTTGAGATACGAAAGCATCCGCCGTGGAAACAAAGGTAAATGACGGCATGATTACTTCATCCCCTGGTTTAATATCGCAAAGTCGAGCAGCCATTTCCAGGGCATGGGTACAGCTGGTTGTTAAGAGAGCCTTCACCGACCCTGTAGTCCGTTCAAGCCATTCGTGGCATCTTATATTGAAAGTTCCATCGCCACAAATGCGACCGCTTTCTACGGCTTGCTTGACATAATCAAATTCAGTTCCTACAAAAGGAGGCTTATTAAAGGGAATCTTCATCATGCTCACAAGTATACATTATTTTACAGCCTTTTGACGATTTGGATACATCAATACTATATATTTATTATCTTTCCCGTCATGACCACAAAAAGAGCTTTTCTCTCCTCTCTTTTAATAAACATATTCTTCCTCGTATTGTGTCTAGTCTTTGGCAACCTGATTTTTGGTGCCACCGACGATTACTTTATGGCTCGGTTATTAGAAGGTGTTTATGGGGAAGGCTATAACGTACATTTAACGTTTGTAAATGTACTTTACGGCTATGCGTTGCTCCCTTTATACCATCTTTTCCCTAAGATTGGCTGGTATTATGTAGGCGAGATGGTTGGTGTATTCCTGTCATTTACGACAATTGGATTTGTGCTTATAAAGAAGGTCAAATCTTTGTGGGGGCCAATTCTTGCAGCACTATTTACGGCAGCCTTTGCTTCAGATTGCTATTTGTCCGTCCAGTTCACTCAATGTGCAGCAATATTTGCCGCAACTGGGATGTTGTTATTTGTACTTTTTTCTTGTTTGACGAGTAACTTTAGCGAAAAAAAGAGAATTTTCCTATTGATCGCCTCCATATTTTTCATTTTTTGGGGCGCTATTATGCGAAGCGAAGCTTTTTTGATGGGGACGCCTTTCTTTGCTTTAGCTTTAATATCAAATTTAAGGTCTTGCTGGTTTAATAAAAATTGGGTCTTAATTGGCGTAACGATTGTTCTTGTTGGTTTATTCTCAATTCAATGGATTGATAAAAAACATTATGAATCAGCTGATTACAAATACTATAAGGATTTTCAATCAGCGAGAGCTACTATCGGAGATGGGACTTTTTTTGACGAAGCTGGAGTCAGCGATGATTTGGATGAGATAGGATATTACGGCGAAGATTTACATCTCCTCCGTAATTGGATTTTTAATGATAGAGAAGTGTTTTCTGTAGATAGCTTGAATATGTACATTAAATACCTCAATTCAAATAAAAGAGAATCTTCCAGAAAGTCAATATTCCAATCGTTTTTCATAGCACTATCGTGTGCCGCCGGAAAGCCTATGTTTTGGATTTGGTTTTTATTTTGCGCGACGATCGCTACATCAAGAAAAGGAGCCTGCTATGCATGGGGCTCTATAGTGATAATATCTGTGCTAACATGCATTCTCATATTGGTTAGTCGAGTTGTTTTTCGCGTAGAGCTAGGATTCTGGCTTTACGCGACTGTCTTGTCCATTCCATACATAGGGAATCTTCCAAAAATTTCAAATCGCATTCAGTATTGTATTTTAGGGATTATCCTTGTATCTTCCTTGGTGGTATTTTATCGTACCGGTGATATTGTAAGAAATCAAACAAATGGTAGGGCGATGTCCACGACAGCAAAACCATTAAAACATTATGACGAAGCTTTAGCGTACATAAGATCTTTGCCATCGAATCAAATTGCGCTAACTTCTCATATACCATACATGTTTTTCGTCCAAAAGATGAATCCGCCCTATCTATCAGAACCCTATGGCAACTGGAAGAAGATTATACCAATAGGTTATTGGACTCCATTTTTCCCTGATATAGAAAAGCACCTTCATTCTATCGGAATCAACAATCCTCTAAAAGATGTAACGAAGGACAATGTTATCGTTGTTTCAAACGGACAATTAGCCGATTATTTGCAAAGACACTACAACGTAGAAGTTGATGTTACTACCATAAGAAGTTTCGACGGACTGAATTTTTACAAATATTCCATAAAAAGTCCCGAAATCCCATAAAAAAGGCGCAAAATTTCAAAGCACACATACTTTGTGTGCGCTAAACTTTCTACCATTTTGGAATGTCTCCATTTTGATAGTGTTGGCTTGAACAACTAAACATTATCAATTTGGGGACATTCCTTTTCCAAAAATTTGTAAAGGACTAACAAAAAAAGTGACCCACCCGCAAAAAAATGCGGGTGGTTTTCTTTATACCAAAAAAGGCTTCCCCAAATGGGGAAGCCTTTAAAACTTTATCCGTTAACATTAGGATGCAGTGTGGAGGCGGAGGAAGTTCGGAGTAAGAACTTCGCAGCTACCACCAGCAACGTTATCCTGATTATCAACAGTAGCAGTATAAGTAACCAAACCACCTGCAGAGGAGTTGCCAGAAGTGGTCAAAGACCAGTTGCTATTAGCGTTGCAATCATTCAGGGTTGCAATGTTAGTTGCAGTCCAGGTTGCGGTAAAATCGTAATCAACGAAGGTACCGGTAGAACCATGGCCATCACGATTGTTGCCAGAAGTACATGCAGTGCCCTTAGCCTGGTCACAGTAGTAGTAGTTGGAAGAGTTCTTCATCAAGTAACCGATTTCCTTCCAGTTACCAACGCGGATGCCCTTTTCAGCAACGTATGCGTCCTGCAACTTCACGTATTCACCGGCTGCGGGGCCGACTTCGGAGGCCTTGGACTTTGCGATCATGCCGAACAGCTTAGGTACTGCAACAGCGGCCAGGATGCCCATGATAACGATCACGACCATCAATTCAATAAGGGTAAAACCTTGCTTCTTCATAGTGTACTCCTTGTTATTGTGACACATTCTTTTGAGATTCACAGCTCTTGAAGCGTTTGCGTTTCAGAGTGTTTACTCTCGTTTACATTGATAAATATACCTCAATTTTTTCGAAAGTCAATAGTTTTGTCAAACTTTTTTGCACTTTTGTCAAAGTTTTTTCACGTTTCTGTCATAGAACTGTCATGAAATTTTACTTTGTACCAAAAGAAGTCTTCCAAAACCGTCTAAATTTCTTAAAAAACGGGGGATTTCCTCAATTTTTTTGATGGACTTAAGTATACAAATATTTTTCATCTGTGTGAGGCATTCATAAAAAAAATGTGAGAAAAAGTTATTCTTATTTGGAATATTGTGAAGTTTTTCACACAATTCCCATTTTACGCTTTCGTTCAAAATGCACTCGATCCGATAAATAGCCCTCAAAAAGTTCTTTTAAACCGCCCTATATCCTGCGAATTCGCATCAAAATATCTTTTAATTTCCATCGGCACGATCGATAGCGCATCAAAATATCTTTTGATTGACTTTGTATCCGACAAAAGCGAATTAAAAGTTCTTTTTATCCACTTTGCATCCGGCAAAAGGGCTTTAAAAGTTCCTTTAACCGGCATCGGCACGATAAATACCGCCTAAAAATTTCTTTTGATTCGCCCTGCATCCGACAAAAGCGGGTTAAAAGTTCTTTTAACCGGCATCGGCACGATAAATAGCCCTCAAAAAGTTCCTTTTAAGCGCGTTGCATCCTGCGAATCCGCATCAAAATATTTTTTTATCCCCAGCGGTACGATAAATAGCATTCCAAAAGTTCTTTTTAAGCGCCTTGCATCGGATCAATCGAATATTTCACACCAAGGCAATAGTCCGAAATTAGACGAGATTCCGAAACAAGTTCGGAATGATGTTTTACTGGAATCCTCCTTTATTTTCTATTATATAGTCACTATGAGTGAAAACTGCCTTTTTTGCAAGATTATCAAGGGTGAAATCCCTTCCAAGAAGATTTACGAAGATGACGATGTGTTCGCCTTCTACGATATCGCCCCCCAGGCCCCGGTTCATTTCCTGGTGATTCCCAAGAAGCATATTTCCAGCATCATGGATATGCAGGCCGAAGACTGCGAACTGGTGGGTAAGCTTTTGTTCCAGGCTCAGCGTATCGCCAAGGAGCTTGGTCTCGAAGAATCCGGCGCACGTTTCGTGTTCAACTGCAAGGCTGACGCAGGCCAGACTGTTTTCCACATCCATCTGCATGTGGTTGGCGGTCAGGTGATGGGCTGGCCTCCGTTCCCGGCTAAGTAGAATCCGGCCATTCGAGCGGGCTGCGCGATTATGATTGTCAAGTCCCGGGCCATTGTGCTGCACCGGTTCCCTTATAGCGATTCCAGCTGGATCGTGAAGGTTTTAACCCAGGAATGCGGCGTGGTTTCGTTTATCGTAAAGGGAGGCAAACGCAAGGAGTCTCCTTTTAAGGGCGCTATGGATCCGCTGTCGCTGTGCGAGGTGGTTTTTAACCAGAATCCACAGAAGGCGGGTGGCGGGGACTTGCAGTTCATAAAGGAAGCGACGCTTCTTGACTGGCATGCGGGTTTAAGGGCGGACCTGATGAATCAGGCGGTGGCCCAGGTGATGACCGAGATTCTGCTGAGGTACGCTCCCCAGGGGGTGCCGCTGCAAGACGAGTTCGAACTGTTGGAACAGGCGCTTAGGGACTTGAATTCTGGCGAAGGCTCCAACGGCGCCGCGACTGAATCGCGGGAAGAACTGCAGCCGCGAAGGGTGCCTTCGGATGAGGTTTTCGCCCGGTGGCTGCTGGATACTTGCGACTTGTGGGGTTACCACCTGGATCTGGATGTCTGCAGCCGTTGCGAACGCCCTCTAGAAGAGCCGGCGGCGGACTTTCATCCTGAAACGGGAGGCTTGATTTGCAAGGCCTGCCTGGGCGTGGATTCTGTCAGGGCCAAGCCCGAAACTTTGCTGGGTTTATGGAAGCTTAGGGGCGGAACTTACCCCAACTCCCCTGCCCAATCTTTAAAGTCTGCTGGGTTCGCCCGCGTATTCGTAGAAAATGCGCTCCTGGCCTACCTGCGGAATCATATCGGTTTCTTAAAAGAGATTCATTCACTAGCGTATTTACAGGAGATTCGGAAATTATGCTCAGTCCAGTCGACATAATGGCAAAGAAAGCCCGTGGTGAAAAGGTTTCAATGATTACGTCTTACGACTACGCTTTCGCGCAAATGGCGGAGGCTGCAGGCGTAGACCAGATTCTTGTTGGCGATAGTCTGGCCAACACCATGTTAGGTTATAAGAAAACCAGCGAGATCGGTATGGCCGAGATGCTGATTTTCGTGGCGGCGGTTTGCCGTGGCGCGCCAAACACCCACGTTGTGGCCGACATGCCTTATTTAAGCGACAAGGATCCGCAAACGGCTTATGACAACGCCCGTCGATTCCTGGATCTTGGGGCCGCCAGCATCAAGCTGGAAGGTACGCCCGAAGGCGTGATTGAATTTTTGCGCGCCCACGATGTTCCGGTTTGCGCCCATCATGGTTTGCTGCCCCAGACTGCGGCGAACTTCAAGCAG
This sequence comes from Fibrobacter sp. UWH9, assembly GCF_900129715.1. Taxonomy (NCBI): domain Bacteria; kingdom Pseudomonadati; phylum Fibrobacterota; class Fibrobacteria; order Fibrobacterales; family Fibrobacteraceae; genus Fibrobacter; species Fibrobacter sp. UWH9. Next base: position 216,683 of record NZ_FQWP01000001.1, on the reverse strand, counting down.
AAGGGTCAGACCGACGAAGAGGCGGCAGCCATCATGGCGGCGGCGAAGTTCACCGACGAGCTGGGCTGTTTCGAGATGGTGCTGGAGCATATTCCCGAAGCCTTGGGTACGGCTATCACTCAGCAGGTGAAGGGCGTTACCATCGGCATTGGCGGCGGCAAGTTTACCGACGGACAGGTGCTGGTAATGCACGACGCCCTGGGCATGCACAATCGCAAGAATCCTCCCTTCGCCCCGAAGTTCGTAGACATGTACACGCTGGGTGTAGAAGGCTTCAAGAAATACATTGACAGTGTGAACGGCAAGTAAGGCCGTCAAACGATTTTGTAACAAAGCAAAAAGCCCCGCTTTTAAGGCGAGGCTTTTCTGCTATTTAGCCGCCCCCGAGAGTCTCGGGGTGAACAGCCAGATTACTTCTTCTTGCCCTTCTTAGCAGGCTTCTTTGCGGACTTCTTGGAAGCCTTAGCAGCCTTCTTGGACTTTGCGGGCTTTTCGGCAGCAGGAGCTTCTGCGGCAGGAGCGGCAGCAGGTTCTGCAGGAGCGGCTTCAGCAGCCGGAGCAGGAGCTGCAGGCTGAGCTGCGGGTGCCGGAGCGGCAGCGGGCTGAGCAGCCGGAGTCATTGCAGGTGCCGGAGCGGCTTCAGTCTTCTTGGGCTGCTTTACGTGAGAAGCAAACACAACGCGGTTGTTCTTCGGGTTGCTCTTGGCCTTCTTCTTACCCTTCTTGTCGGTCTTGGGGAGAACCAGGAGCTGAGTATCACCGAAAGCGGCGGCACGAACGTGCTTAGAGGGAACGCCCTTCTTAACCAGGTAGTCTACAACGGCGTCTGCACGCTTCTGAGACATATCCTTGTTCTTTTCAGAAGTTTTCTGGTCATCGGCGTGGCCCTGGATTTCAATGCGCAGGTTATCACGGTGGAGCATGATGCCAGCCAGCTGATCGAGAGCCTTGGTTGCACCCTTATTGAACTTGGCGGTCCCCTTCTTGAAGGTCACCAAAGACTGGAGGTATTCCAGGTCTTCATTCTTGTTAGTGGGGCAGCCATCGCCGTCAACGGCAGCTTCGCTAATGGTCCTGGGGCACAGGTCCTGAGCGTTAACAACGCCGTCACCGTCGTCGTCGAATTCGCAGCCGTTTGCGTCAACCGGAGCAGCTTCGTTAGATCCCGGGCACTTATCCTGAGAATCAACAACGCCATCGCCATCGGTATCCACTTCGCAACCATCTGCACCGACCTTCAGGCCAGGCAGAGTACCCGGGCACTTGTCGACCATGTTGGGAACGCCGTCCTTGTCATCGTCGCCAGAGAGCTTGGCCAGGGAGTCATTGACTGCGGCGACAGAATCAAGTCTTGCTCTGTTCACGGAGTCCGCCACCATGTCAATCACCTTGATGGTGTCAACAGTGGTAATTGTGTCGATCTTGGCGACGGTATCGACCTTGGCAATGGTATCAACCTTGGCAATAGTGTCGACCTTAGCAACAGTATCGATCTTGGTGGTAGTGTCGATGGTTGCCATGATAGAATCCACCTTCACCTTGGCCAGAGAATCGGCACGGGCCTGGATCAGGGAGTCTACGTTAACTTCGGGCTTATCCACCTTGCTGCCAAAGCGCCAGACAAAGGAGAGAGAGCCAGAAACAATAGGAGTAGAGGAATACTTGTAGGTATAGACTTCACCATCGCCCACATCATTGCGAACGTCAAAGCCTTCCTTGCCCTTGAGATCCTTGTCAGCAGTAAAGTCCAGGTTCTTGAACATACGTCCGGCAATATCCACACCCAAAGCAATATCCATATTCTTGCCGGCATGGAAACGCACACCCGGTGTAATCAGGAGCGGATCAACCGTAGGATCAATGGGAGCTACGTCATCATCCAGGTGCATTTCGCCGGAGAGTTCCAGGAAGATGTCCAGGAGGCTGATGGGAGAAAAGTTAAAGCCGGTGCTATAGGAAAGAACATCAGACTCATTATGATCCACTACGCGGATATAGCTAGCCTGGGTATTCCAACGGAGAGGAGCACCAACGCTGTTAAAGTCAAAGGTGAAAACGAGACCACCACCAAAGGCAAAGTCACCTGCGGTGTAAGGCTTGGTATCGTGCTTGCTCAGGTACCAAGCGTGACGGGGACGTACACCGGCATCTTCGCTACCGGTGGGAGCATAGAGCTGACCCAGAATAGCGAGTTTGAACAGGGATTCGTCGTTACCGACAGCGCGAACCTTGAACCAGGCTTCCAAATCGCCCAGACCCGGAGAGCGCATATCGGAGTCGCTCAAACGGTCTTCGTGGTCGCCAACAATATCCATGTTAAAAGGAAGGACAACACCCAAGTCCAGCCAATTGGTAAAACCCATGGCCAGATTTACATTTCCGGAAAGAGCTACAGCTTCATCGTTAAGCACAAAACGGTCGCCGTTCTTGTCGTGCATTTCGCCACCGGCAGCCATGGACCAGCAGTCCAGAGATGCATTTCCGCCGAGACCGAACGACACATTCCATTGACCGAGGGTATTGGCACCAATCTGATGCAGACCATCCTGACCACCAGCCATACCGCTCTGTGCGGACGCCATACCGGCAGCCCCAAGCACAAGCAAGGAGCCCGCAAAAATTGAACGCAGTAAACTTGTCTTCATGTTTTCCACCTTAAATTTTTATTGATTGTAGCATAAAATTAACCTAAAAAATGGTTTTTGTCCAAACAGGCCGTCAAAATGTATAGGAAAATTGACAAAAGGTTGTCACAATAGACAATTCTCATTTTTATATTATAAGATATGAAGAATATTGTCATTACCGGCGGCGCAGGCTTTATCGGAAGCCATGTAGTACGCCTTTTCGTGAATAAGTACCCCGAATACAACATCATCAACCTGGACAAGTTGACTTACGCAGGCAATCTGGCCAACCTGAAGGACATCGAAGGCAAGCCTAACTACAAGTTCGTGAAGATGGATATCTGCGACTTCGACGCCTTCTACAAGCTGATGCAGGACGAAAAGATCGACGGTATTATTCACCTGGCCGCAGAAAGCCACGTGGACCGTTCCATCAAGGATCCGTTCACCTTCGCCCGCACAAACGTCATGGGCACCCTGGCTCTGCTCCAGGCCGCAAAGCTTTATTGGGAATCCCTGCCCGAAAAGTACGAGGGCAAGCGCTTCTACCATATTTCTACTGATGAAGTCTACGGTGCCCTCAAGATGAACCATCCGGAAGGTATCGAACCGCCGTTTACCACCACTGCCTCCAGCTCTGAACACCATCTGGCATACGGTGACGACTTCTTCTACGAAACCACCAAGTATACTCCCCATTCTCCGTATAGTGCATCCAAGGCTGGCTCCGACCATTTCGTCCGCGCCTTCCACGACACCTACGGCATGCCTACCATCGTGACCAACTGCTCCAACAACTATGGCCCCTACCAGTTCCCGGAAAAGTTGATCCCGCTGTTCATCAACAACATTCGTCACAAGAAGCCGCTGCCGGTTTACGGCAAGGGCGAAAACGTTCGCGACTGGCTCTTTGTCGAAGACCACGCCCGCGCTATCGACGTTATCTTCCACAATGGCAAGATTGCCGAAACTTATAATATCGGCGGTTTCAACGAATGGAAAAACATCGACATCATCAAGGTGGTCATCAAGACTGTGGATAAGCTCCTCGGCCGCGCGGTCGGCGAAGACATGGACTTGATCACTTACGTTACCGACCGTCTTGGCCACGACGCCCGCTACGCCATTGATAGTAGTAAGTTGCAGCGCGAGCTCGGCTGGGAACCTTCCCTCCAGTTCGAGGAAGGTATCGAGAAGACCGTGAAGTGGTACTTGGACAACCAGGAATGGCTGGACAATATTACTAGCGGTGAATACGAAAAATATTACGAGAACATGTATAATAGAGTGTAAAGTGTAAAGGTTAAAGTGGAAAGACTTTAACCTTTAACCTTTAACCTAAAAATGACACTCCAGTGTCATTTTTTATTGTTATATTCTCCCTTACTCCCCTGATGGGAGCTGTTGTAAACCAGGGCCTAGGCCGAGACTCCTAGTTAAAGGCTGCCGGACCCTATAAATCAAACTGGAATTAGAATTATGGATTTTTCTGCTGTTATTGCCGAAGAACTGAACCTGGAAGTATGGCGTGTCTCCAAGGCACTTGAATTGATGGACCAGGGTGGTACCATCCCCTTTATCGCCCGCTACCGTAAAGACCAGACGGGCACCCTTAATGAAATTGAACTCCGCGACATCAGCCACCGTCGCGACTATCTGCAGGAACTGGTTGACCGCAAGGAAACCATCCTGAAGAGCATCGAAGAACAGGGCAAGCTTACACCGGAACTGAAGGCTCAGATCGAAGCCTGTAAGGACAAGACCCTGCTGGAAGATATTTACGCCCCCTACAAGCCCAAGAAGCGCACCCGCGCAACCATCGCAAAGGAACTGGGTCTTGAACCGTTGGCTCGCCTCATGTGGGCTCAGGAAGAAACCGGCAACACCGCCGAACAGATCGCCCTCATCTACCTGTCCGAAGAAAAGGGCCTGGCAGATCCGAAGGCTGCACTCAAGGGCGCTTGCGACATTCTGGCCGAAGAAGTTGCAGACAACACCGAATTCCGTCAGTACCTCCGTAGCAAGGTGGAAAAGACTGGCGTCATGATTTCCAAGGTGAAGAAGGACTTCGAAAAGGAAGAAACCAAGTTCAAGGACTACTACGACTTTAGCGAACAGGTGAGCAAGATTCCGTCTCACCGTATGCTGGCCCTGCGCCGCGGCGAAAAGGAAAAGGTGCTCCGCCTTTCCATCGAAGTTCCCAACGAAGAAATGGTTGGCTACCTGAAGGCAAACGTCATCAAGGGCAACACCACCTGGACCCCCTATCTTGAAGCTATGTGCCAGGATGCCTGGGACCGCCTGCTGGCTCCCAGCATGGAAAGCGAAGTCCGTCTGCTTTTGAAGGACGCCGCCGAAGAAGAAGCCTTCAAGGTGTTCAGCAAGAACCTGCAGGACGTTCTGCTGGCTGCTCCCGCCGGCCACAAGGCTGTGCTTGCTCTCGACCCGGGTTTCCGTACTGGCTGTAAGGTTGCCGTACTTGACGAAAACGGCAAGTTCATGGACCACGGCATTATCAAGCCCCACGAACCCTGGAACGACAAGGCCGCCTCTGCAGTTTACCTCATGGGCCTCATCGACAAGTACAAGATTGACTTGATCGCTATCGGTAACGGTACCGCCAGCCGCGAAACCGACGCCTTCTGCGCCGAAATGGCAGCAAAGTTCAAGGGCAAGGTTCCGCCCCGCGTTATCGTTTCCGAAGCTGGTGCATCAGTCTATAGCGCAAGCATGATCGCTATCCAGGAATTCCCCAAGGAAGACGTTACTACCCGCGGCGCCATCTCTATCGGCCGCCGTCTGCAGGACCCGCTGGCAGAACTGGTGAAGGTTGACCCCCAGTCCATTGGCGTGGGCCAGTACCAGCACGACGTGAACCAGCGCGAACTGAAGAAGCGCCTGGACGAAGTGGTGGAATCCTGCGTGAACATGGTGGGTGTGGATGTGAACAGCGCTTCTGCCCCGCTGCTTTCTCACGTTGCAGGCCTCAGCAATACTCTTTCCGAAGCCATCGTCAAGCACCGCGAAGCTAACGGCGCCTACGCCAGCCGCGAAGACCTGAAGAAGGTGAAGGGCTTTGGCCCCAAGGCTTTCGAACAGGCCGCAGGCTTCATGCGCATCCCGGGTGCAGAAAACCCGCTGGACGATTCCGCAGTCCATCCCGAAAACTACGCCCTCATCGAAAAGATGGCCGAAAAGGCTGGCGTTCCGGTGAAGGAACTGGTGGGCAATGCCGATGCAGTCAAGGCCATCAACCTTGAAGAATTCCTTTCCGACGAAGTGGGTAAGGAAACCCTGCAGGACATCATGCGCGAACTTCAGAAGCCCAGCCGCGACCCCCGTAAGGAATTCCGTTACGCAAAGTTCGACGACAAGATCAAGGAAATCAACGACCTGATTACCGGTAGCTGGATGGAAGGTGTGGTTACCAACGTGGCTAACTTCGGTGCCTTCGTGGACATCGGCGTTCACCAGGACGGCCTCGTACACGTTTCCGAAATCAGCGACAAGTTCGTGGAAGACGCAAAGACCGTTCTTACCGTGGGTGACGTGGTCAAGGTCCGTGTTGTTGCCGTTGACGCCAAGCTGAAGCGCATCAGCCTTTCCATGAAGACGGAACAGGTGGATGGCGTTGCCGGTGCAGGCGTTAGCGGTCCTCGTGGCCAGCGCGTGGGCGGTCCCCGTGGTCAGGGCAACGGTCGTGGCGGCTTTGGCGGTCGCGACAATGGTCAGAACCGCGGCAGCCTCCAGGGTCACGCCACCATCGCAGATCTCAAGGCAAAGATTGCAGGCAAGGGCACTCCGGGCCAGGGCAACCGCAACGCCCCCGCTCAGCCCGCCAAGGTCAACCCCCTCCTCAAGTCTATGATGAAAAAGATGAAATAGGTTATCAAGCGCAAGTGCTTGCACTTGCATTTGATAACCGCCACATCTAGCACTGCGAAGCTGTGCCAAGTTCAAATAGAGTCTAGTTCAAATAGCCGCAAGGCTGAGGTTGAAATTGAAAGTCCGGGAGTTTTGCTCCCGGGCTTTTATTTTGCCATTAAGTGAAATTTCTCACGTTCAATCTTGTCTTAAATATGTAAACTTGTTTTCACTATCTACACTTCCTATATTGTTGTAATAATGAATAAATTCGCTTTGAAATTCGCTTGTGGCCTAATCCTCATCACGGGACTCACCTTGCTGGTCCTGGCCATAACTGGAAATCATAAAAAACCCCGAAATATTGTTCGCGACTACTCTGTCGTACCTGAAGGCTTTGCGGAACAGCAGAAACTGGCCAACAGCAACTCTTCCGAATCCTTTACCGGTACAGTCATCATGCCCACCGTCGACGAAATATCCGTCCACGGCAATATGGAAGGCGGCATGGCAGAAATCGAAAAATTCATGAAGGACCGCACCAACGGCCTGAATTACATCTACAAGAAATTCCAGAAGCAGAACCCCGGCTTCGAAGGCAGCCTCTCCCTGGACGTTACGATCGACGTGTGTGGCGACGTAGTCGGCATGACCGAAATCGCCTCCACCACCGGCTACCCCAGATTCAATAACGAAGTCAAGAGTTCCCTCTCTAGGCAGAAGTACCCCAAGACGACCCAGGGGCACTACACCCTGTCATTCACCCTGAAGTTCGTGAACCAGGTTCCCGTTTCAGAAAAGGGCAATGTAAAGCCGTTGCCGCAGTCACCGGCGGATAGCGTTGCGGGAAATTGACGTAAGTTGTCAAAACGTGTAAAATTTTTTATCAAAATTAAACGTTTTACACCCGACATTCCATAAAAATAACCGAAAAGAAAGATTTCAGCGTGTAAAATTTGCTTATTTTACGGTTCATGAGTATTGCTCTTGAACGTTTGTTTGACTACGACGACTTCCGCAAGTTCCTGCAAGATTACTTCGAGGAACAGAAAAAGATGCGGGCCGTTTTCTCCCATCGTTTTTTTGCGGCAAAGGCCGGCTTCAGTAGCAGCTCCTACTGCCTGAACGTGATTCGTGGCCGGTTCAACCTGACCCAAAAATCCATCGAGAAGATCGCCAAGGCCATGGAATTCGAGCCCCTGCAAAAGTCCTACTTCGAGGCGCTGGTGCAGTACAACCAGGCCCATCAGGTAGACGAACGCGAAAACGCCTGGGAACAGATCCTGCAAATCCGCAAGCAGCTGGAATTTTCCCACATCACCACCCGAGAGCAAGTCTATTTTTCAAAATGGTACTACCCCATCGTCAGGGAACTGGCCGTTTCTTCTAACTGGAACGGCGACTATATGACCTTGGCCCGCCTGGTGGAACCCCAGATTACCACGGAAGAGGCACGGGAAGCCATCAAGAACTTGCAGGAAATGGGGATAATCAGACAGGTTGACGCAGACAATGGAGAAGTCCGTTTCGAGGAAACCGCCCAGATGCTGGATGCCACCCGCATCCCACCCATGGCCCTGCGACAGATCCGCCGCGAATATATGCAGCACGCCATCGGCGCCGTGGAATCCAAGCCCAAGCAGGAACGATTCGCCGCATTCACCACGTTGGCCATGAGCGAAAGTTCCTACGACTACGCCGTCGAAGTTCTGGAAGAAGCCCGCAAGAAGATCATCACCCGCGCCGCCAACGACCCCAACGTGGAGCGAGTCTATGAAATGATGCTGGTAGCATTCCCCATGAGCAAGAAGGTTTCAAAGGAGGACAAGGTCTAATGAACATGCCGAATTTGAAATTCTTGCTGATTGGCGCTGCCATCGCCTCCTTCGTATTTAGCGTCACCGTACTTACCGGATGCTCCGATTCTAACGATGTGGCCGGCGGCGTTACCGACATTGGAAACTCCGTAGCTACAGGCATTGTCCTTGACGTGGCGGGAACCCCCGTGGCCCGCGCCCGTGTTGTAGCCTACTATGACAGCTGGCAACAAGATGGCATCGAGGATTCCGTAGAAACTGTAACCGACGCAGAGGGCAAGTTCGAACTGAACCTGGATGGCAACAAGGCCGCAGTATTGTTCGCCTCTGCCGGAGACAGCAGCGGTTTTGCAAAGCTGGTTCAACCCAAGATTAGCGCAAGATCCACTGAACAGCAGACTGTCACCATCGCCCAGCACAAGATTTACTCCGGCCAGATTGCCGACCGTAACACCGGCATAGTCCGCATCGTAGGCAGCAACGCCACCACCAAGCTGGACGCAGACGGTTACTTTATCTTCTACGACATGCCCTCTGGCGATATCACCCTGACCTACTCCGACACCAGCGCCTCCTCTGACAACGGTCAGTTGCAATCCCACCTGGAATTCAACACCTACGGCGAAAAGCAGATTTACGTATTGCCCAAGATGAACTTCTGGGAAGCAGACACAAGCTGGCTCACCGTAAGCAGGATGGAATACTATAGCGAAAAGGGGCACGACGGCATTATAATCGCCGCCCCGGAATCCGAAGATTGGACACCCGCAAGTTCAGCAAGCGCCCCCGCATCTTCCGATGGCGCCATCAACTTACTCTTAACCATGGACGGCTCCGAATCCGTCTATGACAACGACACCACTCCCGCAGCCAAGGTCGAATACGTCGAAGGCGTCTCGGGCAAGGCCATCCTGCTGAAGCCGGGCCAGTTCATTAGCCTGGATTCCCTGGACCCCACCGGCGGCAACTTCACCCTGTCGCTCTGGACCAAGTGGAACGGTACCAACGGAAAGCACCAGATCCTATTCAGCCAGCGCGCCTACTGGAGCGACAGTACCTCCAGATTCCAGTGGCACTTCGAACATTGCACCGGCTGGTTCACTGCCATGAAGAGCACCCCCGGCGATCCCTATGCCATCTACTTCGGCGACTCCTCCATCGTTCCCGTTGGCAAGTGGTCCCACCTGGCTTTGATTTCCAGGAACAAGAAAGTCAGCATGTATGTGAACGGCGAAGTCATGCACTTCAAGGATGAAAAAGGAGACGACTACACCGAGTGGAAGTTTGTTCCCAACGACCTAAAGCGCAAGGTTCCCTTCCGTGTCGGCGGCGATGAAGTCAGCACCGAAACCTGGAACGGGGCAATTGACGAAGTCCTAATCGAGACCGTCGCCCACGACGCCAACTGGGTTAAGGAACAGTACAAGAAATACACCAAATAAAAAAACTCCCCCGAAAAAATTAAGGCGAGCCACAAGCCCGCCTTTTGCATCTAAAAAAAGAAATCCTCCCGCATTTAGGGGAGGAATCAGAAGCCACCCGCGAAGGGGTGGGGTCCAGGGCGGACAGCACTTGGCAACTTGTTGCCTTAGTGCGCATGGTCCCCGAATGGGGAGGAGGGCGCATAACCCTCCTTTGCATCTAAAAAAGAAATCCTCCCGCATTTAGGGGAGGAATCAGAAGCCACCCGCGAAGGGGTGGGGTCCAGGGCGGACAGCACTTGGCAACTTGTTGCCTTAGTGCGCATTATCCTCGAAGGGGAGGAGGGCGCGAGTCCTCCTTTGCATCTAAAAAAAGAAATCCTCCCGCGATGGGGAGGAGTCCAGAGGAGGGCGCGAGCCCTCCTTTGCATCTCATTAAGCTTCTTCGAACTTAATCACGCCAGCGGGGCAGCCTGCAGCTGCGTCCTTGATAGCGTCTTCGTTAGCAGCGAGATCAGCGTCAGCCTTAACCTGCATCTTTTCGGGAACGGTGAAAACTGCATCGCAAGTAGCTTCGCAAGCGCCGCAGGAAACGCATTCATCACTGGATTCGTCCAGCCAAACCTTAGTAATTGCCATAGTTATACCTCTTTGGGGTTGTTTGTAATTAAGTTTGGTTTAAATATAACAAAAAAAACATTGAGGGATGACAATGTTTTTCTAAATTTCCCACAACAGAATGAAGCCTGTGGCTTGCTATATATTGCGGGAGGTGCCCGCGACAGCCATATGCTTAAACTAAGTGAGGACATCACAAAAAATGAAAAAAGTGGTTGTTAAAATTGGTGGCAGCCTGGCTATTGACGAAGCCAAGTTGGCCGATTTTGTGGCAGCAGTTTCCAAGCTTCCGGCTATGGGCTGCCAGGTCGCCGTTGTGCACGGTGGTGGCAAGGACATTAACGAAAACATTTCCCTGCTGCGAGAACAGCCCACTTTTATCGATGGCCTCCGAGTAACTACACCCGGCATTATGAAGATGGTCGAAATGACCCTCTCCGGTCATGTGAACAAGAAGCTGGTCCGCATGCTTCTGAACAACGGCGTGAATTCCATCGGTCTTTCCGGTGTGGATGGCAAGCTGTTCGAAGTAGTCAAGAAGCAGGGCAAGGTAGACCTGGGTCTTGTGGGCGAAGTCAAGAAGGTGAACCAGAAGATCGTGGAAGACCTCTGGGCAGCCGGCTGGGTTCCTGTAGTTAGCCCCATTTCTTACGGTCCCGACGAAACTGGCGTAGGCGTCAGCTGGAACGTGAATGCCGACACTGCCGCAAGCGAACTGGCGGTGGCACTTCAGGCTGATCAGTTCGTGCTGGTGAGCGATGTTCCGGGCGTTATGGACGGCGAAAAGAATGTTATTCCTGAACTTTCTGAAAGTGATGCCGAAAAGCTCATTGAAGAAGGCGTTATCAGCGGTGGTATGATTCCCAAGGTCCGCGAAAGCTTCAAGTCTATCCGACGAGGCCTCAAGAGCATTCATATCGTAGGCTGGAAGGACGCCGAATCCTTCATCAAGCAAATCAACGGCGAACACAACTACGGAACTATTCAGCGCTAGAAGTGATTAGTAAACAGTGGTTAGTAATCAGTGAAAATAAGGCGGCTGCGCCGCGATTATAAAACTAACCACCAACCACTAACCACTAACCACTACAAGGATTTTATATGTCTTTTATTGAACAAGATAAGAACGTCATTGCTCCGCTTTATGGCAAGGCTGACATTGAAATTGTAAAGGGCGAAGGATCTTACCTCATCGACTCCAAGGGCGACAAGTACCTGGACTTCGTTGCAGGTATCGCTGTAAATGCCCTGGGCCACCAGAACAAGGCCATCAAGGAAGCGGTTGCAAAGCAAATGGATTGCTTCAACCACATCTCCAACCTTTATGTGAATATGCCTCAGGTTGAACTGGGCAAGAAGCTTTTGGAAATCACTGGTTTCGACAAGGCTTTCTTCTGCAACTCCGGTACCGAAGCTAACGAAGGCGCAATCAAGTTTGCACGTAAGTACTTCGATCGCAAGGGTGAAGCCAACAGGCAGAAGATCATCACCTTCGTGAACAGTTTCCACGGCAGAACTTTCGCAGCTCTTTCTGCAACCGGTCAGCCGGCGCTCCGTCAGGGCTTCGGCAACATGCCGGGCGACTTCGTGCATGTGGCTTGGAACGATTGCGCAGCACTTAAGGCTGAAGTCAACAAGGACACCTGCGCCATCATGCTGGAATCCCTGGCTGCTGAAGGCGGCGTCATGACTCTGTCCGCAGAAATGGTGGAAACCATCAACAGCCTCCAGAAGGAATTCGGCGTGCTGGTGATCGTCGACGAAGTCCAGGCGGGCTGCGGCCGTCTCGGAACCTTCCTCGGCTTTGAAAAGTACGGCTTGAATCCGGACCTGGTCTCCCTGGCCAAGGGTATCGGTGGCGGCCTCCCCCTGGGTGGCGTGCTGCTCCGTCAGAAGATTGCCGATGAACTGAAGGCCGGCGACCACGGTACCACTTTCGGTGGCAACCCCATCGCTTGCGCTGCAGGTCTCGCTGTAGTGAACCAGGTTGCAGAACCCGCTTTACTTCAGAATGTTGTGGATAGGGCTGTGCAGATCCGCGCCGCTCTGGCTGACATCAAGGCCAAGTACAGTGCCATCAAGGAAATCCGTGGTGAAGGCCTTATCGTCGGCCTCGCTCTGGACGAATCCATGCCGGTGGGCAACGTGGTTGCAGCCGCCCGCGCAGAAAAGCTCATGGTGCTTTCCGCAAAGGGTAACGTGCTCCGTATGCTTCCGCCGCTGAACATCAGCGCTGCCGAAGTGGACGAAGCCATGGCAAAGCTGGCAGCAGCATTCGCAAAGGTCGCTGGCTAATCCGCGCCTCGCGAATCAAATCGCCTCCCCTAAAAAAGGCGGTGGAAATTGACTAAATCAGGTCTTTTCCACCGCCTTTTTGTTACGTTATATTAAACTGTGCCACGAAAACCAACCGATCGCCAACCATATTGGGTGATTTAAGGGCAAAATCACGTTCCAAAACACCTCTGCACCCCCTATTCTCGCCGCCAACCACAAACAAAATAAAGAAAAGGCAGTGGAAACCTCGCTAAAATAGCCGTTTCCACCGCCTTTTTTGCACACAGTCCAAGTTTTTCGCGCAGCCGCGCCTTATTTTCTATATTTTCATTCGCATTATTATACATTCCCTATCTGATTACTCAGATTTTTATTATATCGTCCCCCTAAATTTTCGCTACAACCAGACTTTAGAATTCTGGTTTTCATCAAAAGCGTCATAACAAAGGATTATCATGGAAAATGTATTAATACATTTGTCCAAAGACAGTGTGCTGTCTTCACTTCAGAAAAGAGTTGAAGAACTTGACTCCGCAATAAGACAACTCGGGATTTGTTTAAAAAATTCTCCAACAGAAAAACTCAAGGTTTCACCACACAATGGAACATATCAGTATTATCTCATATCCTCAGAAACCGGTAAAAAAGGAAAATTCATTTCAAAAAAAGAATGGAACATTGCAGAACGAATCGCCCAACGCGATTACGATACCAAACTACTAGAGCAATTAATCAACCAACGAACGGCATTACAGACATGCATCGCTACATATCACCCAGAAATTGCTGAAACTTTTTGGTCTGAACAACATCCAGGACGTCAAAAGCTAACACAACCCAGAATCATTTCTGATGATGAATACGCCAATGAATGGCAACTTAAAGAATTCTGCGGTCGTCCTTTTGACAAGACGGATCATGAGCTAAAAACTGCTAGAGGTGAACGGGTCCGATCCAAGTCAGAAGTCATCATCGCAAACGCCCTAGATCATTTCAATGTGCCATATCGATATGAATTCCCGCATAAGTTGAAAATCACCCAACAATCTATCAAAGGAAAGTACAATTCAAAACGCATCAATATCTTTCCGGACTTCACCTGCCTCAACAAAAAAACTCGAAAAGAAATCATATGGGAACACTTCGGGTTAATTGATGACAGCTCCTATGCACAGACAATGGCCTTGAAGCTAGAGGAATATCAGCAGAATGGTTTCTTCCTTGGAGATAATTTCATCATGACCACAGAAACCAGTGAACATCCCTTAAGTTATGAAACCGTTGAAAAGCTTATCCGGCGATATCTATGCGAATCGTGAGATTGTAAGACGTTTTACCGCAAAAAAGGCGGTGGAAATTGACCAAATCAGGTCTTTTCCACCGCCTTTTTGTTACGTTATATTAAACTGTGTCACGAAAACCAACCGTTCGCCAACCATATTGGGTGATTTAAGGACAAAATCACGTTCCAAAACACCTCTGCACCCCCTATTCTCGCCGCCAACCACAAACAAAATAAAGAAAAGGCAGTGGAAACCTCGCTAAAATAGCCGTTTCCACCGCCTTTTTCCCACTCAAATTCCAACTTTTCGTGGAATCTACTGCTTGATCGTAGGGGCTTGTCTTGCCACGGGGGCCAGTTCGCCGTGCTTGCGGAACAGGTGTTTGACCAGGGTGTTGAAGCCGCGGAACACGCGATAGCGTTCACGGGGATTCTTGATGGCCATGATGCCCTGACGCAGGATGTAGCTGGGGCGCAGGTAGAACTCGCGGCGAGCCTTGTCGCAGAAGTCCACCAGAGCCTGGCTGGTCAGTTCACCACGCTGGATGGTAGTACGGTGGAAGCCGTCCTTGTCCAACCACTGGTTGTAATCCTTGGTCTGCAAGGCGCCACTTTCCAGAGCTTCCTTGTAGGCTTCGGTGCCGGGGTATGCCATGATCGGGTAGAACTGAGCCGTATTGGGATTCAACTTCTTGGCGTAGTCCAGAGTCATGCGGAGGGTCTGGGGAGTATCGCCGGGGTTACCCACCATAAAGCAACCGTGAACCAGGAGACCAGCCTTGCGGGCATTCTTGGTAAACTCGATAGCCTTGTCGGTATTCTTGATACCCTTGCGGATATTCTGGAGAACTTCGGGAGATGCGCTTTCGAAGCCGACGCACATTTCGCGGCCGCCTGCCTTCTTCATCAGCTTAAGCAATTCCAGGGGAACGTCTGCACGGGCATTGCAGCTCCAGGTAATCTTGAGACCGCGTTCCAGAATCAGGTTGCAGATGTCGCGAACATGCTGGTGGTTAGCGGTAAAGGTATCGTCTTCAAAGAAGACTTCACCCAGATCTTCAAAATTTTCCTTGATGTACTGCAGTTCGTCCACCACATCCTTGGGGTCGCGCATACGGAACACATGACCGTTCAGAGTCTGGGGGATAACGCAGTAGCTACAGCGGTTGGGGCAACCACGACCGCTCAAGATAACAATCAGCGGGTTCAGGTTGGCGCCGTAGAAATACTTCTTGTAGCAGCTGTAAAGGTACTTGCGATAGACCTTGGAAACCCAGGGCAGTTCGTTCAAGTTTTCAATCTTCGGGCCTTCGGGCTGGAAGTCGGTAGTTCCGTCTTCCTTGCGGTAGGCAAGACCTGCAATCTGACCTACAGGGGCAGCACCTTCGTCACCACGGAGGGCACGGGCAAGATTGCGGCAGGTGTAGTCTGCTTCGCCAATAACCACATAGTCAAGGCTGGGTTCCATTTCCAGGGATTCCAGAGGTTCTGCGGTGGCGTGGGTACCCATGATGGCAACCTTGGCACCAGGCATAGCTTCCTTGATGGCATGAACTACCTTAAGATCATTTAAAATACTGGGGGTACTGGTGCTGCAAATAACCAGCTCCGGGGCAAACTTCTTCATGCCTTCCAGAGTCTGTTGCAGATCAAGTTCCATGGCGGGGCTGTCGATGAGCTGGATTTCGTTTCCGTCGGCTTCTGCGGTGCCGGCGGCATAGCTCAGGAACATGGGCCAATAGAGAGTACTAGACTTCGTTACACACGGGCTGCGAGATTCGCGGCTGAACATGGGGTGGAACGGAGGATTTAAAAAAGTAATACGCATAAGCCTTCGCAAAATACAAAAATATAGCGGTATTAGCTACATTTTAAGTAATTGATAAGGGTTTTTCTTGTGTACAGAATGAAATATTTGATCCTCTTAACATTAATGCTGACTTTTAACGAGGCAATCGCCCAGGATTCGCCTTCTAACCCCGAAGTCAGTACCGTTCTGGACACAATCCGCGAAGCCTATCCCGACGGCTCCCCCTCCAGAATCTACACCGTGCAGCACGGCACCACAATCCGCCAAGGCACGGCCATCAGCTACCACCCCAACGGCAAAGTGGCCGTAGAAGCACCCTATGTAGACGGCAAACTGGACGGTGTATTCCACAGCTATTTTGAAAACGGTAAAACCTGGCAGACCATCGGTTACCGAAAAGGCATCGAAGAGGGCATCACTACCACCTACTTTGAAAACGGTTTCAAGAAGAGCAAGGAAGTCTACCGCAGCGGCATCCTTCATGGTGACGTAGAAGAATATTACGAAAGCGGAAAGCTTCGCAGGCGCCTCCCCTACATTTTAGGACAGCTCCACGGTACCGCCAAGGTGTTTGACGAACTGGGGGCAGCCACCGAAGAGATGACCTTTGAAAAAGGTTTAAGGCACGGCCCCTACCGCAAATTCAACAAGGGCATCAAAACCTTCGAAGCAAAGTTTGCAAACAACCGCTGCGTAGAAAACTGCGACTTCTAATCCAGTCTAATACCCGCTCTAAAATTCGGCCTAGTATCCGGCCCACTCGGCTGCAATGCTGGGGCTTGATTCGCGGAGTTTCTTCGCCTCGGGGGAATCGTCGGCAACGGCGATATCGCCGCTGGCAATACGTTCCTTAATATCGGTAAAAGTCTTGGGGCGTTCCGCCTCGGGCAACTTGTCGCCAGGCACCATGCAAGGGGCATCAATGGCGGTCTTCGCCTTGTCCTTAACCGGAGAATACTCGCGGGCGGCAGGAACCACATAGAACTTGTCTTCTTCGGGGCACCAGGCAGTTAGCTTCTTGCCATAGACGCATCCAGAATCCAGACCCACAAAACCGGGGCGACGATCCACGAAACCCATCTTGGCCCAATGTCCAAACACAACCGTCTTGTGCCAGTTCACTTGTTCGAACCAGGGAATATCATTCCAGTAGCGGACAGAAAGAATAACCTTGGGATCCATATCTTCGAGGCGGGACTTGCCCGGTTCAAGACCGGCATGTACCAGCAAGGCGTGAGGCGTATCGCGCCACAGGGGCCAAGTCTTCACCTCGTCAAGGATGTAACGCCAGTCCTCAAGAGGGAGGCGGGAAAAACGGGCGCGCTGCTTTTCGGTCCATTCGCTTTCGTCGGTTGCCATCATGCGGATCAGATGTTCCTCGTGATTACCGCGAACCGTCAGAATCCCATTTTTCTGGATAAACTTGAGAGCCCTCAACATATCGGGTCCCTTGTTGATAATATCGCCGGTCTGGTACAGCGTATCCTTACCGCGGACAAAACCGAAGGCATCTACAATGCGTTCCAGTTCATCGGCGCAGCCATGGACATCCCCGATGTAGAGTGTGCGGGAACTCATACGTGAACTGCCTGACGGACCTTGTTCATTTCGTCGGCGGTCAGTTCGCGGAACTCGCCTGCAGGCAAGTCGCCCAGCTGAAGGCGGCAATAGCTAACGCGCTTCAAGTCGCGGATTTCATAACCCACGGCGCGCATCATACGACGGATTTCGCGGTTCTTGCCTTCAATAAGCACCAGTTCCACAAAACCCTTTTCCAGATAGACATCCGTTGCGAAAGCGATTTCTTCAACGTCGGAATCTTCATCGCGAATATCCACGCCATCTACCAGGCGCTGGGCGGCATGATCGCTGAGGGGGCGATCCGTCCACACGAAATAGCTGCGGGGCACTTCAAAACTGGGATGAGTCAGACGATGGAGCAGTTCACCATCATCGGTAAAAAGCAGCAGGCCGCGGCTCTGCAAGTCCAGTCGACCCACATACTTCAAGGACTGGTAAGCCGGCGGCAAATAGTCGTAAACGGTGCGGCGACCCTGAGGATCGTCCTTGGTGCAAACGCAACCGGCCGGCTTATGGAACATAATGGTGGTGGTCTTCTTGGGAAGCTTGGCAACCTTGCCATCCACCAGGACCTGGTCCACATTTTCATCGATCTGATGACCCAAATCGTCAATGACCTGACCATTCACTTCTACACGGCCATCGGCAATGAGAGCATCTGCAGCACGGCGGCTGGCAATTCCACAAAGAGAAATAAACTTGTTTATACGCATAACGAGAAATCAGTGAATAGTGAACGGTTAACTGTTATTCTTCTTCAGCCAGGGAGGTGTACGCTTGGCCTTGGGTTTTTGTTCTGGTTCTACTTCGGGCGGGTACAGCAAACCGAACCTAAGTCCCGCAGTACTGATGCGGAAACTTTCAACGCGGAGTTTTTCAAGCAGGGACTTCAGCCAGAACAAACCGCAAATGATAATGTCATGACGACCGTTTTCGAGGCCCGGCAACATGGCGCGCAGTTCCTTGGACAGGTTGCTGATACGGGTCGTTACCGCATCCAGATCGCTAATGGAAAGTTCCAGTCCTTCGATAGCCTTGTAGTCGAACACCTGCTTGTTCAGGAACACCATGGCCAGGGCAAGGCCCGTCCCACCAATCAGGTAAACAGGCTTCTTGGTCATACCCTTGAAGCTTACATCCTTGAAGGCTTCCTTCACAAACTTCTTGTACTCGGGTCCGGGAATGGGGCCCATCTCCTTGAACATCTTCAAGGCGCCCACCGGAATAGAGAAAACCGTTTCGCCGTTGGACAGTTCCGTCGAACCGCCACCGATATCGATGGTCACCAGATCCTTGCCGTGCCATTCACGGACAGAACGGAAGGTGAGCTTGGCTTCTTCTTCGCCAGAAATAATGCGGGGGCGAACCCAGATCGCCTTTTCGACGGCAGCGATCACTTCTTCGGAGTTGCTGGCCTTGCGCATAGCCTCGGTCATGACAACAGCCTGCAGGTCTGCACCCAAGGCATGCAAGTCCATACGGAACTTGGTCATGATGGAAACCAGTTCAGCGATTTTCTTTTCGCTAATGGGGCGCTTGCCCTCTTCATCTTCGGCATCGCCATCGTAGACATCGTCGCCCAGGCGACATACTTCAATTTTCTGGAGCTTTGGGACAAGAATCTTGCGAGGCGCAGTTGATGCGGCAGGTTCACTGGGGGCAGCCGGTTCGCTGACGGCAGGTTCGCTGACGGGTTCGGCGGCAGCAGAGTCTGCAGTTTCGGCAGATTCGGCGGCAGCAGAGTCTGCAGTTTCGGCAGATTCGGCGGAGGCTGCGGATTCCCCATGTTCAGACGATTCAGCGGATTCATTAGCGGCAGATTCACTGGACTCGGCAGACTCAACGGCCTCTCCAGCCATTCCGCCAGCCATTTTGGCGACCTGCGCGGGAGCCTCTTCAAAAGCTGCAATCAGCATGATGCAGCTATGGCTTCCTATATCCACTGTAGCTAAAAGCTTGTTTTTCATGACAATCTCGACGCTAACCGTTCTGTTCTGATTCGGCTACACGGCCATCGGCGGGAGTTTCGGCAGAGGCGGCGGGCGCAGAGTCAGCAGCATTGGCGGCTTCGGCAGCCTTGGCTTCAGCCTCTTCGGCCTTCTTCTTGAAGCCAGCCTTGATCTTTTCGGCAAGGGCGGCGGGATTCGTCAAAAATTCCTTTGCGGAAGCAATAGCCTCTTCCACAGTCCATTCAGAATACTTGCCCACCCAACTGGCCACCAGGTCGCCGGATTCGGAACCAAGTTCCTTTCCCTGGCGAAGTTCCTGACCCATCTTAAGGGCCAGAAGCAAACCCAATTCAAAAGGACGGGGTTCGGACTTTCCTTCCAAAAGCTTTTCTACACGGGAAATGCGTTCCTCGTAAGGAACACCCTCAAACTCAGCAAGATCTTTCTCTGAAATCATAGGGATAAAGATAGAAAAATGCGTTCATACAAAAAGGGCCCTGGAACACGTCCAGGGTCCATAACAAGGAGGTAAATACAACGATTACTTCTTCTTGGAAGCCGGCTTTGCAGCAGGCTTGGCGGCAGCCTTCTTGGCGACCGGCTTTGCAGCGGGCTTGGCAGCAGCCTTCTTGGCAGCCGGCTTTGCAGCAGGCTTGGCGGCAGCCTTCTTGGCGACCGGCTTTGCAGCGGGCTTGGCAGCAGCCTTCTTGGCAGCCGGCTTTGCAGCGGGCTTGGCAGCAGCCTTCTTGGCGACCGGCTTTGCAGCGGGCTTGGCAGCAGCCTTCTTGGCGACCGGCTTGGCAGCGGGCTTGGCGGCAGCCTTCTTGGCAGCCGGCTTGGCGGCGGGCTTGGCGGCAGCCTTCTTGGCAGCCGGCTTGGCGGCGGGCTTGGCGGCAGCCTTCTTGGCGGCCGGCTTTGCAGCGGGCTTGGCAGCAGCCTTCTTGGCGGCCGGCTTGGCGGCGGGCTTGGCGGCAGCCTTCTTGGCGACCGGCTTGGCAGCGGGCTTGGCAGCAGCCTTCTTGGCGGCCGGCTTTGCAGCGGGCTTTGCAGCGGGCTTGGCGGCAGCCTTCTTGGCGGCGGACTTTGCAATTACAGTTTTTGTAGCCATTTTTTCCTTCCTTATGGTGAGTTATTGTGAATTTATTGTTTATAAAATAAATTCCAATCCACAAATAATCAACACTTATTTAAACAAATTTTGTAAAAAAGTATTTCAGGCGACATTCATCACATTTTTTTATAAAAAATCAGCATAAACTATCGGCGTTAAAAACAAAAAAAGAGCTGCACCTTCTAGGTACAGCCCTTAAATTTTCGAGGCGTTTCAAACAACGACGGCGACGAACTTATCAATAACGAACTTGCCAGCGACAAATTCGCCGCACCACCTCAGATTACTTCTTCAGTACGCTACGAGCCTTGTCGAGACGTTGCACTCTTACGAGTGCTAGGCTGTCGGCTCGGCAATAAAATAGGCTACGCCTATTTTGCTGCACTCGCCTTATCAAGCCTTTCCTGAACGATAGCGTCGATAACGGCAGCAACGGTCAGGTTGAAGATGTCGTGGACAGAAGCTTCGGAGTCGGTGAAGTGAACCGGCTTCTTCAAGCCCATCTGTACAGGACCGATGGATTCGCCAACGCCCATTTCCAGGAGCATTCTGTAGGTGGTGTTTGCAGAAGAGAGGCAGGGGAAGATGAGGGTATTCACGTCCTGGCCCTTGATGGTATTGAAGGGGAACTTCTTGTCGCGGAGTTCCTTGTTCAAGGCCACGTTCACCTGCATTTCGCCATCCACGGCGTAGTCCGGATACTGTTCGTGAAGGATCTTCACGGCATCACGGACGCTACCAGCGGTACCCAGGCTCGCGTTCTTGTCGGCACCGAAGTTACCGTAGCTGAGCATAGCCATCACCGGTTCATGAGCAAAGAACTTCACGGCGTCGTGAGTGAGCTTTGCAATGTCCACCAGAGTTTCGGTATCCGGGTCGCGGTTCACCAGAGTATCTGCCAGGAAGAAAGTACCCTTCTTGGTAGAGAGGATGTGCAGAGCGCCGAAGTGCTTGTAATCTTCGCGGATACCGATCATCTTCTTGGCCAGACCGATGTTGGTAGCGAAGGAGCTGTTGGAACCGGAAATCAGAGCGTCTGCGTCACCGGTCTTCACCATCATCATACCGAAGTGGTTGTGTTCCGGCATTTCGTAGGCGGCCTTTTCGAAGGTTTCGCCGTTACGGCCATTTTCGGCAGCGTAGATTTCGGCGTACTTCTGACGGCGAGCAAATTCTTCCGGAGAACGGGGGTTCACAATTTCGATACCGGTAACATCCAGCTTTTCAGAAGCGGCCAGTTCCTTGATGCGTTCCGGGTTGCCCAACAGGATGGGGAATGCGATTCCTTCGTCCTTGGCCTGGATTGCAGCCTTGATCATGTTGACGCTGAGGCCTTCGGTGAATACCACGCGCTTGGGGTTGGAACGAGCCATGTTTTCGTATTCACGAATCAGCTTGTTGTCGTAACCCATCATGTCGCGGAGGCTATCGGCGTAGGCATCCCAGTCGGTAATGGGCTTGCGGGCCACGCCACTTTCGATAGCGGCCTTGGCAACGGCGATAGAAACGTCGGTCAACAGGCGCGGATCCAGCGGCTTGGGAATGATGTACTTGGGGCCGAAGCTGAAGCGTTCGGAGTTGTAGGCAATGTTCACTACATCGGGCACCGGCTTGCGGGCAAGAGCGGCAATGGCGCGGACGGCGGCATGCTTCATGTGTTCGTTGATGGCAGTGGCGCGAACGTCCAGAGCACCGCGGAAGATGTAGGGGAAGCCGATAACGTTATTCACCTGGTTGGGATAGTCGGAACGGCCAGTAGCGAAGATGATGTCTTCACGGGCGCTGACGGCTACATCGTAGGAAACTTCCGGAGTGGGGTTTGCAAGGGCAAACACGATAGGCTTGCTTGCCATGGACTGGATCATTTCCTTGGTGAGGATGTTGGGCTTGGAAAGGCCAAGGAACATGTCTGCACCCTTGATGGCTTCTTCCAGAGTCTTGACGTCGGTACGATCGGTAGCAAAGAATTCCTTTTCGGGAGTGAGCTTGCCGCGACCCTTGTAGATAACGCCCTTGGAGTCCAGCATGACCACGTTTTCTTTCTTGACGCCCAGGGAGAGGTACAGCTTGGTGCAAGCCACAGCAGCAGCACCGGCACCATTCACCACCAGCTTGATCTTGTCGATTTCCTTGCCGGCGATTTCGAGAGCGTTAACGAGAGCGGCACTGGAAATAATGGCGGTACCGTGCTGGTCATCGTGCATCACGGGGATGTCCAGTTCCTTCTTCAGGGTTTCTTCGATTTCGAAGCATTCCGGAGCCTTGATGTCTTCCAGGTTGATGCCGCCGAATGTGGGAGCGATACCCTTAACGATTTCGATGAACTTCTTCGGATCCTTTTCGTTCACTTCGATGTCGAAAACGTCAACACCTGCGTAGATCTTGAATAGAAGGCCCTTACCTTCCATCACAGGCTTGCCGGCCATGGCGCCAATATCGCCCAGGCCAAGAACGGCGGTACCGTTAGAAATAACAGCGACCAGGTTGCCCTTACCGGTATAGTCGTAAGCGGTTTCCGGGTTCTTTTCAATTTCGAGACAGGGAACTGCTACGCCCGGGGTGTATGCCAGGCCAAGGTCGGTCTGAGTGCTATGGGGCTTGGTCGGAACAACTTCAATCTTACCCGGCTTGCCGTTAGCATGGTATGCAAGTGCCTTTTCTTCGAAGGTCATCTTTTACTCCTTGAGAGCCTGTGCAACAGATCCATTCAGCTAGATCACCCTTTAGGCTCAATTTTCGGCGCGCAAGATAGAAATTTTCACAAAATTTGTAAAGTTTTTTATTCAGCAGTTTCGCCGTTCAAATCCTCAATTCCGGTAGAGCAATTCTCGGAGCTAGGATCCAGAAGGCATTCGTCTTCTTCTTCGGCATTAGCGGAGCCACCGCAGGCAGAGAAAGCGGCAACAATAGAGAGCAACAGGAACAGACCCAGGAATTTACGTTTCATAAGAACCTCTTCTAATTCAATAACAGTCAACAAAATACAAAAAAAATGCCCGGCTGAAAGCCAGGCATTTTCAAAAGCTCTAAATCAAGCCAGCAAGAAGGATTACTTCTTCTTGGAGTTCTTCTTAGCAGCAGCGGTAGCCTTGAGGCCAGCACCAACCTTGAAGGAAACAGTCTTGGAAGCCTTGATCTTGATGGTAGCGCCAGTCTGCGGATTGCGACCGGTACGTGCTGCACGTTCCTTAACCTGGAAGGTACCGAAACCGATCAGCTGAACGAGACCGTCCTTCTTGATACCAGCGGTGATACCGTCGAGCACAGCGTCAACAGCGCGGCCAGCAGCAGCCTTGGATTCAATGCCAGCTTCCTTGTTGGCGAGAATTGCTTCGATGAGATCTTGCTTGTTCATTATATAACTCCTTGAGTTAGGTTGAGAATTTTTATGCGTATATTATACCTTTTTTTTGAAGCTCTGCGAGAGATTTTTCAAAAAGTTTTCAAAAAATTTTCACAAAACCCCAATAAAATCAAGCCTTCGGCGCCGTTTCGTCCCCGCGATCCACGATTTCATCGGCCTTGCGCTGGATTTTCTCCACGTAGACCAGGCACAGACAGGTAAAGGGAATGGCCACGATCAGCCCCAGGAATCCAAGCAACTTGCCCCAGATCGAAAGGGAAAGAAGGATTCCCACCGGCGGCAAATCCATAGAGGAACCTACGATTTTCGGCACCAGGAAAAAGTCCTGAATCACCTGCACCACGGCGTAGACCACCAGCACGATAATCGCCACTTCCCAGAAAGGCATGCCCGTGTCAAGGGCGTAAACCACCGCCAACAGCAAGGCCACGGGAATGGTGGTCAGCTGCAGGTAGGGCACCATGTTCAAGGCTCCCGAGAACAAACCGAAAGCTACACCCATAGGCAAGCCCACAATGCTAAAGCCGATGGCGTAAAGCACACCAACACTCAAGGCCACCAGGGACTGGGCGCGGAAATAGTTACCCATGAAGCGGTCCATTTCCTTGCCCACGGAACTGGCCGTATGCTTGAACCTGGAAGGCAAAACGCTCACCGCCGCACGACGCAGCTTAGGCATATCCAGCATGATAAACACCAGGTACATGATTACCGCAATCACGCCAGAAATTCCCAGGAAGATGCTGGAGGTCTTCGAAAGCACACCCCAGGCGCCGGGCAAGATCTTTCCGGCCGCAGACTGCACTGCATTCCAGAAATCCAATGTCTTCATGGCATCGGCCACCTGGTCCCAGGAAATCAGGGAACGGGCAGTCCTCCACATATCAGCAGGCACGAAAGCCGTTAGACGACTACTCCAGGCAGAGTCACTGAACATGCGCGGGATCAGTTCCCCCAGGTGCCGCACTTCGTTCACCACCATCGGAATAAAGATCCACAGGGCTCCGGTTATAAGAAGCAACGCCACCAGCAGCACAATGATTACGGCCACGATACGATGTTTTACCTTTGTCTGCAATTTACAGACCAGCGGGTCCAGAATATATGCCATAAGGAAGGCGGCAAAGAACGGAGACAGCACCCCACTCAGGTAGTTCAAGACCCACAGGAGCGCCACCGCCCCGAGCACCATGATCAAAAACCGCATTATGCGGTCCAGCGTCCAGATTTTCGTCATTTTTCTTCTTCCTAGTTTTTGGAAGTACGGGCCACGGGCTTGCGAACAGAGAGGTACACGGAAAGTGCAAAACCAATAAGGGCGAGACCGAGGGCCAGGTACATCAAACTTTTAAAGGGGCGATTCTCGCCCCACAGACGGATGGAGCGCAGAATGATTTCGTCAGGAATTCCGCGGAGGGTTCCTTCCCCATTATAGACTTCAAACAAAACGCCACGTTGCATATAACGTAAGCCATCATCTTCTTCAAGCCCCAGACCAGCCAACCACCACTCGGGCACCTTGAAATCAGACAAGGCGATACGGGCTTCCTGGTCAGCCTTCGCCGGAACAGGCACCGAGGCCACCAGCGGACGATAGCTGGCATAGGACCCCTGACGGCTGTACACCGGGTCGTTGTTCATAAAGCGGAACGAAACCTTGGCCATTCTCCCTGTTTCAACCAAGACAGCCATGGAATCAAAACGGGTAAAGTCAAAGAAATCCGCAGCAGGGCGATTATCTACCGAAAGCAAGTTCAGCCCCATACCCGCATAAGGGTAAGCCATGCCCGAACGGATATTCACCCGGGCGCTAACCACAGAATCTGTACGAGAAAGTTCAGATGTTGAAAATCCGCCTACCACGCCATCGGTCAAGGCATAAACTTCGTGATGTCCCGTAGGGAACAGCACCATGTGATTTTCGTGGAACTTTCCAAAAACAAAAATCCAAGCTACCAGGAACACCACCAGGCAGCCTACGGAAACAAGAACTTTCTTGAGGGCAGACTTAGTCATGATGTACCGAATGCTTGCGGCCCACAGCCACGATGGTCAAGACCAGCATAATGAACAGCACTCCGCCAAATACCTTGTTGCTCAGACCTTTGGCCTCGATCTTGTAAATCTTCAGGGAGAACGGCTTGCCATGGGGCTGGTTCCAGCCCGGAGCGATTTCAAGACGCACCATGGCCTCCTGATGACGGTCCACCAGAGAAGTATCCACGCGATTGTCGCTATACCAGAATTCGGGAGTGTAGAACTGATCCATGGGAATGGAAACACGCTGACGTCCCTGGACCAGAGGAAGTTCCTTCATGAGCAGACGGTAAGTCCTGGCCACATTGGTATCAGTAACCACGGGATCGAAGGCCCACAACTTCAGCAGAATTTCAGAAGTGCCTTCGGCCTCCAGGTCAACGATAACGGAGTCTACAAAACTCCAGTCGCGATTGGCAAAACCAGCCTCATCCTTTTCGCGCAAGTCAAAAAGGATGCCGCACCAGCCGCCCTTTTCAGATTCGCCCAGGGCGCAGGTAAAGCGAATGCTGGATTCATCCGCTTCGGAAGAAACTACAGAGGCACCACCATCCGACCTATCATCATAAACAACGACAGAACCCTGGCATTCAAAGGGGAAAACACCATCTATAAAAAATCGTATGGGCAAATTGAAATACGCCACCAAGGTTGCGGCAGCAATTATCGCAAGAATGAAGCAAGTCTTTTTCATTATGCACCAAACAGCATTAGATTTTTCGGTTAGGTCTCATCAGGATCCACAACCGGCTTGATATGAAGATTGTACTGTACCAGGTCCAACGGATCTTCGTCGGGCAGCTTTTCACCAAAAAGCTTATCCACCACATTAAATAATGCCCGGATAAAGAAGAAGTGGTGTTTCCCTTCTTTCTGGGGAGTCTGGAACTTGAATTCCAAAGTTCTCTTTAAAAGTTGGACGGTCTGGGAAGGGGGCAAGTGGAACATCTTGCAACAATTGGTCACGTAGCCGTCAAATCCATAGTCGGGAACCTTGCCCCGTTCCAGCGGTTCACCATGATCAATGCACTTGGGATTTTCGATTACCGGATCCTGGACGTTTTTCTTGAGGAGCGCGTCTAACCACAGTTCGCGGGACTTGTCAGTCAGTTCGCCGCGAAAGGCCATGGTCTGGTCGCAGGGGAAAAAGGTGGAACAGCACTTGGGGCAAATACGAAGATCCAAGTGGCGGAATTTAATTTCGGCTACCTGGGAATTACAAAAGGGGCAATTACTCATGTTATGCAATATAAAAAATGAACAAAGAACATTGCCCGAAAAAAGCGCTCCCGCTTTACTATATTGCACCCCATGGCAAAAGTTGTACAGATTACCGCAGAAAATTTTGAAACGGAAGTTGCACAGGCTTCTGAAACCCGTCCCGTTGCAGTCCTCTTCTCCTCCGCCGAGTATCCGGATTGCGCCCCCTATTCCCAGCTGGTGGGAAAGTTCAGCACCGAACTTGACTTTACCCTGGGCGTCGTCAGTTGCGACGATCGCGCCAACATGCAGTTGATCCAGGCATTCCGCGTACGTTCCGTTCCCGAAATCCACGTGGTGGAAAAAGGCCAGATTGCCGACGTGATCGCAGGCGTGCTGCCCGAAGACGAACTGAAGAAGCGTCTCGAAAAGTTCTACACCAGCGACGAATCCCGCTTTATGGAAGCCCTCGAAATCGCCATCGCCAGCAAGAACTACGAGGTCGCCCTGCCCATGCTCAACGAAGCCTTGCAGAAGACTCCCGACGACAAGAAGCTTTTGCTCCTGTGGGCCAAGGCCAGTCTCGGCATGGGCGATACCGAAAAGGCAAAGGAAATTCTGAAGAAGTTCAACGAAGCCGACGACCAGTATAAGGAAGCCAAGTCCCTGCTGGAACTTCTGGATTTCCATGCGGAAGCCGCCAAGAAGGATGTTCAGGGCAAGGAAGCCATCGTTTATCACGAAGCCTGCTGCATGGCCGCAGCCGAAAATTTTGAAAGCGCCCTCCAGGCATTCCTTAATTTGTACGTAGAAGTCCCGGAATGGAACGACAGCGCAGCAAAGAAGGCTATGCTCACGCTATTCGGCGTTCTGGGACCCAAGCACGAACTGACTTGGAAGTACCGCGCCAAGCTGAACACGATCATGTTCATCTAGTTTAATATTTTTTAGATTAATGTTTAAAGCAAAGATGGGATTCTAGGAATTCCGTCTTTTCTTTTTCAGTGAGATCGCCACGACAGACTCTAATTCCGTCAGCGTAATTAATCCCCATGCCAACCAGGCCTGCGGTTCCACCAACAACTGTACCAACAGAGGCTCCAACAGCAAAACCCACTGGCGTCATAACAAGCATCAAAGATCCAATTACAGGATTGGAGCCCATCGTCGCCTTGGCGGCCTCAAAGAAGAATTCTCCCCCAAAATAAAACCCCTTTTGGGCGCCCCCGGACAAATGATCAAGGAAAACCTTTCCATTACTTTTGGGAGTCCAAATTTCCGTTCCGCCTTCACAAATCTGAATTTTTTCTACCGGTATGGAAATGACGCTTTTCGAATCATTCGTCACGAACTTTAGGGCATCCTCTCCATAGCTGTAACAGTATCTGCTGGCTTCGAAAAAAGTCACCTGAGAACCGTACTCGTACCGGAAAGTCCTCTCATCACCATGCTGAACTGCAGACTGGTAGGCTTTCAGATCTCTTTCATCTATGGGCTCTGCTTCCGAAAGTTTTTCTGAATTATCACTAATCGAACCAACCTTTGATGAGCTGGAACAGCCCAAAAGCACAGCGGAACACACAATCAGAATCAAATTTAGACTTTTCATAATCAGACCTTCTAACCATTCCAAATCTACATTTTTTCTACATTTGATTTTATGAATATTGATTTCAACCGCAGATTGTCTATCGCCCCGATGCTGGATTGCACCGACCGCCACGAACGTTATTTCTTGCGGTTGATTTCAAAACATACTTTGCTGTACAGCGAAATGGTGGTGACTCACGCCCTGCTCCACGCCAAGCCCGAGATGTTCCTGGGGCACGAGGAATTCGAATATCCCGCCGTGCTGCAACTGGGCGGAAGCAACCCCGCCGATTTGGCCAAATGCAGCAAGATGGTGGAAGCCGCAGGTTTCCAGGAAGTGAACCTAAATTGCGGCTGCCCCTCGGATCGCGTCCAGAGCGGAAGTTTCGGTGCCTGCCTCATGAAGGACAAGAACCTGGTGGCCGACTGTTTCAAGGCCATGCAGGATGCCGTAAGCATTCCCGTTTCCATCAAGTGCCGCATCGGCGTAGATGAATTCGACAGTTGGGAATTTTTCCGGGATTTCGTGGGCACCGTCGCTGATGCAGGCTGCAAGTACTTTATTATTCACGCCCGCAAGGCCTGGCTGAAAGGTTTAAGTCCCAAGGAGAACCGCGAGGTTCCTCCCCTGCATTATGAGTTTGTTCATAAGTTGAAGGCAGAAATGCCCCAGCTGAATATTGCCATCAACGGCGGCATCCGCAGTATGGACCAGGTGCTTGCCCACCTGAATGGCGACCCCACTTCTGCTGGAACGGGTGTTGCGTTGGATGGCGTCATGGTGGGTCGCGAACCTTACGAAAATCCCTGGTTCCTGCACGACGCCGACGAACGTGTTTTCGGAGATACCGCTCCCGCCGCCAAGTCCCGCAAGGCCGTCCTTGAAGCCTACCTACCTTATGTAGAAAAGCAGTTCGCCGAAGGTTGCCCCGCCACCATCCTGGTGAAGCACATCTACGGCCTTTTCGCAGGCCTCCCCGGCGCCCGCAAGTTCCGCCAGATGCTCAGCGAAGGCGCCCCCCGCGCCCGCGAATACGGCGGCCCCGCAGAACTGATCCGCAAGGCCATGGAATTGGTGGTGGAAGAATAAGCAAGAAAAACTCCAGTGCAATGCACCGGAGTTTTTCTTATCAACTTTATACCCTTTCGGCGGCGATTTTGTCCGCTAGCTCCTGTACCTTTTCAAGAGGCAACTTGAGGACTCGAGAGACTCGTTCCACAGGGTCATTATCTCGTAGAAGCGCTTCTGCGTCACTGAATTTGGTTTCTTCACAGCCTTCTTTGTGTCCTTCTTCACGGCCTTCGCGGCGGGCGGTTCCGATGCGTGTACTGATTTCAGCTTCTGTGACCATACCTGTTGCAATCTCCGTGATAAAGTTCTTCTCGAGGGCGTTTACTGCCAGACGGCTGTAAACATCCGCAATGACGGGATCCTTCGTCTTGGGGGCGTCCTTCGCCAAGGCCATCTTGGTGAAAAGCTCCAGCCATTCCGTCTCGGCAGTGTTCAGGTTCAGGACCTTCGCGTCTACCCTACTTAAATCTACCACAATATACCTTTTTTTGTCATAAACCGGCAAGGCGTTGGGATTACCAATGCTAGAAAAACGGAAGAGGCCCAACTCCTCACGATAGCTCTTGCAAAAGCTAACCGGGAAGTTGCAGATCCACACGCTGTAGGTGGCGGGCATCAGGTACGGATGGTCTTCCTTCTCAGCTTCGGTGCGCTGGCTGTCAAAGTGAATCTTGGACTCGATGGAAAGCTGGTCCGCGTAAAGCTCCACACGGTCCGCAAAATCTTCATGAGACGCCCGCTGCATCTCGAGGTCCACGAACTCATCGTTGTTGAGCTTGGCGTGTACATCGAAACGAACCTCCTCCACATCGATTGCGGAAGTCAGCGTGGATGCGGGCTTCTTGCGTTCGATGCTAACAATCTTCCGTTCCTCGGGCTGATGCAGCATTGCGTTTAAAAAGTGGATCAGCGTAACGTCCTTCGAAAAGATTTCCTTGAAGACCTTGTCCCGGGTCGGGTCCAGGAACGCGTGCTGTTTAATGATTTCGACTTGTTTTTTGACTTTTTCCTCAAATGTCGCCATAGTTTCATCCAGGCGGGAGCGCCCCCGCAATAGCGCAAGGCGTTTTCGCCCTACATACTATAACACGTTTTGAACGAGGAAATGTTGCATGATTTTACGTAAAACAATTGTAAAAACTCAAGTAGGTTTTCATTGCCATCTGCATTCAATTCCCTTAAACTTTTCGGCGGAATCGCTTAACAGAGATGTTACAGAATCAATTTTTTCAGAGATGCCAAGAGAAGAAATGTCAAAGTCTGAAACGGAATCAATAGCCTTTGTAACTTCATCACCGATTGTCGCAGACAGACTTTCAAACTGTTCTGCATAAGCATCCAGCTTTTCCACCTCGAATCCGGAGGCGGCATCCATCATCACTACCGACAAGGCGAGTGATGCGAAAACAGACTAGTCTGTTTTCATATCCGAGCCGCAGCGGGAGGCGCTTAGCGCAAACGGGGTTCAAGATTTTCAAAAGCTTTCGTTCATTGAACGCCTGCGGAGTTAGCGGCGTCACTCGGTCATACCAAAATCCAAGCCAAGATCGCTTAAAGCAGTATTATGTTGCAAATCAACGGAAACAATTAACTTTGAGCCATCTGTCTCAAACTTCAAATAACCATATTCTTTTTGAGCATCATCTTTTAGGACATCATCCACATACTTGGATACAAAATCAGACAACGAAAAACTCTCGATTTTATCGTCTACAGATTCATTGATGGTTTCAATGTCAGTCTTTGCCTTTTCTAAGGATTCCGTAAGAATATGTCTTACATCATCAACAATTTTTGTTTGGAAGTCACCAACGGAATCTTCAAGCAAAGAGCTAAAAGTCTCCACGCCTTCGGTCAAACCAAGCGAAGATGCATTAAAATCTACAATGTTATCAATGGCCGAGGTTATGTCATTGCCAATGGTTTCAGAAACACTTGCAAATTGGTCAACATAGGTTTCAATCTTTTCCACCTCAAAACTAGTGGCCGCGTCCATCATTAAGCGTGGTTCTAGATTTTCGATCTTAAAGTTCTTCTTAGAATTTTTTCTTGCCTTAGAAGACTTGGAAGAAGTGTTCATGGAGGACTTACGAGAGTTTTCGTTCATTTTAGACATAATATGGGCCTTGGATACGCACTTTGCGTATCGTGATGTTAAACTTGGGAATGGGAGCCCTCTATGGAGGGTTCCCTAAAATCTTTTTTGGGGGATGTATTAGGAGTTGGAGACTATTCCACCATTACACAACGGACAGAGAAGCCATTGGACTTATTTATCGAAACGATTTGAAATACAGAGCTGGAATTACTTGCCCATGACGCGCTTGATCTCTTTTCCGCTTTTTCCTCAGGATAATGCCAGTAAGTTCCTGTATTGACATTTTCGAATAGATGATCAAACAAATACCCAGCACCAACCAAAGAGTATCCAGTAGTATTATAACCACCAAATCTATATTCAGATCGAACACCCTTGATACCATCCTCATTTCCATCTGCATGGACTATGGTGTACATATCGTTATAGGTCAGCAAACGCCAGCCCTCGGGGCAAATGCCCTGATGGTTTTCCTGAATCAAATCGGCGCAACTTTCCGTATTGCAGCGGCTGGGCAAAGCCATCATTTCCGCCCACTGGTAAAGACCGCCATACTTATCACAATTGGTGGTATCGTTATCATAACAATAACGTTCAATTTTCGAATCATCTTCCTGGTTTAATCTTCCGCGAATCATTTCACCAATATTCAGATTTTCCGCCATGACCGTAACAGAATTAACTTTGTAGCTGGTGTCCTTTCCGGTAATGGTAATGTAGTAGTAGCTACGACCAGTGCGTTTATCGATAAACTGTTTATATTCACCATTGTCGTATTTTGCACCTTCAAGAAAATTCTTATGATCAAACGGCACATATTCACTACTGCTGGAAATCTTCACAGAACTGGAGGAAGACTTAGCACTGGAACTAGAAACAACAGAAGAACTGCTCTTTGCTGTGCTAGAAGAGGACTTTGCGCTAGAGCTAGAAGCAACAGAGGAGCTGCTCTTAGCCGAGCTACTGGATCCTTCGCTCGATGAGCTCAGGATGACGCTGGAAGAGCTGCTGCTCTTAACAGAACTGGAGCTGCTCTTGGCTTCGCTGGAGGAAGAAGATTCGTCCTTCTTGACGATCCAGCCCCACTTATTCAGTTCGGCGTCGTGGATGCAGACCAGCTCCACGTTGCTGTCGTAGTTGTAAGAAAGCTTGCCTTCGCGGCTTTCATTACACTTACAGCTCAAGGCATCGGCCAAGGTGTAAATGTCGCAGACGTACTTTGCTACGCTGGAGCTAGAAGATTCCTTAGCAGAGCTGGAGGATTCCTTATCGCTAGAGGAGCTATTCTTTGTGCTAGAGGAGGATTTTTCCTCGTCAGCAACGCTGCTGGAGGAATCGTCGTCCTTGGCGCTGGAGCCATTATCGCCACCGCAGGCCACGAACATGACTGCTGCGATAGACAACATCGCTAGATTCTTCGCTACGCTCAGAATGACGCGGGATGATTCGCTCAGAATGACACTCGGAAAAGAATTTTTCATATGTTCTCCTAATTTATTCCCTTTTTTCAAAAAAAATATAGTCAAAAACGCAGATTGTCATAATCTGACTTTTGCAATTTGTATATTTATCCCAGCCGGAAACGCCGGTTTTTCATATATCGCCCGACAGGTGCCCGCGAGTATCCTCGCATCATGGGAAATGCGTTCCTCGGAGTATCCGATGGAAAATCAACTGGAAAAAGCGCCCGAAAAGGGTGAAATCATCGCCTACCACACCGATGGCGAGTTACATCTTGATGTCCGTCTCGAAAACGAAACCGTCTGGCTGACGCAGGCTCAGATGGCGGAGTTATTTGGATCCTCAAAGCAGAACATAAGCCTTCACATAAACAATATTTTTAAGGAAGGTGAACTTGACGCAAAAGTGGTTGTCAAGGATTTCTTGACAGCCACTAAGCATGGCGCTGTCAAAGGAAAAATTCAATACCATCGCACAAAAAACTACAATCTTGACGTCATCATATCCGTAGGATACCGTGTCAAATCCATCCAAGGAACCCGTTTTCGCCAATGGGCCAACAAAGTCCTTAAAGATCACCTCCTCAAAGGCTTCAGCATCAATCAGCGGCTTCTTATAGCAGAAGAGCGCATCGACCACCATTTGGCAAATCACGAGAATCGCATTACTGACCTGAAATCCGAGCAAGAGGATCATTCCGCACGAATCAAGGCTCTTGAAAACCAGGTGGATTTCTTCGTAAAAGGTCCCAAGCCTCCTGAAGGAAGAATTCTCCCAGCCAATTCCCGCTGGGACGGCTTCGCCCTCATTGCAGAACTTATAAAATCCGCCGAAAAATCCGTAGTGTTCATCGACCCATTTGCAGATGTCACCGCATTAAATTTCGCAGCATTTCGAAAGCCGAAAGTTACAGCAATCGTCTATACAGCTCGCATCACCACGGCATTACAAAACCAGGTGGAAATTCATAACAAACAATACCCAGGACTGCAGCTAAGAAGCATGCGGCAAGTTCACGACAGGTTCCTTCTCGTCGATGACAAGGTCTATCACTTTGGAGCCAGCTTCAAGGATATGGGGAACGGACTTTGCGGCTACAGCATCATGGATTTTGCAACCGTGGAGCAGGTGATGGAAATGGTGGGAAATCCTTAACGGTATCCGCAGCGGGCTGAGAGGGGGTGGCGGAAGACTTTTAGCCGGGGTCGGCGACCAGGGGGAGCCGTCGGGCGGCCTCCTAATGTTATTTTTTTGCGTTTTTGGATGTTCTAGGCTGTTTTTGGCGATGCCACGGCGTAAAAAAAGGCTGCAGCCAGGGGGAAACTTCCCCCCTATCCCTTGACAAACGACTTGTTTTTTTCTCTATTTGGAGGCACAATTTTAAGTTTCACCTTTAACGGAGATACAATATGCCTTGCGGAAAGAAAAGAAAGCGCAGGAAGATTGCGACTCACAAGCGTAAGAAGCGCCGTCGTCGTGACCGTCATAAGAAGAAAATTCGCTAATTTCCGTTAGCATTCTCTTGTGATTTTC
Source organism: Fibrobacter sp. UWH9 (assembly GCF_900129715.1). Taxonomy (NCBI): domain Bacteria; kingdom Pseudomonadati; phylum Fibrobacterota; class Fibrobacteria; order Fibrobacterales; family Fibrobacteraceae; genus Fibrobacter; species Fibrobacter sp. UWH9. The sequence continues at coordinate 181,971 of NZ_FQWP01000001.1, read as the reverse complement.
CTGTTAAGGAATTGAAAGACGGAGTGACAAGCTCCGTTTTTCGTTTTTTGTTTTTTTAACCGAGCAGTTCCTGAGCTCACCAAAATAAGGAATAGAAAATGATCGATCGCAGCAAGCACTTCCTCCGCCTCGCCGACTGGAGCGAAGAAAGAATTCTCGAAACCGTAGCCATCGCTTCCCGCCTGAAAAAGGAAGTCCATGCAGGCCAGGTCTCCGACCGTCTTCACGGCCAGAACATCGGTATGTTCTTCGAAAAGCCGTCTCTGCGAACTATCACTACTTTCCAGGTGGGCATGAACCAGCTGGGTGGCCACGCCGTGCTGCTCTCCCCGGACTCCATCGGTCTTGGCAAGCGCGAATCCATCAAGGATGTGGCCCGCTGCCTTTCCCGCTGGGTGAACGCCCTCGTTGTCCGCTGCTTCAAGCAGGACCTGGTGGAACAGTTGGCTGAATACGGTTCCATTCCCGTTGTGAACGCCTTGACCGACGACTATCACCCCTGCCAGGCTATCGCCTTCGCCCAGATGATCGAAGAAAATCTCGGCGGCATGAAGGGCAAGACTGTAGCCTTCATCGGCGACGGCAACAATGTTGCAAACTCTTTCCTCGCCCTCTGCTCCAAGGTGGGCATGAACTTTACCTTGGCTTGCCCCAAGGGTTTTGAACAGCCGGCTCACGTGATCGAAGAAGCCCAGGCCGACTTCAAGCGCCACGGCTGCCAGTACCGCGTATTCAACGACCCGAAGGAAGCTGTCAAGGACGCCGACATCCTTTATAGCGACGTGTGGGTTTCCATGGGTCAGGAAGGCCAGAAGGAATCCAAGCAGAACCACTTCTTGCCGTTCCGCATCGACGCAGACCTCCTGAAGTATGCTCCGTCCCACGTTAAGGTTTCCCACTGTCTGCCCGCTCACCGCGGCGACGAAATCACCGACGAAGTGATGGACAACCTTGACCTGAACATGAGCTACGAAGAAGCCGAAAACCGCCTCCACGCCCACAAGGCCGTGCTGTGGCAGGTCATGCCCCCGTTCAACAAGTAATTGAACAGCGTAGACTTTTTAAAAAGGCTCCCTCTGGGGGGCCTTTTTTCGTTTCCGTTAGAGTACAAAAGGCAGGCTCCCGCGAGAGCCTGCCTTTCTAACCACCAAATTCACTTTAGCTGTTCCGCACTCCGGCGCGTTCAGAACAGTCCTTACCTTAAGTCCTTTTCATTAACTCCATAAAATTTGATGTCATCAATCCAGATTTCCGTATCAAAATATGCGGAAACTGCGATGTTCGTAGCCTGCTTACTAACGTAATCCCAGCCCATGTTTCCATAGGTGCTGTCGCCCACCATAAAGTCGGAAGGTTTCACCACCACACGCTCCCATTCATCCGCACCACCAAGGGTGTCCAGGAACACTGCCTTGCCAGAAGTTCCGTCAACAATGGCTTCAAGATTGAAGGAATAGGAGCCCGTGCCACGAACGAAGTATTCCACGGAATCAATGCCGCTGAAGTCACAAGGATTGGAACTGGAGCAAATCCACAGGCCCATGAAAGACCAATGTCCCTGCATTCCAGAAGTTGTCCAGTGGAATGCCTTGCCCTCGCGACCTGCACCGGCATCTACAACGGCCAGGGCGGCGCTATCTTCAACAGGAGACATGACCACCGTGGTGTCCGTAGGCTTCAAATAAAGTTCGCTAGAATCTCCGGCAAACAGGACGTTAGACTTCAATCCGTTTTCGAAATCCAGGACATTTAGGTATCCCAGGGGCGCGGAGGAACCCGGTTCCTCGTCGGATGAGGATTCCGACTCATCGCTGGAGGAACTTTCGGCAATCTGACCGCTAGACGAACTTTCAGGAGCCGCCAGAGGAACAGTCACCAGGTCCTCGACAATAGAATCGCCGGCGACGATTCGAACGCGGTAATCTGCAGGAGCAAGGCCCTCAATCTTATAGAAGCCTTCGCTATCGGTCTTGACCTTCCGATCGGTACCGTAAACCTGGATCCAGACGCCATCGCTGCCTTCGGGCAAGTCGATCCTACCCGACATGACACTCAGGGGGCTAACGGCAATTTCAGAGGAATCCCCCATCTTGATCTGATTGGCCAGGAGCAGGGCAAATGCGCCACGGCCTTCATCCATCACCTCGAGGGTCATGGAATCTGCAAACAATGTATCGACGCGGACAATGCCGACGGAATCCGAGGTAAAGATCCTGACGGCAGTTTCCTTCTTCAAGACTTCCAAGGCAGGCAGATAGTTCGCAGCCCTCAAGACTGCAGTGGCGTTGGCCACAGGGGCACCACCTTCGTCCACCACCTGGACCACATAGGCGTTTTCTGTTTCGACAGTACTGACACCTGCCACCTCGCTATCCGTGGAGCAGGCCACAAGCCAGCCGCCCACAAGCCCGGCAACAATGCACTTAAACATCTTAACCATACCACACCTCATTTTTTTACCCCTTTGGTGGCAGCGGCCTTGCCCGCCACACCTCCATTCTTGACAGCGGCCTTGCCCGCCACCGCGTCCATGTCGGCCACCGGGAACAGCGAGAACATGAACTGCATCACCTTGGTAGGCTTCTGCACCTCTTCTACGCGTTTCTGCACCTGGCGGCGGAATTCCAAGGTCATTTCCTTCAGGTCGTTAAAGCAATCTTCATCTACGCCCACCAGCAGCGACGACATATTTCGCCGGTCAGGTTCGATGGTAGCCAGGGCATTCTGAGCCAGAGCCAGCAACTGGTTCTGGTAGCTGCGAATGGCTGTCACCTTGGCGGTACCCGACGAGGTAAAGTTAGCCTGCCCCACCGCAAACCGTTCCGACGCCAGGGGCGTAATCAGTTTCAGTTCCTTCAAGACGCGGATGGCTTCTTCCACCTGTTCCTTGGAAACCACAGGCGTAATCTGCTTCACCAGCTGGGACACCACCGCCGAGCCGTTGTTCATCTCGATCAGGGTTCGCACCACCGGAATCCACCACTTGCCTAAAAACAGAAGCTCGTTGGTATTGAGTTGGCGCATCTTGACGTCCTTCAGGGACAGCGCCATCTTATAAAGCTTATCCTTCTTGGCGGGGGATTTCGTCTTGGAAGCCGCCACCAGGATTTCAAAAAGTTCGCCACTTCGGCCCTTCAGATCCAGCAGGTCCTTGACCAGGGGGATGCTGCGATTGGGCAAGTGAAGTTCCTTGTTCAGTACGCGGAACATCTGACTGGTTTCAAGGCCAAGTTTCTGCCCCATCATCTTATAGGAATACAGGGGCAACTCCAGCTTGCGCTGGGCATAGTAATTCTTCAGCAGATCCCTGTAATCACCAATTTCGTCGATATTCAGCATAGGCCCTTCTTAATTCTATATAATTTCCCATCTATAAGATAGATTCGCCTCCTGATTTTTTGCCCCCGTTAAAAAATGCCCTTTGCAAAAATTGCAAAGGATTTGTTGGATCAAGGGGTTACCGCAGACGGTCAAGAAGCTAACTTAAAGGTATCGTAAAACCACACCACAAAAAAGCCCCGGGAAGGTCCCGGGGCTTTTTTTAAACAGTCAGAATTCCCTACGGCTTACGGAGCGCTGTAATCAAACCAGTCGTAGTATTCCAGGTCTTCGTCATAGGTGCAGACCACCACTACATCAAGATCTGCTATGTAGGCGGTAGTACCCTCCATATCTTCATCGCAAGCATACACTCCCAAGTCGTCAACCTCATCCAGCATGAGATCATAGCTTCCGGAATCGCCACTAGAGCTGGCAGGAGTTACGCTGGAGCTAGAAGGCAGAGTGCTGGAGCTGGAAAGATCGTCGTCATCATCGTCGTCATCATCGCTGGAAGAAGAGCTAGGCGGAGTAATATCTTCTTCGTCCATCCACATGTAGTCTTCCAGGTCATAATCGTAAGCGCAGATCAATTCCTGCTCCACGTCCTTGATGTAGGCAGTCTGACCCTTGGTCTTTTCGGAGCAGGCATACTTAGAAAGATCAGAGGATGTCATCACTTCTACATCGTACTTGGAATTGACAGACCTGTCATTGACACAACGCACGGAACGGTAGATGGACTTTTCCAGGGTATTCTTCCTGACACCGCCATCGGTGCTGGTAAAGCGCCAGCTGATAGCGTTTTTCAGGTCAAATTCATCGGAACTCCAGAAGGAGGCGTAATCATCCTGCTCCAAAAACTCGTTACCCTTCTTGTAGCCGGAAGCCAACACGCGGAAACCATACTTGTCGGTTCCGTTACCGTCATCATCCCAGCTAAAGGTTGCCTTCAACTTCTTGCCGGGGTCACTTCCCACAGCGTCAAACAATTCCTGCCATTCATCCTTAGAAGGCAAATGCCACCCATCGGGGCAGACATCCTGGGCATCGCCCCAGTAATACAGGGCGCCGTAATCTTCACAGTTGTCTGTCTTGTCATCATAGCAGAAAGAATTGGAGGACTTGTAGTTCAGGTTTTCCGCCATCCAGAGCTGATTACCGATAGTCACGGTCTTGTAACGTTTATTATCGCGGCTGTCCTTAAAGTCACTGTAGGAAATGGCCGGATTGAATTCTTCAAAATCAACCTCTTCGGAAGAGGAACTCGCGCGCACGGAACTGCTGGATTCCAAATCGTCATCAGCTTCGTTGTCAATCTTGGCGCTGGAAGAAGAAAGGATTTCTTCCTGTTCTTCGCTCGCACTACCGTTACCGCTATCGCCGCAAGCCACAAGGCCAAAAGTGAGGGCACTGCAAACGCCGGCCACACAGCCAACATAAAGAGCATTCTTCAAGATAGTCATAAAACCTCCTAATGATATCGCAAAGATAAAAAAATTTTTTGAATCCTCCGTAAAAATGGATCCAACGACCTTTTTTTCTATCTTTTTTATCGCTATGGCTAACATCGGATATAGTTTTCTGCTTATTCTGGCGGCCTTCATCTGGGGAACGACCTTTGTGGCCCAGGCAGAAGGCAATTCTGCAGGCCCCTTCGTTTTCACCTGCACCCGCAATCTCATTGCCGCCGCACTGCTTTTCGGCCTAGCCAAGACCCTTGATGCCACTGGCAAAAGCCCTCGGCGTCCCGCCACTCCTGCCCAGCGCAAGAAACTCTGGAAGGCAGGCATTCTCTGTGGCATCGCCCTAACCTTCGGAACCAACTTCCAACAGCTGGGACTGTACCTAGGGACTTCCGCCGGAAAATCCGGATTCCTGACCACCTGCTACATTATCCTCGTGCCGGTCTTAAGTGTATTCATCGGGAAAAAAATCAACTTAAAGTCCTGGATTTGCGTAGGCATCACATTGGTGGGCCTCTACATGCTCTGCATCAAGGACGGCTTCACAGTCGAAGTTTCTGATGGGGTGCTGTTGCTGTGCGCGCTATCTTTCGCCATCCAGATCCTATTCGTAGACAAGTACGGCCCCGACGTAGATAACGTCCGCCTTTCTGCCATACAGTGTCTAGTGGCCTGCGTCCTTAGTGCCGCCCCCATGTTCCTAGTGGATATGGAATGTTCGGCTGCGGGCATGGTCCGTGCCGTAGAAATTTACTCCCACGGATCCGCCTGGATTCCGCTGCTTTATGCCGCCGTACTTTCTAGCGGTGTGGCCTTTACCTTGCAGATTGTGGCCCAGAATAAAATCAAGCCCACCATCGCCTCGTTGCTCATGAGCCTGGAATCAGTGTTTGCGGTTCTGGGAGGCTGGGCCGTGCTGGGAGAACAGCTGACCCTTCGCGAGGGCCTTGGCTGCATCATCATGATGGTAGCCGTCATTCTCAGCATCAAGAAATAGCTCGTCCGAAAGGACAGGGGGCAAAAAGGCAGTGGAAAAGAGAAATTCCACTCCATTTCCACCGCCTTTCTTTTAATTTGTATCAAACAAACTCTCAAAACAAGACAAATTTTACCTCAAACAGGGGTAAAAATGCAGAAAAACACAGCCTTACCCCACCTCTGGCCCCCAATTTTGCGAACAAACAAACAAAAAGGCAGTGGAAAATCGGTTCATACGCCCTTTTCCACCGCCTTTTTTCATTACCTCCGCGAGGCATCTCCATCTCCAAGCATAAAAAAAAGACCTCTCTTTCGAGAGGTCTTTTTCAGTGCGGATGAGAGGACTTGAACCTCCACAACCTTGCGATTACTAGAACCTGAATCTAGCGCGTCTACCAGTTCCGCCACATCCGCATGTTCGTGTGCCCAAATTTTGAAAATTATTTGCGATTTGTCAAGGGTAAAGGGCAAATTTTATTCATTTTTCATTAAAAATTTCCAAAATCCAGTCTTTTTGATGACTTTTCCAGTAACTCCAGTCATGTTCACCGGCCGGATCGAACTTCATATCGCACTGAAGAGAGGAATTTGCCTCCGCTCCCTGGTCCAGGGAATTGCAAAAGCGGGTAATCCAGGGAACTGTCACATCGGCAGGATACAGCCGGTCGGAACCGCCCTGAATAAAACGCCAACGTCCGGTTTGCAGACGACGTTCCCGGGCAATTTCTGCGGCATCGCCAAAGGCGGCCCCATAGGAACTGATCAGCAGTCTGGATTTCACCTGTCGACGGCCCCACAGGGAATAAGCCATTACACCCAGCGCCCCGTCTGAAATTCCCACCAGGTAGATGTTATTGATAGGGTAACCACGACGCCCCGCAATGGAATCCAGGGCCGCATCCACCCAACCAACAGCCACGGGAGTTACCCAATGGTCCTGCTTACAGGCAGACGCACTCATTACGATAAAACCGGGAAGCAGCTCCGCCATATCGCCGCCTGCAACCAACCCCTTTTCACAATTGCCGCTAGTCATACCGCCGTGGAACCACACGGCAACAGAACGGTGATCATTGCCCTTGTTTTGTCCGTTAGACTTTAAATTCCAGACGCCCACCAATCCCTTTTTAGGAGCAGACATGCCCGAAGCTGAGCCATAGGCGACCACGTTCAAGGTATCTTCGGCGGAGGATCCCCAGCACGAAGCCGCAAGGCCCACCACAAGAAACAGCGCCCAGACGGACTTAAAAAATTTCATTGGCTATGCCCGCTTTTTAACAAGCCACATGATCAAGAGCACCAGCGCAGCCAGGGCCATCGCCCCCACAATGCCGCAACCGATAAAGGCATAATAGACCTGGTAATCCATCACCAGTTCATCAAAGCTCAGTTCCCCATCCATAGACGAAATGGAGTGTACTACAAACAAATTGCTTTTTACTCGTACAGCCGTAATCTGCAACGGAATATCCCCAGCATCCATGGCGGCAAAACTGTACCATTCAGCCATATCATCCATCATGTCCTTGGAAGCATACAGCACGAAATTCACATTGTCGTCACCGTTAATCTGGAAGTTGGTCTTGTCAAAAAAGGGAATGTCCGTTCCGCCAAAGATGCTTGGAATCGAGGCGTGGGTCACCGTACCATAGAAAAGCTTGTCTTCTTCCGTAAATCCCTTGAGGGCAGGCATCATATAGGAAAGCAGCCAGCCCGCCAAGAACAGCAGCAGGAAGGCGAAATGCAAATAGGCCGGTTTACGGGAGGTATAGAAACGGAACATAAAACCCACTAGTCAATATTTTTAGAACGGAAGATAAAGAAAAATGTAGAAAGCAAAAGCACCAGACTCAAGAAATAGAAGGCCATGGGAATCCTGGATTTCAGGGAAAGCTCATCCATATTCTGGGACTGGAAGAACTGGATCATGTCTTCACAATACATAGCCGCCATGGAATTGTCGAAACGGCTCCAGGCCAGGGCAAGTTCCTCGTTTTCACGAGACAGCTTGATAAAGTCCGTCTTCAAGTTCTGGGGCAAGCGGGCAATTTCATCTTCACTTAGAGATCCCAAGCCCACCAGGTATCCGGCACGCATGGAATCCAGGGACATCACCATCTTTTGATGAAGGGAGCCTTCCAATTCCATAACCTGGGACCGCACCCCTTCCAGCTGATGATTCCAGGCCATTCGACCGGTCGTATAGCGGCGCATTCCCGCCACCTTGCTCAACACTTCCTTTTCAAAGCGGGACACGGACTCGTAGGACGGGACCTTTACACCAAGACCGCGAATGTTATCCATTTCCCTTGAAAAGGAAACGGCCATTTCCCGCAGGTTCATGGTCTGGGCCTGCACAAAAACAGAATCCGCTCCAAAGCCGATGCGGACACGTTCCATGCCGCGCATGGTAAAAGCTTCCTGCAGCTGGTAATCCGTCAGAGATTTCAGATGACGGGAGTAGATAACCAGTTGCGGCTTCTGGGAAAAATAGAACAGCGCCGTAAGCCCAACCGTAATGGCCAGGACAAGCCAGACCCAAGGCGTACGGACCCGCGTATTGAAGGTATCAGCAAGCTGTTTATTCTTAATATCTAACACAACACGAAATTACCTTTTTCTACTTTAGTTCGTATGAGAGCTTTTCGATTTACAGCTGTTTTTCGGGTCATTTCCCGCTTTTCTGCAACCTTTGCCGTCTGCGGGGCACTCTGCAGTTGCACAATCGAACGAGCCGAAGAAACCATTCTGGCCACCCATGCCAATGGCGCCAAGAAAACTTCCATCTGGGTTTACCCCAATGGCGAAATTCTAAAGCGCAACGAATGGTACTCCGACGGAATCAAGGAATACGAAATTCCCTACAAGGATAACGAGCCCGACGGTGAATTCAAGCGCTGGACGGGCTACGGCGACCTGGTTCTCGAAGGGGAATACAAGAAGGGCTTACGCCACGGAAAATGGATCAGCTATTACGGCGGACATTTCAACAAGAAGAAGGAAGCCATCCGTTACTACAAGGAAGACCACCCTGTAGGCGACTGGGAAGGCTGGCACTTTAATGGTGAGAAAGCATTTGAAGAACATTATAACGAGAACGGAGATTCCGTTGGCGTCTGGAAAAAGTGGGACGAAAACCGAACCTTGGTTGAAGAAAATAGCTGTTTTGAATCAAACGAAAAAGGTCATTTCAAGAAGTTTGCCAAGAGTTGCAAAATCCTGGAAAGTTACGAATGCAATTCGGGAGAACGCGAGGGATCCTACAAACTCTACTACGAAACCTTTGATGCTCCGGACTCTACGGGGGAAAGTTGCAACACTGCAAAAATTCGGGAAGAAGGCGTCATCGACGGATGTGAAGGCACAATGTTCCCTCAAACTTTCTATAGGGCAAACGGATCCGTCATAAAGAAAATCGAATATCAAGAAAGCGATTGCGGAATGGTAATGTCCAAAACATCATGGTTCGATGAACAGGACAAACTGTTGAGAGAAACCATTTTCAAGAACATCAACCATGATGGTTCCGAAGGTTATGCTTACGGATTCTGCGAAGGAACAACCAATTTGTTCTGCGCGGAAACTTCCTTCGTCCAATATGGGTATGGAGTTCTGGACAGCAGTACCTTAAGCCAGAAAGACGACTTCAGTCAAAACGTTGGTCAATACAAGGCCTCGATTCGCTACATAAAGCCTGACCACAAGTTGCTTTACGAAGAGTACTGGGATTTTGACAGCACGGCAAAATCTGCAGGTCAGATCCTCCTTGCGACACGCAGTTTCTACCCCGACAGCATGGGCGGCAAAATGGCCAGTGAAGGCTTCTGGAAATACCACTTTAGCAAGGGATCGCAGCGCAACGGCATCTGGCGCAACTGGTACCCCAGCGGCATCCTCAAGGACAGTCTCACCTACGTGAACGGCGAACGCATTGGCGACCAGTTCAGCTACGACTCCACCGGCAAGCTGACCATCCACAAGACCGAGAACGGCAAGAACCGCCCCGTGATTATGCATATCCTAGGCAGCGAACGGTAAGAGGACGGGTTTGAGGCGCGAGGTATGAGGGCGGAGCCTGCGGCTCCCTTGAGATATTATAATCGCGCCAGAGGCGCCAAACTTACTAATTCATATCTCATAATTCATAACTGTTAATCGTTCATTGTTAATCGCCTCTTGCAAGAAGAACCTCAAAAAATTTCTATCTTATGCCCCACTATGAGTGAAGCTATTAATAACGTAAAACAGGCATTTGACGCAGAACTTGCTCAAACTGACCTCACTAATCAAGAAGCCGTTAACAACCTCCGCGTGAAGTACCTTGGCAAGAAGGGCATGGTAACCGACCTGATGAAGCAGATGGGTTCCCTTTCCGCAGAAGAAAAGCCGGCTTTCGGCAAGCTCGTCAACGAACTTAAGGTGGCCGTCTCCGAAGAAATCGAAAAGGCCATTGCTACCGCCAACGAAGCCGCCCTCCAGAAGAAACTTTCCAGCGGCAGCGTCGACGTATCCCTCCCCGGCGCAGGCATTCCGTCTGGCTCGACCCACCCGCTGTACGACGTCCGCGAAGAGATCATCGACTTCTTCAGCCAGATGGGCTTTGAAGTGGACTTCGGCCGCGACATCGAAACCGACTGGTACAACTTCGAAGCATTGAACACTCCTCCCGACCACCCGTCCCGCGACATGCAGGACACCTTCTACGTGGACGACAAGGTGATGCTCCGTACCCACACCAGCGGCACCCAGATTCATTACATGGAAACCCACAAGCCGCCTTTCCGCATGATTGCTCCGGGCCACGTGTTCCGCGTCGATAACGATGCTACCCACGCCCCCATGTTCCAGCAGTGCGAAGGTCTGGTGGTAGACGAAAACATTTCCTTTGCAGACCTGAAGGGCGTCCTCCAGGTGTTCATGAACAAGCTCTTCGGTGAAGGCGTCAAGACCCGTTTCCGCCCCAGCTTCTTCCCCTTCACGGAACCTTCCGCTGAAATGGACGTGAGCTGCGTGTTCTGCGGTGGGGAAGGCTGCCGTCGTTGCAAGGGCACCGGTTGGATGGAAATCGGTGGCTGCGGCTCTGTGGACCCCAACGTGTTCAAGAACTGCGGTATCGACGGTGAAAAGTACACCGGCTTTGCATTCGGCTTCGGTCTAGACCGTATCGCCATGCTCCGCCACGCTATCCCGGAAATCGGCTTGCTCACCGGCAACGACCAGCGTTTCCTGGACCAGTTCTAGTCCGAGCCAAAAGCTTTACAGGGCCTCGCCTTTGGCGAGGTCTTTTTTACGTACAAAATTACGAACAAGAAAGGCGGACCTTGCAAGGTCCGCCTTTCTTTAATAGTTTGCGATCTCGTTTAAGACGTCCAACAATTAGCGCTGCTTAAACCAGTAGCTAAGACCGATTTGGATACCGAAACGGTTTGAATCCACATTATCCAAATCAAAAACATTGGTCAAACCGTAGGTAATACGGCCATCAATGCCCAGACCGAACTTGAACACATAGCCCAAGCCTGCAGCGAAGTCTACGTTAAATCCACTGGCCTCATCTATGGATTCTGCATCGGTAGACCTACTTCCATATTCAACCCAGCTCAAGGTAGTCAGGTTAAGGCCCAGGTTAACACCCAGATCCATGAAGAAACCCGGAGTAAAATTCAGACGGGCCAGTACGGGGATACTCATGTCAACATACATGATGTATCTATGGTAGTTATCATAATCATCCACATCAAAGTCATATATGGCGTATTCAATACCTGCACCGGTATGAATGCCGAAATTTTCGTTAACCGGGAAGAGCATTTCGAAAGTGAAAGCATCACCGGTACCGATGTTACCATCGGCATCACCCATCAGGGAACCAACGATAAAAGCATCTCGGAGACCGAGACCCACAGCAAAGCTCTGCACGGCGGCAAAAGCAACGAAAGCAAGAACGATTAGTTTTTTCATGTTTCCTCCATATTTAATTTAAGGTGGAGCAAATATAAAAACTTATCCATAAAAAAAAGGGCCACGAAAGAAAATCTTTCGCGGCCCATTATTGCTAAACAAACAGCTATGTTACTTTACACGATGGAAGTCATCTTCGACGCGGATGATATCGTCTTCGCCGGTGTATTCGCCCACCTGGATTTCGACGATGACCAGCGGAAGCTTGCCTTCGTTCTGCAGGCGGTGTACTTCGCCAACAGGAATGTAGGTTGATTCGTTGGGACGGACGTAGAACACCTTGTCGCCCACGGTGACGGTTGCGGTACCGCTGACTACGACCCAGTGTTCAGAACGATGCAGGTGCTTCTGCAGGGAGAGGCGCTTGCCCGGCTTCACCACGATACGCTTCATCTTGTAGCGTTCGGAGGATTCCAGCACGGAGTATGTTCCCCAGGGGCGGTTCACAGTCTGAGGCACGCTGATCAGGTCAGAGCCGCGGACTTTCAGTTCTTCCACCACCTGCTTTACCTTCTGGCTGCTGCTGAGAGGAGCAACGAGAAGTGCGTCGGGTGTATCAACGATGAGCATCTTGTCAAGGTCGATGGTTGCGATGGCACGCTGGGAACCCATGACCAGGGAGTTCTTGGAACCCACTGCAATGTGGCGGGGGTTTACGTTGTTACCATTTTCGTCGTGGGGATATTCGCCATAGAGGCTGTCAAAGGAACCGAGATCGCTCCAGCCGATATCGCTGGGAACCACCTTCACCTTGTCGGACTTTTCCATGACAGCGTAGTCGATGGAATTGGAAGGAATGGCCATCATGTCATCCATAGAAACGCGGATGGGTTCCTTTTCTTCAATGGCGGTATTGGCCAGAGCCTTCTTGGAAGCGGCCAAAATATCCGGAGAATGCTTCTGGAGTTCGTCGAGGAAGGTCTTTGCCTTGAAGCAGAAGATACCGGAATTCCAGTAGAAGTTACCTGCCAGCAAATACTTTTCGGCAGTGGCACGGTCCGGCTTTTCTACAAAACGCTTTACGTTTTCGCCATCGGCTTCGATGTAGCCGTAGCCAGTTTCGGGGCTGGTGGGAGTGATACCGAAAGTGACCAGGTTGCCTTCCTTGGCAAGTTCCTGGGCGCGGAGCAAAACAGCCTTGTATTCATCCTTCTTGCGGATCACATGGTCGGACGGAGAAACCAGGACGATTTCTTCGGGATCCAGGGTCAAGCAGGCCAGGGCGATGGCAGGGGCGGTATTACGGCCCACCGGTTCCAGCAGGAACTTGCCGCCCTTCTTGCCTTCGGCTTCCAGCTGGTCCTTAGCCAGGAAGAACTGGTCGGCGTTGGAAACGATGAACTGGGCTTCGCAGACTGCGGAGTTGGTCACCACGGTCTTGCGGAAGAGGGACTGTCCGTCAAAGAGCGGAGCAAACTGTTTCGGCATCAGGGAACGGCTTACGGGCCAGAGGCGAGTGCCGTTACCACCACAAAGGATAAGGTTGATCATTGAGTTACACCCTATAAATTAAACTTAGAGAATTATTACCGTCCCCACTGACCGCTGGACATCAACTGGATATTACGTCCAGTACTTGCAGCATTGTTAAGCAGAGCACCGGTCGGAGCAATCAAAGAAATGATACGGTTCCAGGTTGCAAGGCCAGAAGCGTCCACATAGACCACGTCATGAGAAGACAGGTTGAAGCGTTCTGCCATAGCAAGGGCCATGGCATTCTTGGCATTCAGCAGATAGACATCGATTGTCGTCTCATTGGAATTGCGAATCACATACACGGAACGGGAATCCGCATTCAAGGCATTCAGACCACCGGAAGAAGCCAAAGCTTCTACAAGGCTCAGCTTGCCATTGTTCACATCTACGGTTCCTACACGGCCAACTTCGCCAAGAACGTAAACCTTGTTGTTCTTCTGAGTTTCCTTCAGAGCGGGAACAAAGATCTGGTCACCGGGGCGGAGCAGAATCTTTTCAAGAGCTAGATTGTTCTGGAAAGCATCAAGATAGTTGATACTATAAACCTTGCCATCGCGGCGGAACTGCATGGCGGAAGGATCGGCATATTCATCAAATCCACCCACAAGGGAAATAGCGTCGGGCAAAGTCATGGGCTTTTCATCAAAGCCTACAGCACCGGGCTTGTTCACGGCGCCAGAAACAAAAGCCTTGCGACCATTGTAACCCGTCACACGCACGTCCACCTGGGGATCGTTCAAAATCTTATCGGAGAGGCGCTTTGTAATTTCTAAACGAAGTTCCTGTGCAGTCAAGCCAGCGACATTCAATTCACCGGCATAGGGGTAGAACAGCTTGCCATCGGTAGTGACCTTCTGACCGGCAGGCTGGTACTGACCCATAGGAGAAGTCAGTTCCGGATGTTCCCAAACCACGATCTGGACCATATCCAGAGGTCCAATATGGTATTCCAGCTGAGGCAGGGAATCCACCATCAAATCCTTGAGATTGCCTGCGGCAGATTCTTCTTCAGCAGAGGCGGCGGCAACGTTTGCCTTGCCCAGATCGCCCTGATCAATGTAGTGAACACGAACGGTATAACCATTATACTCGGCAGAATCGCCAGGCAGAGCCATCTGCATCTGGGGACCAGCGGCGCATCCAGACAAGAGGGCAGCAGCAACACCGCAAAGTCCCAAACAAATCTTCTTCATAAATTCCTCACACCAGGCCTAGGCCTGGCCCTCACTCTGTTTAATTTTTTCGACCCAGTAGGGAGTCAGCTTGGAGATGTAATTCCATGCAAGAACAAATGCATTTTCCGGACGGCGATAGGGGTCAGGTACGTCGACCCTCATGTTTTCGCCATAACGGAAAACCTTGCCTTCCATAAAGGGATAGCGGGCAAGAATATCCATCTTCTGACCGTTTTCCATAGTTAGAATCAAGTCGGCCCACTTTACAATATCCAGGTTGATCTGACGTGCACGATGGGCACTCATATCTACACCATGTTCCAGGGCAATCTTCTGACTGATTTCGTGAGCAGGGTGATCCACCAGGGCACCCAGACCAGCACTCATCACATTATAATCGGGGCCGAGTTCCTTCTTGAGAAGGTATTCGCCCGTGGGGCTACGGCAAATATTGCCGGTACATACAACAAGAATATTTTTCATCAGGTTAATAATAAAAAAAATTAGGCCGATTACAATTCAAAAGCGAAGCCAAGATCCTTCAACAGAGGGTTCTTGGTGTCCTTTTCGCTGAGAAGCGGTTCAAAACCATTTCCCACAGGCCACTCGATTCCGATGGCCGGGTCATTCCAGAACAGACCGCCTTCATCCTTGGGATCATAAAGGCGTGTACATTTGTACACAAAGGTTGCAGTTTCACTCAAAACCACAAAACCGTGAGCAAAGCCTTCGGGAATGTAGAACTGGCGCTTGTTTTCGGCAGAAAGCACCACACCTTCGTACTTGCCGAAAGTGGGGCTGCCCTTGCGCAGGTCCACAGCCACGTCATAAACTTCACCTTCCAACACGCGGACAAGCTTGCCCTGGGGATTCTTTTTCTGGAAATGAAGGCCGCGAAGGACACCCTTCTTGGAGCGGGATTCATTATCCTGAACAAAAACCATATCAAGACCGGCTTCATCAAATTCGGCCTTGTTATAGGTCTCCATGAAGTAACCGCGATGATCACCATAGACGGTGGGTTCAACGATAGTTACGCCTTCAATACTGGTCTTTATAAAATTGAACTTTCCCATATGATTACCTAATATCTAATCTTTCCTTCGGCGACTTTACGCAGGTGCTGGCCATAGGGGCTCTTACCATATTTGGCAGCAGATTCCAGCAACTTGTCCTTGCTGATCCAGCCATTGATGTAGGCAATTTCTTCTATGGCGCTGATCTGGATGCCCTGGCGATTTTCCACCATACGAACAAAGTCTCCAGCCTCGATCAGGCTGTCCATGGTACCGGTATCCAGCCAGGCAAAACCGCGACCCAGCAACTTCACATCCAAGTCACCCTGATCCAGGTAGGTCTTGTTCAGGTCCGTAATTTCCAGTTCTCCGCGAGCGCTGGGTTTCTGGGACTTGGCATATTCGACCACGCGGTTGTCATAGAAATACAAGCCGGTAATGGCATAATTGCTCTTGGGTTCCTTGGGCTTTTCTTCTACAGAAATCACCTTTCCGGCTTCGTCAAATTCCACAACACCGAAACGTTCGGGATCATCCACATAGTAACCGAACACACTGGCGCGACCGTTCTGTTCGGCGTTCTTGACGGCAGCCTTCAGAAGGGGACTAAAGCCGTTGCCGTAGAAAATATTGTCGCCGAGAACCATGGCGCAGCAATCATTTCCAATAAATTCCTCACCCAGAATAAAAGCCTGGGCTAGGCCATCAGGGCTGGGCTGAACCTTATAGCTAAGGTTGAGACCCATCGAGGAACCATCACCCAACAGACGTTCAAAATTGGGAAGGTCCGTCGGAGTGGAAATAATCAAAATATCACGGATTCCCGCCAACATCAAGGTAGACAGCGGGTAATAGATCATGGGCTTGTCGTAAACAGGCAACAGCTGTTTCGAAGTCACCATGGTCAGGGGATAAAGTCTAGTACCGGAACCACCGGCGAGCACAATACCTTTCATTAGTATTTCCCGTACTTGTAGCCGTAACCTTCGGTGCGGCTATGTTCATACTTGTTGATGACAATAGAAGCATGTGCAGTACTGTTGCCCTTGAGGATCTGGCCCATACCTTCCTGAATGGCTTCAATAGAATGCCTATTGTATTCGATGACCATAACGATCTGGGCAGCCAGGCGGCAAGCCAGGGCAGCATCCGTCACCAGCATGATCGGCGGAGTATCCACAATCACCAGATCATACTCAGACTTAAATCTTTCAATCAAATCGGAATAATGCCTGGAGCCAAGAAGTTCAGCTGGGTTGGCAGGGACATTGCCGCAGGGGATCACAAACATGTTTTCCACTTCGGTGGGGTGAATAACTTCTTCCACCTGGACTTCACGGAGTAGCACCTGGGAAAGACCGTTGCCGCGCTTGATTCCGAATTCCTTATGGAGGCGACCCTTACGGAGATCCGCATCAATGAGCAAGACCTTCTTGCCCAGACCTGCAAACAAGGCTGCCAAGTT
The DNA here is from genome assembly GCF_900129715.1 of Fibrobacter sp. UWH9. Classification (NCBI taxonomy): domain Bacteria; kingdom Pseudomonadati; phylum Fibrobacterota; class Fibrobacteria; order Fibrobacterales; family Fibrobacteraceae; genus Fibrobacter; species Fibrobacter sp. UWH9. The sequence continues at coordinate 165,116 of NZ_FQWP01000001.1, read as the reverse complement.
CACAGAAATAAAGCTCTTGCCTACGCCGGGAATCAGGCCGCTAACACCAATGACAGAACCATTATCGTCCATCATAGAGAATTCCAGGGAAGAACGGAGAGCACGGAGGGATTCCACGGCCACGTCGTCGGGTTCCACCACGGCCAGCGGTCTTGTGCCCTTGGTTCCCTGGGGATTGCCCTTGGGCACCTTTGCATAAACCGTAAAACCAGTTTCCTTTTCGATAAAGCTAGCGCTCTTTACACCGCTGCTGAACTTGGTCTTCAGAGAAATAATCAAAGTACCAAACAGGAAGCCAAGGAACAGGGCGACAGCAACAATCAGCTTGGGCTTGGGCTTAGTGGGTCTGAGAGCCTTTTCAGCAAAGTCCACAATACGCACGGAGCCCACTTCACCGGCAGAAACAAGACGCAGCTGCTGGATATTGTTCAGCATGGTGGTGTAGAGAATCTTGCTCTGTTCCACTTCGTTAGTCAGTTTTAGCACTTCCTGCTGAGTGGTGGGAAGTTTCTTTACCTGGCTGGCGGTTCCTGCCAGTTCACGCTTCAAGGCATCTTCCTGATCTTCCAGAGTCTTTACAGTAGGATGTTCAGAATGGAAAAGTCGAATCGCTTCCTGCTTACGCTGTTGCAAGGCAAGAATGTCCTGTTGCAACTTCATGCGGCGCTGAAGCACCAACTGAGTTTCTGCATTCACGTCTACAGAACCCACGCGGTTACGATAGGCGTTCAAGTTCATGAGAGAGGAATCCATCTGGGCCTTCACATCAGGCAGCTGCTTTTCCAGGAATTCCAACGTCTTCTGGGCTTCAGCATTACGTTCTTCCACATTCTGACGTAAATAAGAAGAGGCTACCTCATTCAATACGGCCATGCCACGATCCGGATAGATATCCTGATAGGTAAATTCCAGGATTCCAGTCTTTTTACCCTTTTCCTTTACGTCAAAGGCGCTACGGAACGAACTGATGGCATCGAGACGCTTACGCTTACGGACGACAAAACGCTGACCCGGGCGAACATCGCAGCTGATAATGCCAAATGCGGCAGAATCACCGGCATAGGGAAACTTGTAGGTATGGCCAGGTTCACCCGACAGAACAACTTTATCAAGGTGGTCATACAGGTCAAAACGACCAGTACTGTCCTTGATTTCCACTTCCCATTCCTTAATCTTGTCAGTCTTGGGGACGCTATCCCAGGGGACTTCAATCTGCGCAAGGTCAAGTCTGCCTTCCCTATGGAGAAGACGGTCCAGGAAATTCAAGGGTTCAGCCTCGTACTGCAGGCGCATCTTTTCGACAGCGGCACCCATCACCTGACGGCTACGAATCAACTCAATTTCTGTTTCGGCAGGAGAAGCGTTGGAGAAAAGGGCTCCAAGTCCACCCATCATACCCATAGAGTTCTTGCTGTTTTTCGATTCAATCTGAAGAAGAGCATCTACCTGGTAAACAGGCCTAATCCACAAGGAGACAAAGACACCTACAATGCCAGCAACCACTAAGCAAGGCAGCATGATATACCAATTTTTGGCAACATCCTTAAGCAATTCAGTCAAGTCGGTTTCTTCTTTCTTTTTCGATGCCATAAAGACCCTTATCTAGAACGAGTTTAAATTCACACCAATGAACTCAAATTTAAAAAATCAGACGTTCCCTCAAAAAAACTATCTTTACTTTTATGACTGAAAAAGCCCCCGTTTCTTTAAAAGACTACTTGACTAAAGCCGATTCCGATGTATCATCTGAAGCCCTGCTGGAAAACTTTCTGGCCTGGGCTGATGCCAAGGGTACTACGCTGTACCCCGCCCAGGAAGAGGCAATCCTTGAACTTTTAGACGGGAAAAACGTTATTCTAAATACGCCTACGGGTTCAGGAAAATCCATGGTAGCCCTGGCGCTCCATTTTGACAGTCTGGCCCACGGTCGCCGTAGCGTTTACACCTGCCCCATCAAGGCCCTGGTCAACGAAAAGTGGATGGCCTTGTGCAAGGAGTTCGGTCCCGAAAATGTAGGACTTTCTACAGGAGACGCTACCGTCAACCGCGACGCCCCCATCATTTGCTGTACCGCAGAAATCCTTGCCAACATGGCCCTCTGCGAAGGGGAACAGTCCACCATTTCTGACGTGGTCATGGACGAATTCCATTACTATTCCGACAAGGAACGCGGTGTCGCCTGGCAGGTCCCCCTCCTGACCATGCCCAACACCCGCTTTTTGCTCATGAGCGCCACCGTAGGCGCCACGGAATTTTTCGAAAAGGAAATGACCAGGCATACGGGCAAGGAATCCGTCACCGTTCGCTCCACCCAGCGCCCCGTACCCCTGGATTTTACCTACTCCGAAACCGAAATTTCCAACACAGTTCAGCGACTGATCAACGAGGGGAAGGGCCCTGTTTACGTGGTTCACTTTACCCAGGCCGCAGCCGCTACCAACGCCCAGAACTTCATGAGTCTGGACCTTTGCACCAAGGAAGAAAAGGTGGCCATTAACGAGGCCATCAAGGAAATGCGTTTCAGCAGTCCTTACGGCCCCGAAGTAAAACGTTGGCTGAAGCAGGGCATTGGCATCCACCATGCGGGTCTACTTCCCAAGTACCGCATCCTGTGTGAAAAACTGGCCCAGAAAGGTCTGCTGAAGGTCATCTGCGGAACAGACACTCTTGGCGTAGGCGTGAACGTTCCCATTCGTTCCGTGCTGTTCACCCAGCTTTGCAAATATAGCGGCGACAAGACCGCTATTCTAACCGCTAGAGACTTCCACCAGATTGCAGGCCGCGCAGGCCGCAAGGGTTTTGACGACATCGGTTACGTTGTGGCCCAGGCCCCGGAACACGTCATCGAAAATCTGAAACTGGAAGCCAAGACAAAACAGACCGGCAAGAAATTCCAGAAGAAGAAACCGCCCGAACACGGCTACGTTCCCTTCGACAAGGGTACTTACGAGCGTCTGATCCAGGCCCAGCCGGAACCGCTGACCTCCAGTTTCCACGTCAGCCATGGCATGCTCTTGAACATTCTCAGCCGTCCCACCGACGGTTGCAAGGCCATGCGCAACCTGATCAAGGACTGTCACGAAACGGCCGCCAGCAAAAAGCAGTTGAGCAAGCGCGCCTTCCAGCTTTTCCGTGGTCTGGTAGAAGGCCACATTATCGAATTTGCCCCGCAAGTGGCACCGGGCTACAGCAAACTTCGCGTGAACATGGATCTGCAAGATGACTTTTCCATGAACCAGCCCCTTTCCCTGTACTTGCTGGATACCTTGCCCAAGCTGGATCGTGAAAGCCCCGAATACGCACTGGACGTCATTACGTTATGCGAAAGCATCGTTGAAAATCCCGAAGCCATTCTCCGCATCCAGATGAACAAGGCCAAGAACGCCCGCATGGAAGAACTGAAGGCCCAGGGCATGGAATTCAACCAGCGCATGGAAGAATTGGAAAAGGTGGAATACCCCAAGCCGTTGCGGGATTTCATTTACGACACCTACAATAACTTTGCCGAAACCCACCCCTGGGTAGACGTAAATGTGGAACCCAAGTCTATTGTCCGCGAGATGTTCGAAAACTTCAGCACCTTCAGCGGTTACATCAAGCAGTATGGTTTGCAGCGCATGGAAGCCATCTTGCTCCGACACCTGAACGGGGTTTACAAGGTGTTGGCCCAGACCGTTCCCGACAGCTACAAGAACGAGGAACTCCACGACATGGAAGAATTCCTGGGCGATATGATCCGCAGAACGGACAGCAGCCTGTTGGAAGAATGGGAAAAGATGGCCCACCCCGAAGACTACCAGAAACGTATGGACGATGCAGGCGCCACCGAAATGGAAACCGCCTTCGGTGCCGACAAGGTGGCCGCAGACATTACCTACGACAAGAAGCGCTTTATCAACATGGTCCGCCAGCGCATTTTCCAGCTCATGAGTGCATTGCAGAAGCAGGCTTTTGGCGACGTATTGGATATGTTGGCAGACGACCTTGCAGAAGGCCAAATGCTAGTGGATGGCGAAGGCAAACCCTGGACCGAAAACCGTCTGATGGAAATCATGGCAGCCTACATTGCAGAACACCACAAGTTCCGCCTGGATGTGGAAGGACGTTCCGTACATCACACCATCATTACCTACGAAGGCGAAATCATGCACGTCCAGCAGATGCTTCAGGACGAAGAAGATTTCAATGACTGGAGTATTGACTTCAAGATTGATCTAAAGGAATGCCGTGAGGCAGGCATGCCCCTCCTGAACATGGTCCGCATCGGGGAAGTCTAAAACATCGCGCCGGCGCCTAGCAGTCTTTCACGCAGCGGATAGCAAAGGCGTCGGTCTTGTAGGTATAATCGGCACCGATCTTTCCGCCACGAAATGAAATGCTGCGATATCTAGCATATTCATTTCCCATGCTGGTGGAAGTCCAGTAATAGGCAGACTTGTTCAAGTCATAAAAGTAACCCATGCTATAGCGGCCGCCAGAAGGTATGGAAGCAAAACCAACGCTATCCTTGCCCACCACGGAGCCGTAGCATTCTTCCCAGTACTCGGAAGACTTTAGCATGGTTCCCGGCAGACCGTCCTGCAAGCTTCTGCAAAATTCGCACAGTTCATGCCATTCCTCTTCAGAAGGGATGTGCCAACCTTCGGGTGCGATTCCGCGGAACCTGCCCGACGTAATCAGCGATTCCCCTTCAGCGCCCAATTCGTCTTCGTTATAGCGGGGGCTTAAATTCATGGCGGCGGCCCAGGTATAAAGTCTACCGAACTTGCCCACATTTTTTTCCACCTCGCCGTAGGCGTAACTTCCCACATCGTCGTCGGCGGCACCGCCCTTACTCACATAACGAAGGTTTTCCGCCATCCAGATTTGGTTTCCGATTTTTACCGTACTGTAGATTTCACCGTCACGTTCGTCAACTAAGGAACCATAATCGAATTTCACGCCGTTTTTCATCAAGTATGCGGCATGCTCTTCGTCTTTTACAGTTTTCGTAAATTCAGTACGGTCAAAAAACATAATTTACACCCTATTCTTTACACTATTTGAAATCTTTTCATTTCTTTTCCAATTAGACGTCCCCTATACGCAAAACCCATGCCAAGGGAGGAGAAAGACTAGAGTGAAGAGGAATTATGAGACACAAAAGAAGTATGCTGAGCGGACTGTCATTCTGAACTCGTTTCAGAATCCCATGAATGCATGAGACCCTGAGCGCCCACAGGGCGACGCAAGGCGCCATCGGCGCGATTATGATAATTCGTATCTCGTATCTGATATCTCATATCCTATATCTGGTATCCAATGTCTCGCGGTTCTGGGGTGGGGACGCTGATGGGGTCCGTCTAATTTTTTTATATTTAGGCCATGACCGCAGAAGAACTTTACAACCGTCTTAAGAGTATCCAGCCTGGCGCTGTCCTTTGCACCTATTCCATGGAAAAAGTGGAACAGATGCTTCCCATCATCAACGAAATCAACGAACTGAAGAAGGAACGTGACGCCGTCATTCTCGCCCACAGTTACGTTGCCCCGGAAATCATCCTGGGTGTTGCCGACTACGACGGCGACAGTTTCAAGCTGAGCCAGGACGCCACCAAGGTGGAAGCAAAGACCATCGTCTTCTCCGCAGTCCGTTTCATGGGTGAAACCGCAAAGATTCTGAACCCCACCAAGGACGTCTTGATTCCCGGACCCCTTACCGGCTGTAGCCTGGCCGACTCCATTACCGGAGCCGAAGTCCGCGCCCTCCGCGAAAAGTATCCGGACCACACCTTCGTCTGCTACATCAACACCACCGCCGACGTAAAGGCAAACTGCGACGTTTGCGTTACCAGCTCCAACGTGATGAAGATCGTGAGCAGTCTCGAAAACGACAAGATTGTGTTCGTACCCGATGGACTCATGGGCCAGAACCTGATCGAAGAAATGAAGAAGCGCAACATCAAGAAGGAAATCGTTCTCCATAGCGGTTGCTGCTACGTGCACGAAACCTACGATTCCGAACTGATCAACTTCTTCCGCAGCCAGAATCCGGGCCTGAAGGTGGTAAGCCACCCCGAATGCCATCCGGGCGTCGCCCTCCTCAGCGATTACGTGGGCAGCACCGGCCAGATGGTCACCTACATCAAGGACCAGCCCGAAGGCACCCCGTTCCTGCTCCTTACCGAATGCGGTCTCAATGCCCGTATGCAGTACGAATTCCCCAACAAGCGCTTTATTGGCAGCTGCAGCATGTGCAAGTACATGAAGAGCAACTCCCTGGAAAACATCCTGGAAACTCTGCGCCATCCGGAAGCAGCCCAGCATGTGGAACTGGACGAAGCCACCCGCGTCGCCGCAAAGAAGTGCATCGACGCCATGTTCTACTACGCAGCGAAATAGTTGGAAGTTGGAAGTAGACAGTAGACAGTAGACTGTAGACTGTTTACTGGGGTAGAGTTATGCGAGGTGCCAAACTTTAACTCATTGCTCACCTCTCACAGCCCATCGCTTTTTGAGGAAATTGATGAAGAAGTTTCTTTTTGTTCTGATTGCCGTGGTCGGTATGCTGTTTTCTCAGGCAGCTGCCGACGAGGGATACTGGCCCAAGTCCTACTTTGCAGAAGTAGGTTTCGGCATTATTGCATCTAAGGGCGACTTTAACGAAAGGTCGACTGCAATCACAGATACCGCAGGCAAAAAAGGTCTCATTCACCAGCCCGCCCTGGATTTTCTGGCAACACCCGACCTTACCATCGGTGCCAACATCGCCCAGTTCACCCTAGCCCTGAATTTCCAGTATTGGACATCCAACCAGACCTTAGCCGGTTTTTCCGATGAATCCTACACGGCAGATTCCCGCATTTGGCGTCTCGGCTTTGAATTTACATACAACTTATTCTGGCCCGACTATTTCCAGATCGGCCTCGGCGGCGGTTACTCCTACACAAGCATCAACACTAAAAATTCTGTCTACTTCCAGGATGGAGGCATCCAGAGTTCTGAACTGATGGGTTCTGCAGTAGGCTTTATCGCCAACCTCCATTACTACTTTACAGACCAGCTTTCCATGGTTCCGGCAATCAAGGTTTACGAAAACTGGTTCAAGAACGCATACAGCGGAAGAACCGACAATTGCGATCTGGATCCGTACCTGTGGCAGACCTTCGTGCTGGCCTCTGTCAGTCTGCAGTATACCTTCTAGACAATACATCAACCTCGGACTTTTACATTTAGAGGCCGCGCAAAAAAGGTCGTCAATTTCTATCTTTGGCGACCATGAAAACAATCTCTAGAATCGCTTTCGCTTTCAGCTGCCTCGCAGCAACCGCCAACACATTTGCCATGGACGCCAAGGGCTGGGCATCCACCTACGAATCCATGGCCGCCTTCGAAGACAAGGGCGTACTCAACGAGTATTACAACAACCGCCCCGGCTATGTAAAGCCCATTATCGACAATCTGGGCAATGTGCTGAACAGCAACTGGTATGTAAGCGCAAACGTTCCCCAGAGTCTGACATTTGAAGTGGGCATGCCCTTCTCCATCGTCCCTATCGGAGATGATGACAGAAAATTCTCCGAAACCTTTGACATCTACGGAACTCCCATGGCCTTCGATGTCCCCACCATTTTCGGCGAACACGGCAATCCCCAGGAAAACACCGGCCTAGTTTACGGTAACGAGACCTTGAACGGTCTGGGAGTTTTCACTTACCCCTATCTGCAAGTTGCAGGCAGTTTCTACCACGCACGCGTTGTCCTGCGCGGTATGTTCCTGCCCAGCATCAGCAACCTGACCAAGTTCAATCTTTTCGGTTTCGGTCTGCAGTATAGTTTCGGTCACCTGTTCCAGTATATGTTGCCTCCCGCAGCCCAGGGCCTTGACGTAAGCTTTGTCTTCGGCTACAGCACCAGCGGCATCGGCTACCGCCCCGACGAATACAAGGGCTCTCTCGATCTGGATGTTTCCGCCACCACGTTTGACGTTGTCATTGGCAATAAGCCCATCAACTTTATCGAAGTGATGATGACCTTGGGTTACCAGAGCGCCACCATGAAGTCTTCTGGCCACATGTACCAGGTTGCCGGAACAGATCCCTTCACCGGCGCTGAAATCGAAACCAACGTTATTAACCCCAACATTTCTGTAGACGGCAATAACGGTTTCAAGTTCGGCCTGGCCGTGGCCTTCCAGTTCGGTAGTTCCTTCCACCCGGTTCTCGGATTCGATTACGCCGGCAAGTCCAGCTACACCACCAACGTACTTTACTTCCGTCAGCAGTTGGGTCACGACAAGACCCCCGACGAAATCGCAAAGGAAAAGGGTTACGTTCGCGGCGCCGTGAACGAAAAGGAAGAATCCAAGGTTGAATCAGTCCAGGAAGAAGCTCAGGATTCCTACAATGAAATGAATGACTCTGCAGAACAGATCTCCAACGAAGAACCTGTCGCAGATAATTCCAACGACGATTTCGACTCCCCGTCTTACGACGATTAATCAAATAAAACAAAAAGGCACAAGATGATTACTTTCCTAATTGGCGTTGCTATCCTTATTGGCGGCTACTTCACTTACGGCAAGTTCGTAGAACACGTGTTCGGCCCCGACGACCGCAAGACTCCCGCCACCGAAAATCCCGATGGTGTGGACCGTCTGGTTCTCCCCCACTGGAAGAATATGCTGATCCAGCTTTTGAACATTGCCGGTATCGGTCCTGTGATTGGCGTGATTCTGGGCATCAAGTTCGGCGCCATCGTCTTCATCTTGCTGCCTCTGGGAAACGTGCTGGGCGGAGCCGTACACGATTACTTTAGCGGTATGGTCAGCATGCGCAACAACGGTTACAACGTGCCGGCCCTTTCCCGCAAGTTCATGGGCAAGGGTCCTTCCAAGGTGGTAATGACCTTGATTTCCGTAGCCCTGATTTTGGTGGGCGCCGTATTCACCAACACCCCCGCCCAGCTGATCAACACCCCCATCCTCGTCGGTAACGCCGTATCCCCCACCCTGTTCTGGATTGCGGTGGCCTGCATTTTCGTTTACTACTTCCTCAGCACATTCTTCCCCATCGACAAGATTATCGGACGTATCTACCCGGTGTTCGGCGGTTTGCTGATTTTAGCCTCTCTCGCCATTCTCGTGGGCATCGCCCCCAACCTGAACGTACTTGACGAAATCAACTTCAACGACTTCGGCAGCAACTTTACGCAACATCCGGCTCACCAGCCCATCTTGCCCATGCTGTTCGTAACCATCGCCTGCGGCATCATCAGCGGATTCCATAGTACCCAGAGCCCTCTGGTGGCACGTACCGAATTTACCGAAAAGACCGGCCGTCAGACATTCTACGGTATGATGATTCTGGAAGGTCTCATCGGTATGATCTGGGCTGCCGGCGGTATGTTCATCTATCACCTCCATCCGGAACTGATTACTGGCGCCAGCGGCGTCAAGGTCTTGAGCACCCTGGTTTCTACCGTGCTGCCCTTCGCCCCCATTTCTGTGCTGGTCGTGGTTGGCGTGATTATACTTGCCATTACCAGTGGCGACACAAGCCTCCGCAGCCTCCGTCTGACCATTGCAGAACTTTTGCACATTGATCAGACTTCCGCCAAAAACCGTCTGTTCTTGACCGTTCCCATGTTCGCCATCTGCCTTGCCATTATCTTCTGGAGCAATCTGGACAAGGAAGGTTTCAACATCCTGTGGAACTACTTCAGTTGGAGTAACCAGCTCATGGCCGTCTGCAGCCTCTGCGTTACCGTGGTCTACCTTCGCTGCAAGAAAAAGAATTTCTGGATTGCACTTCTGCCCTGCATGTTCATGACTTTCATTACCGCAGATTATATCCTCTGGGTCAGCCCCACCAACTTGAAGGGAGCTCCCGTAGGTTTCGGTCTGGACTATAACACCGCAAGAGTCATGGCCGTATTCGTAGCCATCGCCCTGGGCGTTTGGCTGGTCCGTCGCGGCAAGGAACTTTCCAGGAGGAACGAATTCGACCCCGACAAGTGGGACCACGAACTGGACAAGAAGAATAACTTCAATCCGCAGTTGCGCAGAAAACAAAAGTAAGCAAACCTAAGTAAAGAGCCGTGAGCTATGAGCAGCGAGCTTAAAGCGGAAAAGTTTAAGCGGAAAGAGAAACTTTAACCTTTAAACTTTAAACTTTAAACTTTTAAACTATGCAAATCCAGGGGACCATTAAATCCATCACATTCCACAGTCCGCAGAATGGCTTTACCGTTTTGCGCCTTAATGAGGCGGAATCCAAGAAGGTGGTAGTGGTCACGGGAACCCTCCCGGAACTGAACGTAGGCGAGAATATAAAGTTCGAAGGAGAATGGGGACGTCACCCCAAGTTCGGCACACAGTTCAAGTGTACATCCTTTGAACTCATCGCCATGGCCGACGACAGCGACGTGGTGGCCTACCTGGGTAGCGGACTTTGCCAGGGTATCGGTCCCAAGACCGCGCAGAACATCTATGATGTTTTTGGCGAAGAAACTTTCGACGTTTTAGACAACGATCCAGACCGTTTTCGCAGCGTAAAAATTAAAGGTCTGCCCAAGGCCAAGGTGGAACTTTTCCTGGCCCGCTGGCAAGAGGCTCGCCACAGCCGCGAAACCATGATGTTCCTGTACAGCCACGGCATCGTAGGAAGCATCGCCAAAAAACTCTGGACCCGATTCGGCCAGGGGACTGTCCCCAAGATCCGCGACAATCCCTACATGCTCTGCGAGGAAGTTTTCGGCATCGGCTTTTTAAAGGCCGACGAAATCGCCATGAAGCTGGGGCTCCCCAAGGACAGTCCCACCCGTATGCAGGAAGCCTTGCTGTACACCCTGCAGGAAGCCTCCATGGGAGACGGCCACGTATTCCTCCCTAGGGAACAGTTGCTGAGCCGCGCCATCAAAAATCTGCGAATTGACATTTACGATGAGGATTCCGTAAACCGTCTTATTGACCAGTTCGACATCCTCTGCGGCAACGAAAGAATCAGACGTATAAACGACGACTGTTTCCACCCCCTCCTATTTAACGCCGAGCAGCGAATTGCAGACAACATCAAATTCCGTTTATGCAATACCGCCTACGAAGCCATCGGCGAAGAATTCGCCAACAGGGAATTACGGGACTGGGAAAGGGCACAGAAATTTTCTTTTGACCCCATTCAGCGCGACGCCATTATCCAGGCTCTGAGCCACAGGATGTTCATCATCACGGGCGGACCCGGCACCGGTAAGACCACCATTCTAAAGGGCATCCTCCATCTGGCCAGAAAGCTGGGCGACAACATCCTGCTTGCCGCCCCCACGGGCCGTGCCGCCAAGCGCATGGGCGAATGCTGTGGCGAAAAGGCAAGCACCATCCACCGCCTTCTGGAAATGGATCCGGTTTCCAAAAAATTCTCGAAAAACGGTTTGAACCAGCTGGATTGTAACCTGCTGGTCATTGACGAATTCAGTATGGTGGATACCTGGCTTGCCGCCTCTCTGTTAGACGCAATCCCCATGAAGGCCCGCATCGTCATTGTTGGCGACGCCGACCAGTTGCCAAGTGTCGGACCTGGCAACGTATTGAACGATTTACTCAGCAGCCCCGGCTTCCCCCATATCCGTCTGCAGCACATTTTCCGTCAGGCCAGCGACAACGACATCGCCGAAAAGGCAAGCAAGATTAACCAGGGAATCACCCCCACTCCCCTTGACGGCCCCAACTTTCACTTTGTCCCCTTCGAGACTCCCGAAGAATGCAAGGCCCATCTGGAGCAGTTAATCTCCACCGGCATCAAGAGCAAACTGGACATCAATCTCACCGAGCAGATGCAGGTCCTGGTGCCTATGCGCAAGGGTCCCCTTGGTATTTTCGAGTTGAACCCCTTCCTGCAAGGTTTGCTGAACCCCAATGTTCCCCGCCACAAGATGATGGGCGTCGAATGGAGCCAGGGCGATCGCGTCATGCAGGTGAAGAACAACTACGAAAAGAACGTCTTTAACGGCGACGTCGGTACAATCTGGCGCGTGGACGCGGTCAACAAGAAGATTACCGTTTTCTACGACGACAAGACCGTAGACTACGAAGACGACGAGTTGGAAGAACTGACCCTAGCCTACGCCTGCACCATCCACAAGAGCCAGGGCAGCGAATACCCGGCAGTCATCGTGGTACTGGATTCCAGCCATTACGTTATGCTCCAGCGGAACCTGATCTACACGGCCATTACCCGTGCCAAGGGCCATGTGTGGATTCTCTCGGCACCCGGTTCCCTGCACCAGGCCATACGTACCATCCGTAACGCCCGCCGCTTTACCCGTCTTACCGAAAGGCTGGCTACAGGATTCTAATTTCGGGGTTAAACGAACCAAATTCCCTCAAAAAACGCTTTTTCGCCTACCATTTGACGTTGTAAGAATCAAAAAACTTTTTTCTTGAACTACATTTTGCGCGGAAATGCTTTTTACAGTGCTTACATACACAGTGGTTTCACTCCTGGCAGTGTTCTGCCTTTTTTACGCATGGCTCGAAGTGCGCTTTTTCCGCGCGCTGGGTTCTGTGCGTAAGGGCGACTCCGATGTGGAACCCGCTCCAAAGGTAAGCATCCTCATTGCGGCCCGAAACGAAGAAGAAGGGATCCGCGAAACTCTTGAATCGGTCATGAAGCAGGATTACCGCGGTTTTTGGGAAGTCTGGGTCGCCGATGACCGCAGCACAGACAGAACTCCCAAAATCCTGGCCGAGTACGTCGACAAATACCCCGACAGGTTCCATGTCCTGACCATCAAGGACATTCCCGAGGGAGTCAGCCCCAAGAAGCACGCCCTGAGCCTGATGATCGAGGCCTGCAACGGCGAAATCCTCTGCCTGACCGACGCCGACTGCATCGTAAAGCCCACCTGGGTCACAGGCATCGTCGCCGAATTCGAACCCGGCATTGAACTGGTAGCAGGTCACTCCTACATTCCCACGGTCAAGGGTAAGTCTAGCGTTCTAATCTGTATGCAGGCCGTAGAGACTCTTATATATAGAGTGGCAGGAACCGCTGGCTTGGCCATGCACCTGCCCCTGACCAGTACCGGTAACAACCTGGCCTACCGCAAGAGTTTTTTCAAGAGCGTCAAGGGCTTCGAAAACGTCATCAAGATCCAGAGCGGCGACGACGACCTGCTGATGCAGAAACTGGCAGCCGACCGCCCCTGGGCCATGCGCTACTGTATCAACGAAGCCACCTTCGTTACGACTAACGGCAAGGAAACCCTGAAGGAACTTTGGGAACAGCGCAAACGCTGGGCCTCCAAGACCATATATTACACACCGAAAATCGTTTTCGTACTGAGCATGGTGTTCCTGTTCCTGCTGATGGAATGCATCGGGGCGGCCCTTTCACCGTTCAGCTTTACAATTTTCCTGGCCACAGCGATAACATTCGTCGTCAAGTGCGCCGGTGACCTGATTTTAATACTCCGGGGGCTAAGAATCTTTAGGCAGGAACACTTGATCAAATGGTGTATCCCGGTGGAGTTCATCCACGCCCCCTTCACCGTTCTGGCCGTACTCTTCGGCCTCTTCGGACGCTTCAAATGGAAGTAATCTATGGCAACAGCAAAGGCAACTGATACTACTGCGGCAAAGGCTACAAAAACTGCAAAGGCAGCTAAGCCCGCCACAAAAGCAAAGAAATCTGCAGTCCCCGTCGAAGGGAAGACTCTCATTATTGCAGAAAAGCCCAGCGTCGCCCTGGACTTGGTCAAGGTCCTAGGCCAGAAAAACTTCACCAAGGGAAACGGCGTCTACGAAAGTGACACCACCATCGTCAGTCACGCCATCGGCCATTTGGTTGAAATCGCCGACCCCAAGGAAATCGACGAACGATACAAGAAGTGGGAAATGAGCACCCTCCCCATGTTGCCGGAGAAGTTCCCCCTTTCTGCCAACCCCACCACCAAGAGCCAGCTTTCCATCCTGAGCAAGCTGATCAAGCGCAAGGACGTAACCACCCTCGTAAACGCTTGCGATGCTGGCCGCGAAGGTGAATTGATATTCTTCTACATCCTGGACTACGTGCTGAAGGGCAAGTTCACAGGCAAGACCATCAAGCGCCTGTGGATGCAGAGTATGACCCCCGCCGCCATCCAGGAAGCCTTTGACAACATGCGCGACGGCGCCGACATGGAAAACCTGAAGGCCGCCGCCATCTGCCGTAGCGAAGCCGACTGGCTCATCGGTATGAACGGCAGCCGCGGACTTACCGCCTACAACAGTTCCATGGGCGGTTTCCAGATTACCCCCTGCGGCCGTGTGCAGACCCCCACCCTCGCCATCATCGTGAACCGCGAAGAAGAACGCCACCAGTTCGTCCCCAAGAAGTTCTGGACCATCGAGGCCAACTTCGACAACAGCGGCAACAACTATCAGGGCAAGTGGTTTACCCCCAACGGCGACAGCAAGCAGAAACAGATTTTTGACGAAGCCAAGGTCCAGGAAATCCTTTCCAAGTGCAAGGGCAAGACTGGTACCATCGAAGAGACCACCGCACCCAGTTTCCAGAAGTGCGGCCCCCTGTACGACCTGACTACCCTCCAGCGCGAAGCCAACAACCGTTTCGGCTTTAGCGCCAAGACAACCCTTTCAATCGCCCAGGCCCTCTATGAACGCCACAAGGCAACCACCTACCCCCGTACCGACAGCAAGCACTTGCCCGAAGACTACGTAGGTCCCGTCAAGGCTACCCTCGGCAAGATTACAGGCTCCCTGTCCACTTTCGCACAGACCGCCCTCAACAACAACTGGGTCGTAAAGACACCCAAGGTTTTCGACAACAAGAAGATCTCGGACCACTTTGCCATTATCCCCACAGGCATCATGCCCACAGACCTGAGCGAAGCGGAACAGAAAGTGTTCAACATGATCTGTCAGCGTTTTATCGCTGTCTTCTACCCGCCTGCAAAGTACCTGAACACCACCCGCGTGACCACCGTCGAAAACGAGACCTTCATTACCGAAGGCAAGATCCTGGTGGAACCCGGTTTCAAGGCCGTGTACGGCAAGGATGCAGACGACGAAGCCAACATCCCGCAGCTGAAGGGCGACAAGGCCAAGACCGTTGAAATCGAAGCCAAGGAAGACTTTACCAAGCCTCCTGCCCACTACACCGAAAGTACCCTCCTCTCCATGATGGAAAGTGCCGGTAAACTGGTGGAAGACGAAGAACTCCGCGACGCCATGAAGGAACGCGGCCTGGGCACTCCTGCCACCCGCGCAGCCATTATCGAAAAGCTAGTCACCGACAAGTACGTGGTCCGCGACGGCAAGGACATGATCGCTACGGCCAAGGCCTTCGACCTGATCAAGGTATTAAAGGCTATGGATATTGAGGCCCTCACAAGTCCAGAGCTAACTGGTGAGTGGGAATATAAGATGGAGCAGATCGAGAAGGGCAAGGAAACCCGCGAGAACTTCATGAACGGCATTGTAGAAATGACCCGCACCATGGTGAAGAACATCAAGGGCTTCAAGGAAGAAAGCACTACAGGCGAAGCAAGTTTCAGCCCGGTGAACGGCAAGAAGGTTTTCGAGACCGTCAGCCGATACACCACCGAAGATGGAATCGTCATCCGCAAGATGATCGGCGGCAAGAGACTTTCCAACGAAGAAATCGTGGAACTCCTGACCAACCACAAGATTGGTCCCCTTACCGGATTCCGCAGCAAGAAGGGCGTAGAATTTTCTGCCGTAGTTATCATCAACGACCAGAACAAAATCGAGTTCGTCTTCGATGATAACAAGGAAGGATCCGAAATTGAATTGGGCCAGCAGGTAGGCAACTCTCCGCTGGACAACTCCGCTGTGTACGAAACCATGACCGGTTACGTCAGCGATAGCTATGTAAAGAAGGAACCTAGCGGTCTGCAGCTGCCCAAGATTCTTCTCGGCAAGGAAATTCCCCTGGAACAGATCCAGAAGATGCTCTCCGGAACCGAAGTGAAGACCGAACTGATCAAGGGTTTCCGCAGCAACAAGACACACCGCACCTTTGACGCTTTCCTCTACATCGACAAGAAAGGCAAGTTAAAGTTTGACTTCCCGCCCAGAGAATTCAAGCCTCGCCGTTGGGGCGCCAAGAAGGCCTCCGCAAGCAAGAGCTCCGATGAAGATTATGTTCCGTAATGGATCGGCAAGTTCCTTACCTTAAAGGGTAACGAGCAAGTCGAGAGGTGTATGGATTTTGAAATTTAGAACAGCAGTCTTTATTGTATCAAGCGCATTCTGTGCCGTTTTCGCACAGCCGGTGCCGTCTGCCCTAGACAGTGCCGTCATGCAGGTTTCCCCGGACACGTCCCAGGATATAGTCCTGCAGGACCTTTCTGCCATGGCCGCCAAGGCCGCCGCAGATTCCGTTACCGTCAACGAGTCCGTCGCAAGTACCGGAACCGACGCAGAATCCACAGCAGGCACCACCTCCGCAGGCGCCGTCTCCGCAGAATCAGCCCCTGAATCTGCCGCAGAGCCCACTGCAACCGCAGCCACCGCAACAGAGTCCATCCAGGACACCGCAGCGGTCCCAAACCCCTACGACCTTCCCGACGCCTTGATGCCCCTATGGAATTCCATGAGCATCAAGCAAAAGGCCGCCCAGATGGTCATGGTCTATATGACCCCCGCCAGCTTCATGATCGAAAATGAATTCGGCGGTATCCTTGTAATGCGCAGTCACCTTAAGAATCTGGAAAAATTCAAGGATGTCATCAGCACCATCAACGACAGCCTCGCAATTCCTCCCGTCGTCGCCGTAGACCAGGAAGGCGGACGAGTAAACCGCATCTCCAGCATCTCGCCCCAGTGGGCAAGAACTCCCAGCGCTAAGGCCATGAGAAAAATGGAGGCGGACTCTA
The DNA here is from genome assembly GCF_900129715.1 of Fibrobacter sp. UWH9. Lineage (NCBI taxonomy): Bacteria > Pseudomonadati > Fibrobacterota > Fibrobacteria > Fibrobacterales > Fibrobacteraceae > Fibrobacter > Fibrobacter sp. UWH9. The sequence goes on along the minus strand of NZ_FQWP01000001.1, from coordinate 148,242 downwards.
TCCAGCAACTGGCTCAGCAAATCGGAAACGTGCTAAAGGAAGCGGGAATCAACATGAATCTGGCTCCCGTCCTGGACCCGGCAAAAGACAGCCGAGGCAAGCGTTCCTTCATGGAAGAATCGGACCGCAGCTGGGGCGAAGACACCACCAATGCCTACAAGGTCCGCGCCTTCGTAAAGGGCATGGCCCAGAGCGGCATCGTCTGCGTTTCCAAGCATTTTCCCGGTTATGATTCCTGGACAAATAGCGACCACCAGATCGCCATCAGCACCACTCCCAAAAAGTCAATCAAGAAAAACGTCGCATTTTTCAACGCCCTCGCCGCAGACATTCCCATCACCATGATGAGCAGCGTCCGCTTTGTCCGCGTGTCAAACCGCCCTGCCGTTTTCGAGCCCAAGATTATTTCGCTGGCCCGTCGCATGTCACCAGAAACAGTCATCCTCACCGACGACCTGTGGGGCGTTTCACTCCGCGCCTGGATCAGTGGGACCGAACGAGTCACCAGCAAAAACTACCCCTCTAAGGATTTCAAGAAACTTGTGCAGACAGCCCTCACTGCAGGCAACGACATGTTCATGATTACCTATCCCCAGAAAGCAGTGGAAATGGTAAAAATCCTTACGGCCATGTCCAATCAGAACGCCAAGTACAAACAGAGAATCGAAGAGTCCTGCGCCCGTATTCTTAAAATGAAATACCGCGCCGGCATTCTAAAGTAAGCGCGACGCGGTTATCAAAAAATTAGAACATCACTTCTGCTTCAGCCTTGGTAATGTTCTTCACTTCCTTCCGGATTTTTTCAGGACCAGCTTTCTGCAGGCACAGTTTCAGCAATTCCGCAGCAGCCATGGCATCTGCCAGCGCCCGGTGGTGATTAAAGTCCGGAAGATTCAAACTCATGATCAGGTTGTGCAGGCTGTAACTCCCCTGCCCCGGAAAATATCGACGGGTCAACTTTACAGTGCAAAGCCTGGGCGGATCAATCTTGATGCAACAACGACGCAATTCAGCCCGCAAAAAACGGCAGTCGAACTGAACATTGTGCGCCACGAAAATGCGGCCCTGCAAAAGTTCGGCAACTTCCTCGGCAACAGAAGCAAACTGCGGCTGCCCCTGAACCATCTCGTCGGTAATTCCGGTTAAGTTCTGCACAAAAGGCTGTATGGGCATTCCCGGATCCAGCAAGACCTGGTACGTCTTCACCACCTCGAAATCATCCAGCAGAACAATCCCGATTTCTGTAATGCGACCATTTTCCGGCGTACCGCCGGTGGTCTCCAAATCCACAACAGCAAACTTCATGAGTCTACTTTACAGGAATTTCGAATTCAATGGTTTCGCGACCGCAAACAGCCTTGGCCTTCAACACGTTTGCCTTGGGGTGAGCATAAAGAGGAGCCACCATCAAGTTCATAATCTTGCTGCTTTCGCTGGGAGTGGCGGCATCATCGCTGGCAGACTGTGTAAAGATGGGATTCTTGCCCTTGTCGTAAATGTAGAATGTCAAGTCGCGGACCATACCCTTCTTGATCTGTTCCTTGGGAACCTGGAAATAGACGATACCACCCTTGGGAACCTTACGCAGACTATCCTTGATTTCTTCTTCAGTGGCAAAGTCCGCTTCCATAGCCATGCGGACATCTTTCTTTAACTTGTCTACACTTTCGTAATCCACAGAAATCTGATACTTCACATCCTCCGGAATGGCGGTCGGGCGCACATCACGAATCTGTGCATTGTTCTGATAATATTCCCAACGGCCATTGTCGTGCAGGATAACGGTAGAGCCATTGGAAGTCTTGGCAATAATATCTTCGGCAAAGGCACCAACAGTCAAGGCCATAGACAGGGAAACAACAGAAACGAAAGCAAATTTATTCATCATAGAACCAAATATATATGAAAGTCAAAAAAAGGACTGCAAACCTTTTGAAAAAATGTTTTTATAAACAGCCTATCTCATCATGTCGCAGACTTCAGAACCGATGACACCATTCTGGATCGTGGTCATCAATAGACGCTGTTCAATATCGTCCGGCGGATCCGCAGGTCCCACAAAGGGAGCCTTACCCGAGGTCCTGTATTCCTGAACAAGACGTTCTCCAAGTGCGGCATGCAAAGCAAGACTCGTATCGATGTACTTGAGATGGGTAGGTTCATCTAACATGAAGTTCAAGGGAGCCTTGTGGTTCAGCACACGGCTTTCGGGAACGAATTCACCGAACTCATCTTCGACGCCCATGTTTGCCACCACCAATTCCGGGCGGTTCATGATGACTGTCGTCGCCGAGATAGACAGAGCGCCCTTTACGCCAGTAGCGGTCACCAGGAAGTCAGCTTCTTCAACAGCAGCCTTTACAGCACCATCGTTAAAGCAATCCACGATAGTTACATCGTTGCGTTCCAGCACATGGCAAAAATCAGACGAAGAACTTCTGCGGTTTGTGTCGGTAACAGTTGTCACCTGCATTCCGCGACGAACTCCCTGCAGGGCGATGCCGCAACCAACCTTGCCGCTTCCAAAAACAATCAGCTTCTTATTTTCGAAATCATTATAGCCAAGTTGCTCCAAACCTCTAAAGCAACCATCGCCTGTTCCCAGAATAGTTTCAATGCGCTTCACGATCCCACTATCAGCCACATACACGGGGAATTCAGACTTTTCAAAGAAATGCACACCGCTGCGAGTCAATTCCACAAAGCCCAGCTTCGGATGGCAAGAAGCGAACTGACCCGCACAATCAAGAATCAGGTCAAAATCATCAGCCACCTTACCGCATTTAATATCATCATCCGTAACAACAGGGACCCCAGATTCGGTCAGAAGTTCGATAACCGATTCATCACAAGGCATCTGGGTATCGCCTGATACCGCATGTCCCACATAGACCTGAGCCCCGCCAGCAATCAGGGTTCGGTATTCCAGGAGAGTATTCCTGTAAATGGGAGTTGCCACAAGAACCTTGAGGCCTTCAAAGGGGCGTTCACAAACCCACTGGTCCGCAAGGAAAGCCAAGGCGGGATACTCACGGGGATCATAATGTTCGTTGATAATCTCTTCAAAAAGCATGCGACAAAGTTAATAATTAGCGAACAGGTCGGTCGGCATTCGCCTCCCTATGAGGCCCGAGGTCGGTAGCTTCGCTACCTAGAGGATTGAGGAGAGTGAATAGTGAATAGTGTAAAGCTTAAAGCTTAAAGAATAAAGGAGATATCTCATATCTCATACCTCGAACCTCATTCGGTGTGATTCATAACTATATTTCCACTTGATAAAAAAGGAACTCTTATGAAACGTATTGCAAGGAAATGGATTGAGCTTAGCCTCATCATTCGTATTATCATCGGACTAATTCTTGGCGCTGTCCTCGGATTATTCGCTCCGCAGCTCAGCGCCATCGGCATTCTCGGCACCCTATTTGTAGGCGCCCTGAAAGGTGCCGCCCCCATCCTGGTGTTCGCCCTGGTGGCAAGTTCCATTGCAGGAGCCGGAGAAGGAATCGGCAGCAGATTCCGCAAGGTGATTCTTCTTTACGTCATCAGTTCCATTGGCGCAGCCGCCTTGGCTGTCGCGGGAAGCGAACTATTCCCGGTCACCATGAAATTGTCCGTCTCTGCTGCAGAAGGTGCCGCCCCTAGCGGCATTGGCGAAGTTCTGACGAACCTGGTAAAGAACTGCGTCCAGAATCCCATCGCAGCCCTGGCCGGTGCAAATTACATCGGAATCCTCTTCTGGTCTATCGTATTCGGCTTGGCTCTTAAGAAACTTCCTGTAGACCATACCGTCACCGTCATCACCGACGCTTCCGCCGCCATATCCCAAGTCATCCGCTGGATTATCCAGATGGCACCTTTCGGCATTCTAGGTTTGGTATTCTCCTCCGTTGCCGAAAACGGAATGAGCATCTTCGCCGACTACGGAAAGCTCTTGGCCTTACTGGTGGGCTGCATGCTGGTAGTCGCCCTTGTCCTGAATCCCATCATCATTTTCATCACACTCCGTAAAAATCCCTACCCCCTGGTATTCCGCTGCCTTCGCGATAGCGGCATTACCGCTTTCTTCACCCGTAGTTCTGCAGCCAACGTTCCGGTGAACATGGCACTTTGCGAACGCCTGGGTCTTGAAAAGGACTTCTACTCTGTTTCCATTCCTCTGGGCTGCACCATCAACATGTGCGGTGCCGCCGTGACTATCGCCGTCATGACTCTGGCCGTAGCAAACACTCTGGGCATCCATGTGGACCTTCCCACCGCCTGCATTCTCTGCGTTATGAGTGCCATTGGCGCTTGCGGAACTTCCGGTATCGCTGGCGGCTCCCTATTCCTCATTCCCATGACCTGCTCTATCCTGGGCATCAGCGGCGACATTTCCATGCAGGCCGTAGCTGTGGGCTTTATCCTGGGCGTGGTACAGGACTCCATGGAAACCGCACTGAACTCCAGCAGTGACGTCATCTTCACCGCCACGGCGGAATATCACCACAGGAAAAAGAACTGCTTGAAGATTTAAGGTCTCGCGCAACGCAAGAAATCAAAAATTGCAAACCTCCCGATTTTTTTTCGGGAGGTATTTTCTTATTCACTTTTTTAGAATAGAAATTAGATAATACACCATACAGCCTCCAACACAGAGGCCTACCCCCTAGAAACAGATTTCTACTTATCCACACTAATCAATTGTGCGTTTCCACGGCCGGGCAGGGGCTTGAAGATTTTTACCATGGCGGTAAGTTCTTCGCCGAAGGCCTTCATGTTGCAGGTAAACATGTAGTTGGTTCCCGCCATAATCTGGGTGGACACGCTCATGGGTGTAAGCTTCAAATAGCCGTAATCCTTGGTGGCTTCGGCAAACACAGCCAAGTCTTCTTCCGTGGGCTGGCGAGATTCACCATATGCGCCTACGAAATTTTTCTCATCGGTACCAGCGCGGACTGCGGCAATATGCTTTTCAATTTCCTCGGCCACATTCACTTCGGGATTGTTGGCGCGACGATTAGAAATGCCGTAGGAAAGCACCACGTTGGCGTTGGGTTCCAACTGCTTTAATTCCTTGGCACTGGCCAGGCGACCGCCGCTTCCGTAAGTACAGAAGGGCACCACCACCTTTCCGCTCAAGTCGTTAGAATCCAGGAAGGTATACATAGGCGGGGCAAAGAAACCAAACATAATGGGAGCGCCCACATAGAGCGTATCGTACTTGGAAAGATCCTGCTTGGCGTTAGCGAGGGCAGGCCACTTCTTAGATTCGCGTTCTGCACGGACAGCGGCAATGGTGCTGTCGTAAGTGGAGGGATAGGGCGTTACAAGTTGCAGTTCAATGGCATCGGCACCCAGCTGCTTTACAAATTCCTCGGCAACCTTCTTGGTGGTTCCCGTCTGGGAATAATAAATCACAGCGGTTTTCTGCGCCTTTGCGTCAGGTTCCGCAGCAGTTTGATTCTGCGCGATTTTCTGTTCATTGCAAGCGGTCATGCAAGCTGCCACCGCTACGACACCAAATACACTTAAGAACTTTTTCATATAAGGCCTCAACTTTATTCCTAAAATATAAGAAACAAAGGCAGATCTGTTTTTATACAAATTAAAAAATGTCTTTTTTAAAAGAGCTATCCTATTAATTTTTTTAAATTTGCCAGAACACGTTCCTCAGTCGGCCCGTCATTAGGCAAGCGCAATCGCAACATAAATTCACGTACCGCTAGACAGAGAATCCATTCCAGCTTATGAGACAAAAGGTCAAACGTTCTATTCAGAAAGTCATCCCTTGATTCACATTCTTCTCCATCAAAATAATTTACCGGTCCATCTTTCACCATCCCCTTCACGAAAAACAAACGCATACTAAGCTGACCATTTTCGTGATAGGAGCACTCTACACCTTCAGGCAAATTTCCATTCTGTTCAACATTCCAAATTCTCGATAAAGACGGTTACTGCGATCATAACAGCGACAACGGCCTTTTTCCCAGTATTCAGAAAACGCAAGAGAGCCGTCCCTTCCAAACACAGGAACAAAGCCATCAATCACACGACCATCCCGAAAAACATGGCGACAAATCCGCAAGCCATTTTCAAAGGTCATGATTCTTGGCCCATCTAGCAAACCTTCCCGATAGGTGGCGGTACTACGCAGTGCGCCAGAGGGATAATATTCCTTGCAGGCTCCATCGCGATAGCCGTTTTTCAGAGGGCATTCAAACCATACTTTCCCATTTTCGTGGTAACGTCTTTCCATGTTGTCCATTGTAGACCTCCTTATGCCTACAATGTACCTTTCGGAAACGCTCTTTAGGTCGCCTGACAGGCGACATCAAAAAACGGAAAATATTCCGTCTAATCTATTCCGGCCACACGAAGGTGGCGTTCAGATCCTTCTCGCCGTTATCGATGAGAATATCCTGACCAGTGCAGTTCTTGTTCACCACCGTAAGGAAGTAAACCCACTGGGCAATATCTTCGGGAGATGCCCAGCGTTTCAAGGGCGTCACATCCATAATGCGCTGCCATAGTTTTGAATCGTCCATGACAGGGCGATTCAATTCCGTGGTAACGCCACCCGGCGAAATGCTATTGCAGGTGGCGCCATACTTGGCAACCCGCAAAGCCACGTTTTTCATGTAAGAAAGAAGTCCGCCCTTAGAAGCGGAGTATTCCGGAAATTCGGCACCGGAGTGAGCGGAGGCGGATGCCACCAGAAGTACCGACTTGATGCCTGCATGAAAGGCATACTTTTCTACAAAGTTGATGGAACCTTTCAGATTCACTTCGATGTCCCTACCGGAATTCTGGACGCCAGCGTTACTGATTACGATATCCATCGGTTCATCAGTTGCGGGAAGCGAATCCTTGTCCGAGACATCGGCGATGTAATGTCTATATAGTTTGCTCTGGATACTTGCGGGCCCAATATCCAATCCAAAAACAGCGCAACCATTTTGCAGAAAAAGTTCCGCAATGGCGCGGCCAATACCGCAACTTGTACCGCTAATCAGGACGTTCATTTTGCAGCCTTCATGTTCAGGTATTCACGGCCCACGTCATGCTTTTCCCAGCTGCAGACCATCTTGTAGCCAATGGGGCTAATCAGAATTTCGCAAAGCAGCTCCATCACGGAACCGGTAATGGAACAGACGATCACCTGGGTCATGGTCCAACCGAAGAACACATGGCTCACCACCATGGCGAAAATGAAGTTGTCTACAAACTGGGCCACCATGGTGGAGATGTAGGAACGGAGTGCAAAATTTTTAAAGCCCGTGGTTTTCGTACTTTTGGCAATCAGGTAGTTCACAATGGAGTTGACGCCCGACGAAGTGAACATGGCAAGAGCAGAACCCAGCACCACATACCAGGAACCGCCAAATGTGGCATTCAGCGCCGCGTTGGCTACGTTCGCCATTTCGGGATTGGAATCCACGTAGCTGTAGAATTCGCCCCACATTCCGGGGGTGCGTGAAAGCAGACTGAACAAGGCGCAAGTGACCAGGTTGATAAACAGCGCCACCATGGAAACCTTCATGGCGGCCTTGGGGCCAAAGCGCTTGCAGATCATGTCCATGCAGAGGAAGGAGAACCAGCTCAGGGTAAAACCGCAATCAAGGGCCAGGTACTCCGTAGAGAACAGCTCCTTGTTGGCGAGCAGGTTCATGCAAACCACAGACAATACAAAAAATGTAACAGCCAGGGAAGGGATATTTCTCAGGAGAACAACGAGGTCTTTCACCTCGTACTTGATTTTTTCAAATAGTGTACGCATTGTTGTTTTTTAAAGAAGGTTAGACAATGACTTCTGTATCACGAAAAATAGAAAATTTTCTATCTTTGGCGCACCATGGTTCCGCATCCCGCGGCACCCAAACTTAACCGGAGGCTAAAATGGCACTTCAATTCTACAACACCGCATCACGCAAGAAAGAGATTTTCACACTTCCTGAAGGCGTTCCCGCCGTGCGTATGTACTGTTGTGGCCCCACGGTGTACCACTTCGCCCACATCGGCAACCTCCGCACCTACATTTTCGAAGACTTCCTGGTCCGTACCTTGAACTACTACGGCTACAAGGTCAACCACATCGTGAACATCACCGACGTAGGCCACCTCACTAGCGATGGCGACTCCGGAGACGACAAGATGGAAAAGGGCGCAGCCCGCGAAGGCAAGTCCGTATGGGATATCGCAAAGTTCTACACCGACGCCTTCATGAACGACTGGCATCGTCTGAACATCCAGGAACCCACCCGCTGGACTCCCGCCACCCAGCACATCCAGGAACAGATTGACCTGGTGAAGACTCTGGAAGAAAAGGGCTTTACCTACCGCACTTCCGACGGCATCTACTTCGACAGCCTGAAGTTCCCCCGCTATGCCAACTTCGCCCGCCTGGACGTTGAAAACCTCCGCAAGGGCAGCCGTATCGACATGGGCGAAAAGCGTGCCGCTACCGACTTCGCTCTGTGGAAGTTCAGCCCCACCGACAAGAAGCGCGCCATGGAATGGGATTCCCCCTGGGGCGTAGGCTTCCCGGGCTGGCATATCGAATGTTCCGCCATGGCCATGAAGTACAACGGCCCGACTTTGGACATTCACTGCGGCGGTACCGACCACATCCGCGTCCATCACACTAACGAAATTGCACAGAGCGAATGCGCCAACGGCGTTCAGTTCTCCCGCTTCTGGATGCACGGAGAATTCCTGCGTACCGCCAGCGAAGAAAAGCTGGAAGACGGCACCACCGCTACCACTTTCGGCAAGATGAGTAAGTCTAGCGGCGAATTCCTTACCGTTGACCTGTTGGTAGACCGCGGTTTCAATCCGCTGGATTACCGCTTCTTCGCAGTGGGCAGCCACTACCGCAACTACCTGAACTTCACCTGGGAAGCTCTGGAAGGCGCCAAGGAAGGCCTCAAGAGTCTCCACAAGAAGACCGACGCCCTCATCGGTAAGGCAACCGAAATCAAGAGCGAAGCCGCCAAGGCATTCCAGGAAGAATTCAAGAACGCTATCGGTGACGACCTGAACATGCCCCGCGCCCTGGGTATCATGAATACCATGCTGAAGTCCGACATCGACGACGGCGAAAAGGCAGCTCTTGTCCTGGATATGGACAAGGTATTCGGCCTGAAGCTGGACGAACCCCGTCAGGACTATAAGAAGAAGCAGGACGAAAACTCCGGCGTTGACGTCGCCAAGGTAGAAGAACTTCTCGCCCTCCGCAAGGAAGCCCGTGCAAACAAGAACTGGGCCGAAAGCGACCGCATCCGCGACGAACTTGCCGCCATGAATATCGTGATCAAGGACAGCAAGGAAGGCACCACCTGGAGCGTCAAGGAATAAGGTTCTCCGCGTCATCCTGAGCGAAGCGCATAAGCGCAAAGTCGAAGGATAAAAAATTAAACCGCCCGGCGTTCATAGCTGGGGGTTTTCATTTTATACAAAAGAAAATTGCCCTTGGTATGGGCAATTCAAACAAACCATTGTTAATTTTACAACGCCAACGAAGTAAACTCTTTAAAGGGTAACCACCCTATTCTTACCTGAATTCTTGGCCTTGTAAAGGGCTTCGTCCACACGCACACAAATGGCGTCAATGGAATCACCCCATCTCATTTCTGTAGCACCAAGACTGATGGTCTTGCGTCCCACTTCGGGGAACATCACCTGGGCGAATCCGGTACGAACCGTTTCCGCAAACTCAACCGCTTCCTTAATACCCATATCAGGAAGCATGATCATAAATTCCTCACCGCCCCAACGGCCGGCATCTGCATCGGGAGCCTTTTCGTAGGTAGCAATCTGGATCTGCTTAGAAAGGCCCTGAATCACAATGTCACCAATCTTGTGGCCATAGGTATCGTTCACCGACTTGAAGTTGTCGATATCGATCATCACCAGCGACATAGGAGCATCGGGATTTTCTGCATGGCGTTCTGCAATGCGGCGCTGGATTTCACCACGATTGTACAAACCGGTCAAGGCATCCGTAATGGAGTTCTTGGTCATCATGTTGTACATTTCCACCAGTTCGGCAGAAGACACGTTGGTAAAGTTCGCCAAGCGGGTAATCACAGAAACCCTGCCCGCCCGTGAATCGTCATTCACCACGGCAGTCTTCATCTTGGACGTATTCGCTTCGCCTTCGCGCATACCTACCACCACAATGGACAGGTTATGCAGCTTTACAAAATTTCTTGTGCGCAGGAACTGTGCCGTCGCATAAAAACCAGAAGCCGGAGCAATGGTATCGAAGGGAACAGTTTCGTTGTTCACATCTGTTTCACCCCAGAACATTCGGCGGCCCATGCCTGAATACATGTAGATGGCATCCGGGCAGAACTTTGACAGTTTCGTCGTACCCAGGCGCACGCTATCCATAATGGATTGAGGATCGCCATAGGCAAGCTTCGTAATGATCCCGACACCCATGTCCGATGCCAAAAGCAGGGCCCCATTTTCAGAACAGGCCATAGGGCAACGCAACAGGTTCTCACCATCCTCGTTATAGAACAGGGGAAATTCCAGAGTGTTCTGGAAGAAGTAATAGTCGTTCTGGATATTCAGATATTTGGAGAAAGCTTCAAAGGCAGGCTTGCCATCCAGCTCATGAAGAACGTTCCCCTGAGCCTTAGTCACCGTAAACGGTCTACCCAGGGGTTTCCATCCAGAAACCTTGACCGTCTCCACATGGAAATTTTCACCGCCATACAGAACGCAGACGACGGACTCGTTAGAGAAGTCACAGACGTTGGAAAATACATAAGCCGGAGTTTCTTCACAAGTTTGACCTGCCAGCCCGCCAAAAACCTGGACTTCGGGCCGCATGGTACTCAAGCCATTGCAAAAACCGGTAAAGGAAAATCCGGGAGTAGCCGCAAGCATTTCTACAGCCGACACCCAAGGGCGCTTTCCAACTTCTCGGGCCAGATCTTCCGCAATAGGTTCGGCAGACTCCTCCTTCAGCACATACTGAAGAACCTCGATCCGAGTAGCGGGATCTTCAAACACAGAGCAAGTTACAGTCACAGACTCGCCCGAGAACGCGCCATCCACAATATTGCCATTACCCGAACAACCCACACAAAGGGCATCAGGGAAAAACTTGACAATGGCGCTGCAGACAATCTTCAACTGTCTAAAACCAGGCTGTTCCGAGTATATATGAAACAACAACTTCAGCTGCCTGTTTCCGCGGAAACGGGCTATATTCTGAAGTACATCACCCAGGTGTTCCGGGTTAACGTATGCAAACTGAAGCTGTTTCATCCAATATCAATATAGTTTTACTCTTGAAAAGATAACAAAAGTATTTTACAAACTACTGTTCTAATCTCCAACCGCAGTCGTTATGATATACCATTTGGCGGGTCATCCCCCCGTCGATACAGATATTCTCACCTGTAATAAACCCAGCCTTATCGGAGGCCAGGAAAAGCACCATGTTTGAAATGTCCAGCGGGTTGCCCACACGACCTGCAGGCTGTTGCGTAGCGTCGGGACCTTCGTAAACAGTAAAGTCCGTATCAATCCAACCCGGCGAAATAGAATTCACCCGGACGCCTCGCCCACCGAGGCTCACAGCCAGCGCGTGGGTCAATGCAGCAATTCCGCCCTTGGCCGCCGTATAGCTTTCTGTTTGCGGCTGGCTCATGCGATCGCGGGATGAAGAAATGTTGATGATGGAAGCGCCCGGCGCAAAGTGGGGAGCAAAAAGTTTCGCCAGATAAAATGGTGCGGTCACACCCACAGCCAAGGCGTAGCTGAATTCCTCATAGGAACATTCATCGATGCCTTTCATCAAAGGCAGGGCGTTGTTCACCAGAATATCGACGTGACCATACTTTTCAATGACAAAGGCCGCAAACTTTTCCAGCACATCCTTCTTGGAAAGGTCTCCTACAAAGGAATCATTTTCGCGAATGTCGATGAGGGCCACCTTGGCTCCTTCCTTTTCAAATTCGCTAACGATGGTCTTTCCGATGCCGTGGGCACCGCCCGTCACAACCACAACTTTATCCTTAAAATCGTTCGTCATATTTCCTTGCTTCATTCGGCTAAACGATACATATCAGGCGAAAAAATCTGAATCAAGATATCACCCTGATAAACCGTATAATATTCCTGCCTGACAAAAGCGGCGTTATATTTTTTTGAACCCACCATAAACGTGGAACCGCTGCTAAACAACAAGTGGTAAGAAGTTCCGCTTTTTGATCCATGGGACTTATACTTATCGACAACGAATTCCTTATGGAGTTCAGGCTCCACCTTTAACCTTGTGGGGAAATCCAGATTAGGAGCAATAGAGGCCGAAAGGCCTATAACAGGAAACACAATGAGCGCACAACCCAGATTCCATTTTTTGTGATTTTCTTCAAACCTTGGAAACTTGTATTTGAGGGCGATGTAAATGCAAATGGCTATTCCAAAAGTGACGGCAAGTACAGCGGATGCGTCCTGGATGATCTCATAATTTTTGTACTGAACAAGCAACTTCAAAAAGTCATTATTGATTACATACCCAAGTTCTGGCAAGGAATGAATTTTCAAAGTCGTAACAAGACAGATCACGCAACAGACCGCAATCACCACAGCGTAGGCAATAATAAAATGATCTTTTAAAACGCGCTTTTTCATACCATGGTAAATATAAATGTTTTGAATCTGTCGCGGCTGTGCGAAGCCCGTAGAAATTCTATTTTGTGCATCAAGGATTTCAAATGAAAGTTTTTTACCATCTTCCCGGGCTATTCGAATTCTACGATTTGTACAAGGCGTTTTTGCCGCTGTTTCGTGAGCATCGGGAGTGGTTTTACGACTGGTGTGAAATCGGTTCCATTTATGGGGCTCCCGCCGACTGCATCTGGGGCGGAGGCCGCGTTGGCTTTGGTGAAGAGCCTGCGGAACAGGTGGCGGAGCTTTTAAAGGAATATGGAATTTCTGCGAGATTGACTTTTAGCAATTCGTTGCTAAGGGAAGAACACCTTACGGATGCAAGGTGCAATGAACTTTGCAGGATGTTTGAAGGTGACGCGGATAGTGAACGCACCGGATATAACTCCGGCAGGGACTGCGCGCAAAATGGCATCATCGTTCATTCCGACTTGCTATTGAATTATTTAAAGTCAAAATATCCGGGATTCTATTTCGTCTCTTCCACAACGAAGGTCATTACGGATTTCGCGCAGTTCCAACAAGAATTGAGCCGCGATGAATTTCGTTATGTTGTTCCAGATTTTAGACTAAACAAGGAATTGGATAAGTTCGCCACGCTGTCACCAGCCCAAAAACAGAAAGTGGAATTTCTCTGCAATGAATGCTGTTGGTTCGGTTGCCAGGATCGCAAAATTTGTTACGAGAACGTGAGCCGCAAAAACTTGGGCGAAGATTGCAAGGATCATATCTGCAAATCGCCGGGTGCAAAGAAGGGCTACCGCTTTTCCGACGCCATGAAAAATCCTGGTTTTATCGGGATTGACGACATTCAAAATATTTATGCCCCCGCAGGTTTTTCACAATTTAAAATTGAAGGTCGCAGCCTCGGCAGCGCCCTCATCCTGGAATTTTTGCTTTACTACATGATCAAGCCAGAATACCAGCTGAACGTCCGCGAAGAAATTTACCTGGACAGCACGCTGGATTTATTTTAGCATAGCAGCAAAAATTCAGCCGCAAGTCGCTATACTATACACTTTATAATACAAACCAGCAAAAAAACAAAATTTTCATGTAGTAATCTTCTCCACGACCATTCCGTGGAGGTTTATATTTTAGATGTGATAAAATCTGTATTTGAATACGACGACTACCGTTCTTTCATGAGCGATTATTACCAGTGGAAAAAAAGGACTTCCGCTTTTTCCTGGCGTGAATTTGCAAAAGTCAGCGGTTTTTCATCACCAAATTATCTGAAAGTCGTTTGCGATGGTAAAAGTGGGCTTTCCAACCCAGGAACAAAACGCGTTGCAAAGGCGATGGGGCTTGTCGGGGCAGAATACGATTACTTTCAGCAACTGGTCAGATTTGGCCAAGCCAAGAAAGATGCAGAAAAAGAAGACGCCTATGCGGAAATGATCAACATTGTAAGTTCTCACCAAGTCCGTGTACTGGAAGGCGAGTCCATTTCGTTTTATGAGTCCTGGAAATATCCGGTGCTTCGTGAGTTGGTGCCCATGATGCCCGGGGCAAAACCTTCGGATTTATCCAAGGCTTGCAGAGGCGTTTTCTCCGCAGAAGAAGTCCGCAACGCACTGGCATTTCTGACCCGCGCAAGATTTCTTAGGAAAACAGCAAGCGATGTCTATGAGCAAGAGGATCGTTCGCTTCAGGCCTCTGTAGCGGCCATGCCCACGCAGGTTCGCGCCATGCACAAGGAAATGGCAAACTTTGCGAAAGACGCCATTGAAAAATATCCCGTAAGCGAAAGAAATTTTTCTGGAGCCACCATCGGAATCGATGAAGAAGATTACGCCAAGATCGTAGAGGAACTTGACGCCTGTCGAAAAAGGATTATTTCCATAGCGACAGCAAAGAAGGGAGGCAATCGAGTCTATCGAGTGAATCTGCAGTTGTTCCCTCTAACCGAAAAAATTTTAAAAGGTGAATCTGGTTCCGCAAATAAAGGATGTAAAAAAAGATGAAATTCGATAAAGTTGCCTTATTCTGTTTGCTGATTTTATTCTTGTTTGCATGTTCCGAATCAGACAAGGTTGCTGGCGGTTCTATTGAGGACCAGAATGCCGTTTCTGAGGAACGGCTTAACGAATGGTATAGCTATGGAACAAGTCTGCAAGAATCAGCCTATGCTAGAATTGATGGTGGAAAACTAGCATTAGCAGAAGATGGCTCTGGTGCGCGAGCTGAATGTACCGCAGATAGCACAAGTCTAGCAATGACATTCCTAATTCAGGAAGGGTTTGTCGTATCCACGCTTAATGGCGGTCACATGGGAGTAAAGTGCGATTCCGCCTACAATGTCTTCAAGAGTGAATGTGAAAGCCAAGCCGGCAATGAATTCTTTACTTTAAGTAATGGCTGCAAGAATGGATCTTTCGATGGCGCTTGTCGACTTTCCAATGTACATGCAGATTCAATAAATATCCTGTTCACTCGTTTTGAAAATGCAACCGTTAATCGATGCGCAGAATTATCTAAAAAAGCTCAATCTTCAACGGGACGATTTGAATCTTTGTCGTCGTATCAGGAGCCGACTTCTTCATCGTCTAGTAGTATTGATTCTCCGATAATTACGCCTACCGATACTTCAGTTGCGGTAAACTATCACCAGACCCTTGAGCGCTATGTCTTGCAATATGTTTCCAGTGTTGATGAACTTACTTTTGACAACCATGTGATTGCCTATAACGGTTCTGCATCTATGGAATGTATAGATTTCATGAACAGTTCCTTTGATTTAACAGACAAACCTATCTTGAAGGAAATAGCCCAAACAGATATGGCAAAGTGCTTTCCAATGACGTCGAAATTAATGAGGGATGTTGCTTACGAAAGCAGGGAAAAATGCAAGTATTACGCGACTTTCGTAAATGATGGCGCACAACCTACGGGCCATGTATTAAGTAGCGTTGCAGACAACGAGATAGAATTTACTAGCATTAGCCCGGGTGGATCGTGCATGAAGAGCATGAACTATTTTCCCGTTTATTTCTTGTTTGAAGATTGCGATGGCGAAATCACTTCAATGAAACCCACAAGAAAAAATCAGATATTCAAGAGCGAAATCTGGAAATGTGAGGAAGGCAGTTATTCTCCTTCCGCAAAAGCAGCTTCCTATGGGGAATGGTTTAATGAAAGACTGATTCCTGAAGGATTTAAAATAGACACATCTGCTATTGTCGAAATGAACAGGGGTACAAATTCTACATATCGTGTTTTTAAAACGTCCAAAGAAACGGTATATGAAAAAATGGACCAAAATCAAAAAGGTTGTGTCGTAAACGTCTATCGAGAAGAGTCCTCCCTGCAACAGGTCAAGACCTTTGAAAATGGCGATAGCTATTTAACAGTAAGTTTAAGGAGCTTTGTCGAGGGACAAACTCAACCCGTTTATTCGATTAGTGGAGTTTATGGCGGCAATAAGGGAAAATGTGCAGAAGATCGTGAAGCGTTCCTTAACTTTTGCAAACAGGCCGAAGGCTTTATAGAACATAGCGTTGCGTACATTGGTCTCGGTTGCGAGGAAGATGCAGTTCTTGAGATGCATTGTGCGGCAAATGTTCCTGAGACTTCTGTAGATTATTTTGTACCAAAGCTTAAAGAAAATTGCAAATCCTGACGCTTTTGCCTACGGAGAATGGTTCAAGTCTTCTCTGCTGTAAAAACTAAACGATAACATTATGGTTGAAATAAAAGGAGTGTTAGCGCAACTAGCACGTTACTTACTAGTGGGTGGATTTGCCTTTCTAGTGGATTTTGGGCTATTCGCTTTTTGCCTGTATGTTCTAGGGTGGCATTATCTGCTTGCGAATTTCATCGGATTGGTTGCTGGTCTGGTACTCAACTATGCCCTTAGCGTCAGGTGGGTTTTCTCGGATTGCAAACGCAGGCTTGAAATGCGCAAGTCTGCAGAGTTTGCCGTATTCGCCGTGATTGGTTTTGCAGGTGTTGCGCTTAACGAACTGTTGATGGTTTTCCTGGTTGACTCGCTCCATGGGCAGGAAATGATTTCCAAGATGATTGCCGCGGCAGTTGTTTTGATGTGGAACTTCGGAGCGCGAAAGCTGACCTTGTTCCGAGAAAAAAAGGATTGACATGACCACTGAAAATGAATCCCCCAAAATTGCTGTCATCGCAGGTGCCGGGCCAGCAGGCTTGACGGCCGCATTGGAATTACTTCGCACCACAAATGTAAAGCCTGTAATCTTCGAAGCAGAAAATGCAATTGGCGGAATCTCCCGGACAGTTTGCTACAAAGGCAACAGGATGGATATTGGAGGCCATCGATTCTTCAGCAAGAGCGATGCCGTTATGGACTGGTGGCTGAACATTCTTCCCCTGGAATCCAAGGACGGACCCCATCCAGAAAAAGACGATTTGGTCATGCTTTGCCGTAGTCGGCTGAGTCGCATATTGTTCCTGCGGAAACTTTTCGACTACCCCGTAACCTTGAACGGAAATACCATTCGCGGTCTTGGATTTTGGCGAATGATGAAAATTGGTCTGAGCTATCTTAAGGTGCAGTTGCTTCCTGCCCGTTCCGAAAAGAGTCTAGAAGATTTTATGATCAACCGTTTCGGCGTTGAACTTTATAGAACCTTTTTTAGGGACTACACCAAAAAGCTCTGGGGTGTTCCCTGCAATAAAATCAGCCCGGAATGGGGCGGCCAGCGAATTAAAGGACTTTCCATTACAAAGACTGTGGTTCATGCGGTAAAGCAAATTTTCAAAAGTAATAGACACGCCATTGATAGGGATAGCGCAGATAAATTCCGTCAGAAAAATACCGAAACAAGTTTAATCGGCCAGTTCCTATATCCAAAACTTGGGCCAGGCCAGCTTTGGGAAACCGTCGCCCAGAAAATCCTTGACATGGGCGGCGAAATTGTGATGAACGCAAAGGTTGTGGGAGTAAATCGGATTGAGAACCGCGTGGTAAGTGTCGCCGTTGACAACAGTCAAGGAGTCGAGACAATTCCATGCGACTATTTCCTAAGCTCCATGCCCGTGAAGGAACTGGTGACCGCCATGGATCAGCCCAAGACTTCCGTTCCCGCCGAAGTAAAGCGGGTTGCGGAAGGACTCGTCTATCGTGATTTTATGACCGTCGGTCTGCTGCTGGATAAACTTGAAATAGGAAACATAAAGGACAACTGGATTTACGTTCAGGAAAGCGATGTAAAGCTGGGTCGCATTCAGGTGTTCAACAACTGGAGTCCATATCTGGTTAGCGATCCATCCAAGGTCTGGATTGGCCTGGAATACTTCGTTAACGAAGGCGACGAAATGTGGACTATGTCCGATGCCGATTTCATCCAATTTGCCATTGCAGAACTGGACAGGATTCATGTGGCAAAGCCGGAGTCTGTTCGCGATTCCGTTGTATTCCGCGTCAAGAAGGCTTATCCGGCCTACTTCGGAACTTACGGCGAATTCCATAAGATTCGCGAATATCTGGACAACATTGAAAACCTGTTCCTGATGGGCCGTAACGGCATGCACAAATACAACAACATGGATCACAGTATGCTTACCGCCATGGAAACTGTAAAGTGTATTCGCGAAGGCTCCGTTGACAAATCGGATCTTTGGAATGTCAATACCGAAGAAGAATATCACGAAGGCAAAAAGAATGAAAAACATGCTTAAGAAAATTCTTGGAAATTTTGAATTTCGTTGCATCGTCGGCGTTATTGCGTGTTTCGCTTTTTTGCAATACGGGCAAATTCGTGTAGAGAATGTGATTCTTCACCAAGGAGAAAATGACGAAAAGACATCGTTGCCGATTTCCAGAAAAATGAATCAGGGCGAAAATTTTCGCGTTAGCTTCGTCATCTCAAATCCGCTAAACCTTCACTATGACCTGAACATCATCCCCGATGATTGCGCCGAATCGCTAACAATTAACGGCGCAGACATTTTCCTGTCGGATTATTCTGGCAGATGTAATTACAGCAAGGGATTTGTGCTGGCAGATTCTGTTACCGCGCCCCACCGCGTTGGCCCTAGAACGACTTATGAACTTATCCTGAAAAATGGCGGCGGACCCGGAGGTATCAATGTTTTCCCTAAGGGGACAGGCTTTACAGACGCCCTGGAAATCGTGATTGCAATCCTTGCGGGATTGACGTTTGCATCCTTATGCAAACGCCGCAAGTGGCATTCATTTTTACTGTTCTGTATCGTGTTCGGAGTGTTCCTGCGATTTGCCATGTTCAGCGCCCTGCCCTACACACAATTTGCAAATGATGTGGAAGGTCATTTGGCGTACATTCAGTATATTGCGGATAACCTTGCGATTCCTGCAGCGGATGAATGCTGGACCTGTTACCATCCTCCTGTTTATTACACGGTGGCAGCACCGTCGCTTATCGTGAGTGGCCTGCTAGGATTTGCATCAAGTGCTGGCGTTCAGCTATTTAGTTTGACGCTTTCAATTCTCGTATTGATTTGCGGTCTTGCGTTTTTAAAGAGTCTTGTGGATGGCAAAAGCCTGATTGTTGCCGCAGCCTTTTGGACGGTGTGGCCAACCTTGCTTTTAGTCGCTCCAAGAATCGGGAATGACCAGATGTTCATTGCACTGCATGTTCTTTGTCTGCTTTCGGGCTTCAATTACATTAGGTATAGGAAAGGTTCGTCCCTTGTTTTTGCCGTGGTTTGTGCGGCTCTTGCAATCTGGACAAAATCCACAGGCTTTATCTCTTTGGCACTTGTAATACTGATGGCTGTTGCAGGCTATCTCAAAAATCGTTCGCCAGAAAAAATTAAACCAACCAAACCAGAAATCACAAGCTGGATTTTATTACTTCTAATCTTTGTTGGATTGGCCTTCGAAAAAATAATGGGCGAAGGAGGCTTAGTTTCCAACGCAAACAGTCTGCACTCGGGTTTGAAAGTCGGGAACGAAGCCGGAAACTATCTTTATTTCGATCTGAAGTCTTTCCTAACGGAACCTTATACCAGCGCATGGGCCAACGGTCTGGGCAGAGAATACTTTCTCAATTATGCCTTCAAATCTTCCCTGTTCGGCGAATTCAAACTTGTAGAAACCGCATTGGGTAAGACATTGGCATCCTTCATTAGCGTGTCATTCCTGGGCTTGATCGTATTCGCGATTCGCGGCTGGTGGAAAACAAAACTGGATGTTTACCATTGGATTCTTTTTATTCAGGGAATCCTGTTCTTTGCAGCATTGGGTTACCTGCGTTACAAATATCCCTATGCCTGCAGCAACGATTTCCGCTACATCATGCCTGCGTTGTTGAGTTTTGTTCCCTATGTTGGATTGGGCATATACCAAAAAGAATTTTCCCTCAAATGGAAAATTCTTGGTATCGCAACAGTACTTGTTTTTGTGGTATGTTCTGTGCTGCTGATGGGTTGTGTATTTGGATAGTAAAATTATATTTCACTCCATGGAACTTCGAACTCTCAAATACTTCTTAGCTGTCGCCCAGGAAGAAAGCATTTCCAAGGCGGCAAGCGACGTACTGTTCGTCACCCAGCCAACACTTTCCCGCCAAATGCAGGAGCTGGAAGAAGAGCTGGGCGTAAAGCTGTTTGAGCGTTCCAACAAGAAGACCATCCTTACCGAAGACGGCATTCTCTTCCGCAAGAGAGCCGAAGAAATCGTGGCCCTTGCAGAACGCACCGCAAACGAATTCAAGGACGCAAGCCAGCAGGAACTGACCGGCGACATTTTCGTGGGCGGTGGTGAAACCGACGGCATGCGGGTCATCGCCAAAGTCTTCAAGAAGTTCAACGAAAAACATCCTCAAGTCCGCCTGAACCTGTTCAGCGGAAACGCCGCAGACGTGACCGAAAAACTGGACCAGGGCTTACTGGATTTCGGCATTCTCATCGAGCCTGTAAACAAGCAGAAGTACGATTATCTCGCCCTGCAAAGTAAGGACACCTGGGGGCTCCTCGTTCGCAGAGATTCGGAACTAGCGGATCGCAAATTTATAAGGCCCGCAGACCTAACAAAAATTCCGCTGATTGTTTCTAGGCAATCCTTCAGGAGCAACGAATTTTCCGGCTGGCTGGGCCGCATTCCCCTGAATGTCATCGCAACATACAACTTGCTCTTTAACGCATCCCTCATGGTAAAGGAAGGCGTGGGTTGCGCCCTGTGCCTAGACAAAATCATCAGCACTTCTGAAGATAGCGAGCTGAAGTTCATCCCCCTGCGTCCCGCACGAGAAGTGGGTCTGGTGGCCGTCTATAAAAAGAACGCCGCCTTCAGTAAGCCGGCAGCGCTCTTCCTAGAAATGCTCAAGCAGGAACTGGAATAAATAACAAGATCACCAGTTTTCAGAACTAAAAATTTACTTCTGGGCGTTCCCCCGGCTCCCGGGACACGCACAACAGAACCGCCGCCGGGGTCGGGCTGTCGCGTTATCGGCTCGCTCCGCTCCCCGTCCGTTCAGCCTCGCGCTCCATGAGACAGCGCAAATCAAGCGCCGCGCGAGTCCGAACCGCGGCCGGCTTCCATCCCTAACGCAAAAATGCAGGAAAACTAATTTTTTTTCTGCGCATCTTTGAATGGCTTCAAATCAAAGAACATCAGACGCGTTGCATCCTTGCGGTCTTTTTGGGTAAAGAAGTCGAAACTGTTCTTGATGTAAAAGCCAGTTGCGGCGGCATACGCATCGACAGTAATGAACCGGCATCCCGTGCGGTTCCCATTGGTAAACGCATGTTTGACAAAATTCAAAATGGCTCGGCCGATACCTTGATGTTCGTAGTCCATGGAAACAGCAAGACGGCCAATTTTTACAGATGGATATGTCTTGCGTCGCTTATTGTTTGAAATTCTTCTGTTGATTCTGTTCCACAAGGAGCGTTCTTCTGGATCATAGGAGACTTTGTCGTTCAGTAGAGTGAAATAAGCGACTGTCTTTTGAGTTTGACGATCCACCAGAAGATAAGTGACTGCCATTAAATCAGCAAGATAATTCTTTGCATCATCGAACAGAAAGTTGTTCAATTCATCATCTTTGCTGCAAAACGGAAGGATTTCCGTTTTCTCATCCAGGGGAAAAAGGTCAAATGAGGAAATATCCATTATTAAAACGGAAACTTTGCGATGGACATGAACTTATCGTAGGCGTTCCGTGCAGCCAGAACGTCTTCCTTCGTCACGGGCTTCGGATTCGCAATTTTCTGTTCGAAAACGCGAGCATCCTCACCATAGAGAGTCGGAGTTTCTTTGATCGGTCTTGCCATAAAATTTCACCTCATCCATAATATAGGATTTTAAGGAGGCATTGTCAAAGGGCTTGTCCGTTTCAACTGATTTTTTGGGGGCGTTCCCCCGGCCTTGTGTCATTGCGAGCGAAGCGCGGCAATCCAGTTCCAGGCATGTTCAAAACGGGCCGGGGTCGGGCTGTCGCGTTATCACGGCAAGGTCGCCGAGCTTCGCCGAAGCGCCCCTGCCGTGTCCGTTCAGCCTCGCGCTCCAGGCAACTGCACAAATCAAGGGTCGCGCGAGTCCGAACCGTGGCCGGCTTCCATCCCTAACGCGAATGCAGGATGCAAGATGTTCTATATGCCTCAGGGTGAGGCGTATGGGAAACTAGGCAAATTCTGATTAATAAAATTTATTTTCAGGGGAACGATGTTTTAGAAAAACTAAATTTATGGGGAATATATTCTCGGAGTTTTTATGAATACGATTAAGAAAATTGGTTTGGTAGGTGCGGTCGCTTTTGCGCTGTTCACCTTTAACGCCTGCGGCGACGACTCCAGCTCTACCAGCGCATCAGGTGAAAACAGCGCTCTAAGTTCCGCTGTTGAGGACGATGCATCATCCTCCAGCATCAACGGCGACACTTCTTCAGTCATTCCGGGTTCTTCTTCCAGTGTCATCCTGAGCGACAGCGAAGGATCTAGCAGTAGCGTCAAGGGTAGCGACACAGCCGATGTGTCATCCTCTTCTGTCATTCCCGACCCCGATCGGGAATCTAACAGTTCCTCAGTGAAATCCAGCAGCAGTTCGGCTAAGTCCAGTTCCTCTGTGAACTCCTCATCAAGTGTCAAATCTAGCAGCAGTTCTTCCGTAAAACGGTCTTCTTCGTCTGTGGCTAAGTCTAGCAGTAGTGGTGAGTATATCCCATTTGACCATTCTCTTACTCTTGCAGGGGCGCGTTTTGTTGGTGAAGATGCATATCACCAGTTTACGGACGACCGCAATGGGCGCAGTTACTATTATATAACGATTACGGGTAAAGATACTAGTGGAAATGCAGCCTCTGTGACCGTTATGGCGGAAAATTTGAATATTGGCGTTGACGTGTTAGGAACGCAAGACCAGACTGATGATAAAGTGATTGAACGCTATTGCTACAATGATGATACCACCAATTGTGACCGCTATGGAGGCCTTTACCAGTGGGCGGAAATGATGCAACTACCTAGCGCGTGTAACAATATGGATTGTTCGGATAGATATGACCCATCGAATCATCGGGGAATTTGCCCAGAGAATTGGCGCATTTTGACTTATAATGATTTCTATGTCATTTTGAATAGCAATGGAAACACACATGGAATAGAGGGCTTGCGGTCGACGTTTGGTTGTGGAGGATATAATGAAACAGGTTTTAGCCTTGTATGTAGTGGGTATAACTGGGAGTATAAATACAAAAATTTAGATAAAGGAATTTATTGGTTCTATCCAGAAGAATCTTTCTCGGATTCACAAAACGCGAGTGGATCTTTTACAGGTCTATCTATGACAACCGTTAGAAAAGGTTCTTATAATAAATCACATGGATTTACGGTTCGATGTGTAATGTCTAAATAAAACTTTTTTTGTCTAAATAATTAATTCATCAACAAAGAGTAGATATGTCTAAAAAACAGCAGAAGAAAAAACTGAATGCAAGTAACTTCAAAATTGAGGCTCTCGAACCTCGTTTGATGATGGATGTAAATCTTAGCATTAAAAAAAGCCCAAGCCGCGTCTAAAAAATCAGCAAGGAAAATTTGCTCGTGATGACTACAAAATCGGCATCCTTCAACAGCGCAAGATTTGCATAGAAACATTTAACAGAGTTTTAATATGAACATCTTCAAGAAAATCACAATCACCAGCGCGGTCGCTTTTGCGCTGTTCGCCTTTAACGCCTGCGGCGATGACTCCAACTCTACCAGCGCATCCGGTGAAAACAGCGCACTAAGTTCCGCTGTTGAGGACGAAGAATCCTCCTCCAGCATCAACGGCGACTCTTCCTCTTCTGTCACTCCAGGCTCCTCATCAAGTGTCATCCCGAGCGACAGCGAAGGTTCTAGCAGTAGCGTCAAGGGCAGCAACACAGCCGATGTGTCATCTTCTTCTGTCATTTCCGACCACGATCGGGAATCTAGTAGTTCCTCGGTGAAATCCAGCAGCAGCTCGGCTAAGTCCAGTTCCTCGGTGAAATCGTCATCAAGCAATAAGCAAAGTAGTTCTTCCGTGAAACAATCTTCGTCGTCAGTTGCTTCGAGCAGCAGCGAATATGTGCCGTTTGATAGGACAGAGCCTTTTGATGGAACACATTGGCGTAAAGGTGATTATGTGAAGTTTGTCGATGGACGAAATAATCGAGAGTATTACTATATACAGATAAGCGGAAAAGATACTGCCGGTCGAAAAGCTACGATTAAAGTTATGGCAGAAAACTTGAATATTGGCGAAATGGTCCGTGGAAGGAAAAATCAGGAAGATAATGATAAGATAGAGCGGTATTGCTATAATAATGATACGACAAATTGTGACCGCTATGGTGGACTTTACCAGTGGGCAGAAATGATGCAATTGCCTAGCGATTGTAACCAAAAAGATTGTCGGGATCAATATGATACTATAACATATCATCACAAGGGAATATGCCCCGATGGATGGCGATTGCTTACATACAATGACTTTTATATTGTTGTTCATGCCGATGGAAATACCCATGGTGTTGAAGGAACCCGTTCTGCATATGGCTTTGGTGGCTACAATACCACAGGGTATAGCCTTGTTGGGGCTGGCGTCAATTGGAATGGTTCCTTTAGGGACATAAATGACGCCACTTATTGGCATTACCCTGAAGAAAATCCAGAAAATTATGCAGAGAAATCTAAGGCATCGTATCAATACACTCTAGCAACCGGCATCCCTATTTCAAACACTTTTAAAACGCATGGTTTTTCAGTTAGGTGTGTTATGGATGAATAATTCAATCGGAGCCTAGACAGAGACTGCTTTGCGTTATACAACCATTGAGGTCGATATGTCTAAAAAAAATCAGCAAGGAAAATTTGCTCGTGATGACTGCAAAGTCGGCATCCATCAACAGCGCAAGATTTGCATAGACACACCGACAGAAGCCGACATGAAAGCCTTCAAGAAAAACATCCCTGTCGGTTCCACATCGCTTTTGCGTTAGGCCCCGCCGCCCGTATGGGTGGGAGCTTCGCTCCTTGACATTTCGCCTCAGCAATGGCTATGCAAGCATAGCCGCTGCATTCGGCTCTGGGTCAATCGGACTCGCGCGGCGCTTGCCGCTTGAAAATCAAAGGTGAAGAATTATTTCCTTGGCCCCATGAACTTATCTCCATTCAAATGAATCATGTGATCCGGAGACTCGGCCAGCCATACTTCTGTTTCCCATGCCAGCATTTCGGAGAACTTTTTGAAGGTTTTAAAATCAAGGAATGCTGTTGTATAAATTTTACCAGCAGACACATTTTTAGTCATTTCTTCAAGTTCTTTAATTCTTTTTGGATCCATTGGGCCTACAGATGTTACTGCTTCGACAAAGTAAATCCAGTCTTTCTCCTCAGAGTAAAGAACAACATCAGGCATTTTGTCATGCAATGTAATTTCAAAGCCTAACGCCTTTAGTTTTCCTTCATTTTTGACTAAATCCTTCTGTTCTGTATCACCAACATATAAGCATTCTGAATTCGGAGCAAAACGGGGAGCAAATTCTTCAATAATAGCCTTTTGCAGCTGGTTATGTTTTCCAGGCGAAAAAGTGAAATCCGAATTATTGATTTTTACAGACATTTTCTGCATCGTCTTTTTAGATGCGTATTGTTCAATCAAAGACTGATGCTCTTTCAAAAAAGAAGTTTTTTTCTTTTCCCAATCCTTTTTTCCGAAATGCGTTATTAACAATAACATTTCTTCAGTCAAACGATAGCGATAATTCGGGCTATTCGTAGCCAATCCGTTATCTTCGATAAAGGCTGCGTTTCTAAAATGGTGTATCGCTTGTTTTCTAAAAGTTTCGCGGCTATTTTCGGCGTAAGCCACGCCATAGTTCTTTTCTGTGAAAGAAATGATATCGTGTATTCGAATCCAATCGTTAGATGCGTATTCCCAATTTGCTGATTCCTGAATGTATGCCATAGCAAGCAATACATAACAACATAAATCCGACTGTTGTTGTTTAGGTACCTGCAATTGTGTGAGAATTTCTCTTGCTTCTTCTACTTTCGTCATACATATTCCTCTAAAATTGCATCGCAGGATTGTACAGACATATTGTGCAACCTAATCAATTTTTTTCCCATTGCTTCTATTATGCTGATTGGGGGAACCGGCATTGCGTTTACTTCCGTAGAATTTACCTGAGTAGAACCATTCAAAATACGGTAAAATCCGTCGTAAAGAGTAGAGTTGAACAGCACATACAATCCGTAAACAATGCATTCGGAAAGTTTTTCCAAACCATTGATGAAGTTTATTTTATTTTGAGTGCTGATAGACTCGTAGTCAGGATTTTTTCGTGCTAGATACACTCCACATTGAAGCCTGCGTGGTTCTTCTTTTGCGGTAAAACGCTTCACAAACAAATAGTTTGTATTGGCTTGTAGCAATCCTTTTTGATCAGTTTCAATATATTCATTTTCTTTTCCAATAGGAAAAATAACTTTGCCGTTTTTTATATGCTGAGAATAAAATAAAGGAACTGTCTGTTGGCTTTTTTCGTTTCTTAAAACATCCCTGTTTCTAAAGTCAACAGTCAATCCTGTTTTCATTTTCAATCCAATCGAGGGAAGCGTGTCAGTCCATTTGTTTAATTTTTCAATAACTTCAACTTCTTGTTGGCAAGTTGGTAAAAATACATAGGAGTCGCCACCAGAGACAACAACATTGTATGGTACCGCAAATGATGTTTTGTCTTTAAAATCGGAGTTATCTTTTGTTGTTGTAATGAAAACATCTTTAGGACGAATAGAAGTTTTCCGCACCTTGAAAATCATTGTTTCTTGAAGAACTGTTTCTTTGTCAAAGACTTTATCTCTTGAAACAAACAGATGGATATGTTCTAAAGAAGCTTCGCCAAGAAATTTTTGACGGAATGCTTTAAAGTAAGCGCCCGATGTCCACGATCGAGGAACAATATACACCAACTGTCCGTTCTTTTTTAGGTTGTATAACCCCATAGAAGCGAATAGGAAATAGAGATTAGGCGCTCCATAACAAACATCCGGCATTGCTAATGCTTCTGGTGCGTCCTTGGGTATTTTCATGTAGGGCGGATTGCCGATGACTAAGTCATATTGTTCGGGATTTCCGTTAGAACCTAACAGTGATCGGTAATTTTTTTCCTGGCTGGTTATATAATTGATTGATCGCAGTTCGTAGTCGAACGCGAAAGAAACTCTATTCTTTGCATTATCAAGATTTTGCTTTAATAAATCAAGAATATTTTCGTCATTTTCGTAACAGACTAAATGAAGTTTTTTTAAACAGTCTAGTTTTTCAATTCGCTCGATGAGTGCTATGGATAGCATTCCTGAGCCAGCCCCGGCATCTAAAAAAGATAACTCCTCTTTGTCAGAAGGAATTTCAAAAAGATTTGCCATAAATTGCGCGGTTTCGGCACTTGTAAAGAACTGTCCATATTTCTTTCTCATGGCCTTAGGCATTTTATCAATGTATTCATTTGTAAGCTGCTGCGCAGAATTCAACAAATCCATTTGATTTCTCCAACAAAAATCTCTTATCAACGAAAATATAAAATAAATCAAATGCCATTATATGTCATTTTAAGAAGTTTCTTTGAAATTTTACCATCTTGGACTACATGACTTTTGAAGCAATGCTTGAAGAGGAACACGACGAAGCTCGCAAGGAAGAAAAGCGCGAACTCGTCAAGGGATTCCGTGATGATGGTGTTCCTCTGGAAATCATTTCTAAGCGAACAGGCCTTACTCCCGAAGAAATCAAGGCGCTGTAAAAGAGGCGCAGTCTCGCATTTGCGTCAAGAGCCGTTTCGCCCTGCTTTCGCGTTAGGCCCCGCAGCCCGCATGGGGTCGGACTCGCGCGGCGCTTGCCTTGTGCAGTCGCAGGTCGCGCGAGGCTGAACGAACGACTCGCATCGCGAGTCGATAGCGCAAGAGGGCCGGCCCGCCAGGGCAACGCCCAAAATATCGCCCCCTGTCGCCTATAGTTTGCAAAGTGAAATTTTTTCGCGCCCCGCCTTGACACCGCCCAAACTTTTGTATAAATTTAGTAGTGAACAAAAGAGCACTAATCAAGCCGTCGCTTTTTCAAGCCTGTAGCGACCGGAGGAAAGTATGAATAGAAGCCAATTCTGGGCCATGGCCCGTGATCTCAAGGAACATCCTGAGAATCTCCCCAAGTATCGTGCAATCTATAGGAATGTCTATCCGTTCAGCGATGGCATTTTTAAGATGCTGATGGCGAGCGAAGGCAAGCCGGAGCGAACGATCAAGTTTTTGAACGCCATGCTCGGGCTGACCGGGAACAAGGCGATTACGAAGTTCACCCTGGGCGTCCAGGAACAGCCCGGCGTGATGGACAACAAGACCAACATTTTTGACATTTACGGATACAATCAGGCGAATGAACCCGTGGTCATCGAGGTGCAGCAGAATTTCAACACGCTGTTCATGGACCGTCTGGTTTATTACACTTCTCGCATCGTGAATAACCAGGTGAAGAAAAACAAGAGTTACGAGCTGCCGCATATCTATGTGCTTTCTCTGCTGGTCGATGACCAGTTCCCGCTGGAGCCTGACACTTATTTTCATCAGTGCCAGGTAATGCGGAACCGTAAATATCCATTCAAGAAGATTGACGTGTTTCTTGTGGAAATGTCGAAGTTTTTCCGCATGGACGACCGTCTGCAAGAAGGAAATCGCCGGGAAGCCCGTGATGTGTCGCCCCGCGCAGAAATGCTGCGGCTCTTTCGCGATGTGTTGGAAGACAAGACCATCGACGAGGAAAAAGCGGGAAATCTCCTTGACGAAGACTTCGCAAAAGATGTATCTTTTGTGGGGTACACCGATGAACTTTTACTCCTGGAGGTAGATAACATGACTGACATGCTTTACGAAAAGCAGGGCTCCTACCTGCAAGGAAAGGAAGAGGGGCTTTCCCAGGGGCGCGACGAAGAAAAGCGCGAACTCGCCAAGGGTTTCCGTGATGACGGTTTTCCGTTAGAGGCCATCGCCAAGCGAACGGGCCTTACTCCCGAAGAAATCCAGGCACTGTAAAAAAGACCACGCCATCATAGGCGCAGTCTTTATTGCGTATTTCAGTCGCAGCAACCCGCTAATTACTTCAAGTTAGTCTTGAAGAATTCGTCAAGTTTTGCGAAAGGAATCTTTTCCATGTTGTCGTAAAGATCCACGTGAGATGCGCCAGGAATCACCAGAAGTTCCTTGTTGGAAGGATTCGGGTTTGCCTTGATGCCTGCAGCGGGATTGCCTTCAACCATGTACTTGTAAGCATCCTTGCCGAAGTAGAAGGAATGAGCCTTGTCGCCGTGCATCACGAGAACGGCGGAACGGATTTCGTTGGTGTAACGGAGGAAGCGGGCGTTGGCATAAGCCTGGGTGCCTGTAGCATTCCAACCATCGTTGGAATTACCAGAACGCTTGTGGTAACCGCGAGGAGTCTTGTAGTAAGCGTAGTAATCCTTCACGAAGTAGGGCGCATCATCCGGAAGCGGGTCCACAACGCCACCGGCACGCAGGTAGGAGCCAGCAGCACGATCCTTTACGCGCTGGGCTGCGAGAGCCTTGCGGCCTTCGTAACGGGCTTCTTCATTGTCGCCGGAATCAAAGTAGCCGTTGCCGCCCACGCGGGTCATGTCGTACATGGTGCTTGCCACAGTTGCCTTGATGCGGGTGTCCGCGGCAGCGGCGTTCAGGGCGATGCCACCCCAACCGCAAATACCGATAATGCCAATGCGTTCAGCGTCCACATTTTCCTGAGCACCGAGAAAATCTACAGCAGCCATGAAGTCTTCGGTGTTAATGTCCGGAGATGCCACGCGGCGGGGCATGCCGCTGCTTTCGCCAGTAAAGCTGGGGTCAAATGCGATGGTCAAGTAGCCCTTTTCTGCCATGGTCTGTGCGTAGAGACCGCTGGACTGTTCCTTCACGGCGCCGAAGGGGCCAGAAACAGCAATGGCCGGGAACTTGCCGTTTGCAGCAAGGCTTGCATCCTTCGGGATGTACATATCGGCAGCCAAGGTGATGCCGAAGTTATTGGTGAAGGTCACCTTCTTATGATCCACCTTTTCGCTCTTGGGGAAAACCTTGTCCCATTCTTGAGTCAGTTCCAATTTTTCGTTCTGTGCCATAACGGTCTCGTTTGCGGAGTAGTTGATAGTTGTGTTTGCTGCCTTTGCTGTCTGAGTTGCGTCGTTCTTGTCGCAGCAGGCGGTGAAAGCGGTTGCCACAGAGATTACTGCAGCAGCGGTAACGATTTTACCCAAGGAAGATTTCTTGAAATTCATTTTAAATCCTATGAAGAAGTTTTTGCAAGATACAATTTAGAACTGAAAATCACAATAAGCAAATACTTAATTTTTATGCTTTGCTATGCTTTTTAGGCATAACAGTATATAAAATCAAAGTATTTGCTATTTCAACAAAACAACGCTATATTTGTAACATGAAAAATTTGTTGAATTTTATTTTTGCAGGCCTATTGCTTCTGCCTTTATATGCCTGCGCCGATTCCGGGTCAAACGCGGAACAAGGTTCAAATGAAATCGCTGCTAAAACCAGTTCGTCCAACGCTCAATCCGTTCAAGCCAGCAGTTCTTCGACGGCAAAAATTGAAATGAATAAAATCAAAATCACCATTGGCTCTCAAGAATTCATTGCCACCCTGGCAGACAACGCCACCGCGCAAAGTTTCAAGGAAAAACTTCCCCTGACACTTTCCATGACGGAACTTCACGGCAACGAATACTACGTCTATTTGGATTCCGGTTTCAAGACAACAAGCTTCGTTCCCGACACCATCAAGAAGGGCGACATCAAGGTTTATGGTTCCGACTGCCTCGTCTTTTTCTATGAGACCTTCAGCAATCCAGGCTACAACTACAGCGACGTCGGAACTTTTGAAAATCCAGACAGCTTAAAGGACGCCCTAAAAGCTGGCGCCAAGAAAATCACAATCCAAAGTTTTTAATTCACGCAGCATTTTCATGGAGACACGCAAATGAAAAAAGTTCTTGTTATTTCTTCTAGCCTCCGCAAGGGAAGCAACTCCGACATTCTAGCCAAGGAATTTGCCAAGGGCGCAAAAGACGCCGGCAATGAAGTGGAGTACATTTCCCTACAGGGCAAGAATATCGCATTTTGCCGCGGTTGCCTCACCTGCCAAAAGAAGGGCAAGTGCGTCATCAAGGACGACGCCAACGAAATCACCGAAAAGATGAAGAACGCTGAAGTCATCGCCTTTGCAACGCCCATCTATTACTACGAAATGTGCGGCCAGCTGAAGACCATGCTGGACCGTGCTAATTCCCTTTACATTAGCGAATACAAGTTCCGCGAAATCTACTTGCTGGCTACCGCAGCCGAAAATGAAAAGACCACCCCAAAGAACGCCATAAATGGAATCAAGGGCTGGATAGCCTGTTTCGACAACGTCAAACTGAAGGGAACCGTTTTCGCCAGCGCCTCCGAGCCCAAGGAAGCCGCAAGCAACAAGGCCGCTCTCGCCGAAGCCTACAAGAAGGGATCTAAGGTCTAATGACTCTGGAAGAATTCAAGAAGGCCATGGCCTCTGGCGAGCGAATCATCGCCGGAAGCGAAACCCATTTGCTTATGCACGAAATGTCCCAGCGAGCCTTGAAAATCACTGCGGAAATCAACACAGGCTATCACGAGCCCGCTGAAATCCGCAAGCTGTTTTCGGAGCTGATTGGCGAGACCGTCGATGAATCTTTCGGGCTGTTTCCGCCCTTCAATACGGACTGCGGTAGAAACATCAAAATCGGCAAACGAGTGTTCATTAACGCAGGCTGCAAATTTCAGGATCAAGGTGGCATCACCATCGACGACGGCGCCCTCATTGGCCATAACGTCGTTCTCGCCACATTGAACCACGCCCCCGAACCGGAACACCGCGGAGATATGTACCCCAAGCCCATCCACATCGGTAAAAACGTGTGGATCGGTTCCAACGCCACCATTCTTCCGGGCGTTACTATCGGTAACGGAGCCATTGTCGCGGCAGGAGCCGTAGTAAACAAAAACGTCGCCCCCAACACGGTGGTAGGCGGCGTTCCTGCGAAGGTGATTAAGGAAGTGTAGTACTTGAAATCAAGAACATCGTGGAGAATCTGGCTAGCTCAGCGGCGAAACCGATCGCATTTTGCGACCAGTTCGTCGAATTCATTCTTGTTCAGCCGAATCATGAATTCTTCGGGGTTGACTTTTAACTAAAATTTTGTTAGATTACAGTTATTGGGTCCTAATAAGGTGAAAGCGGGCTTCATGCCATGCGTTTCGAAAGAAACCTAGCCTTATACAAGGGTCCATTTTTTATTTTACCATGGGATTCTTAGAAGAATAATACTTGAAATCAAGAATGTCGTGGACAATCTTGATTTTATCTTTCAAGTAATTATAGAATCGATATTCTTTTTTTTCATAAACACGCTGAATGGTCCAAAGAACATAGTCGGATGCCTGCAGCAAAGGTATTTCTGACGCTTGCTGAATAAAAATCCTTATTGAATTTTTGTTCTCGTAATGCCATTTGCTGCTGAAAGCGTCAATTGCAGAATCAATGGCACTTTGCATAGTGTCCTTGCGAACAACATTTCCCAATGAAGAAAAATAACAGTCAATTTCAGAATATAGGTGCAAACGATTTTCAAGCAGATTTTTAACCGCGTACTTGTAAATTTCTGTATTCTTGAATTCAAAACGCTTTCTGAAGAATTCCTCCCTTTTTTGGAGGACTACACAATAATAGGTGAAATCCAGATTTTTAAGCAAACGGAAAACCCTATCGCGAACTTCAGGGCAATCCTTTGCCGCATGAAAAGCGACTTTTGTTTTTTCCATAGAAGGAATTTCCCGTAAAAGTTCATCTTCACAAATTTCTTTATGCAAAGCGTTTAAAGACTTGGTTAGTCCCTTAGGATTCTTTGTTTCTAGGTAACCTACCATAAAAACCTTGCTTGCAACTCCACTTTCAACAAGGTTCACCCCATGATGACCCAGAATATTTGGATCCCCTGCCTCATCAAAATAATAATAGGCTTTCACATTCTCAGTTTCTTTCATATCGCAGAAATATACCTATTTTATTTGTTTCAAGCAAGACGGTCAAGGCTTTGCTAGTTTCAGCTAGAACAATCGCCAACACAAATAAAGTAGTATTCTTTAGCGATTTTCCATTGTTACTTTTCATTCCAACTGATGATTTCTTGTTCCAACTTTACATTGTTATCCAACATATACTGAACTGTTTCAACATACTTTCCGGATTTAATCAGGCCGTCCGCTTTAACTGTATCGTTCTCTACAAGCGTCTTACAATACCTTTCGTATTTCTTGAGCTGTTCAACGCCCATACAGAATGGTTGAAAGTCAATACCTGTTTTGTACTTAAGATTTTCTAATATCAAAAGTCCATCGGGATCTATATCACCAAAGTGGTAGAATTCCAATGTTTCATTTTGATTTTTAATTAGCTGAATAAATTTTCGTTTTGCAGTATTATGGTAGCCACTCAAATACACGAAGAAAGAATTATCATGTTGGACACGATTGAACGACGTTAAATTTTCAACCGTCATCAACTTTTTTTCAAAAATTTCAATCTTTGTTATTGAGTTCAGAATCGTAGACGGCAACGCAAGCGGTCTATCTCGTAAAACGCTTATAATATCCCCATTATCAAAGATAATCTTCGCATTACCTTTAAAATGCACATATGAAGGATTTGGATAGACGTTTAATTCTTCCAGGATTTTCTTTTCAAATTCTTTGATTTCCGATTCCTGAGAGGCTAGTTCATCAAAACATCCGCTCTCTCGTAATATCTTGCATACTTGTGATCTATAAGACTTTTCCCACACTTTCGAATCATGAGCAACTTCTATGGAAAGCTCTCGTTCAAGAATTTCTTGCTGGTTATTTAAGATATAATCAAGGAACGCTACAATAATCTTTACTGATTCAAGTGGGTATAATTCTTTCTTACCTTGATTGATTCGTTCAATTTGAACATCGCAAAAGTTTTTTATAACAGCATGTTTGTCAAGGCATGATGTGTAAAAATCTAAGGATTCCTGTAAAAGAATCTTTTTCTCCTTTACACCAAGAATATTTCTGAGTTGATTCCAGACATTTTCTTCGTCAATAGCAATGATCTTGGCAATATGATTATCTTTATAAAAGATATCTATCAAACCAGACTGCTGAAGCCCCGCAACCTCTTGCTCAAAGTTCCTAACTTCATCAAGATCAGCAAAATCATCTTCATATTTCTCAAAGATCTTAGATGGTTCTACAGCAAAAGACTGACGAACAGAATTCTCACCTTTATAGCTTTTACTGTTCTCATACTTTTTTAAAAGCTTATCAAGAATAAGTTTTTGTCGCTTGTTTAAATTCATACCGCAGACTTCCTGATACCTTCTTCTGCATAGGTGTATTTACCATC
Organism: Fibrobacter sp. UWH9; assembly: GCF_900129715.1. Taxonomy (NCBI): domain Bacteria; kingdom Pseudomonadati; phylum Fibrobacterota; class Fibrobacteria; order Fibrobacterales; family Fibrobacteraceae; genus Fibrobacter; species Fibrobacter sp. UWH9. The sequence continues at coordinate 113,639 of NZ_FQWP01000001.1, read as the reverse complement.
AGAATACAAAGCCACCGTATTATCAATATGGCTACCGATACTGTCTATTTTTTCTGGAGGTGCAGCATAGAATACTTGGAAATGATTTTCCTCCAGGAATTTCACCATCTGCTCAATACGTTCCTTTGACAGGGCGGAGAATGCTTCATCAATGAACGCTACACGAGCACAATTTTTTTCCTTGGGATAGAACTGCATCAAGCTGGCGGCAAGAATAATGAAGTACGGAGTTTGCTTTTCGCCACCACTTGCAGAGCCTTGCTTCTGAGAAAGGTCCATCTCTTCCCCATTTTTACGTCGGATGCTCATGTCATATACAAAATAGTTTCTATAGTCAGAGTATTCCATTTCATCAGAACCTTGTTGAAGAATATCATCTAGGAATTTCTGCACATCTGCGTTAAACTTATCCTGGGAAACCTTCATCGGATTGAAAAAATCCTGATTGATATAGCTTTCAAGATTATTACAAATATCAAAGAAAATTTTTCGGTCTGGTCTTTCTTCCATTTTGAATTGATAAAAATCAATACCAAAAGGAATCTTCTTCAGTTCCTTATTGATAATATCAATTTCCTCTCTAGCTTTTTCGATATTTTCCTTTAATTCTGCAATAAAATCATGGAGAAATGCATTGCGGAGCTTTGTGGAGGCGTCTTCAAGCTTGTTTTTTGCCTCATCAAGTTTTGCATTGGCAATATCGCGATATTCTTCACGATAGAACCAGATGTAAGCAACACCACGTTCGTTCAAATCCTTTCCAGCAAGTTTATTGTATTCAAGTTGAATGTTTTCAAGAGTTTTTTCTTTATCATTCAAATCAGATACTGCATTTTTCACCGTCTTCTCAGCAATGACTAAAAAATTGTTTTGCTGTTTCCTCATCTGATCATACTGGTTAAGCATTTCCTGTTCTAGTTCGAGATTTTCTTGTACAAGCTTTTGATAGTCAGCCGTCTTCATGTCTATGCTTTGAATCAAATTTCGAATTGCCAGAGCATTGTTATTTTGGGAAGACTCGTTCTTTCCCAAATCTCTTTCTAAACGCGACCTTTCACGATCGAATTCATCGACTTTCTTCTCTGCCATTTCAATTTCTTGCATAGCGCGTAGCATTTCTGGGCTATTCTTAAGAATTTCGATTTCATTTACAATCTGTCCAAGTCTACCATTCAATAGCCTTATTTTTTCTACAGCCTCGAAATCATATTCATCGGGATCCCACTCAATGTTACCACACAAGCGTAGCAAATCGCTTAATTCGTTGATTTGCTCAGTAAGATTACGCAACTTTGCAAAGTGCTGTTCCCTTTCACTCTCTCTTTTTTTCAAAAGTATTTCAACAGCTTTTTCGCCTAAACAAGGATCAACATCATTAATTTTCATCATAGATGCTGCATAACTCTTTGCTAGCATGCCGTCTTTCATTAATCCACCCTTTGGGTAATCATGAAGTTCTTCGATGGTATGGCAAAGATGAATTCCATTCAGCAAATAATTGGCGTACTTTCGAGCCGCTTTATTCTTGATTTCAAGAATTTCTGCAGCAGAATCTTTTTCAATGTCACTATCCGGAATTTTATCAGACAAAACCACATTTGCATTTGTGAGTTTTTTTTCTTTAAGGATTCTCAGAGCGACATCGCAATATTCGTCATCAACAATCAAGAAATAACGTTTACGGCCAAGGAACGTTTCAATAGCCAAGCGCCAGCTTTCATCCTTGATTTCCTCCACTAATTCGGCAAAAAAGCGAACTTCAGACTTTATGGAGCGGCTGTTAAATTCTTCCTGGATAGAGCATTTTGCATTTTCAGCATCTTTTGGGAAAATAACTTTCTTAGCCTGCAAATCCTTGATATTCCGTTCAATCTCAGCAAGAGTTTTCTTACACTCATCTCTTCTATCTTCTAAACGAACCTTATTTGCAGTATACTCTTCACTAACAGTTTGAATTTGATTTCCTAATTCAATAAATTGAGTCTGCTTTTCAGAAGCATCAATTCCATCTTCCGCTAGATTCTTAAGTATTTCTTGAGATTCTTTAGAAACCGAAATGTCATTTTCAATTTGAGGAAGCAATTGTGTAATGGCAACCTGAAGATTTTTTAGAGCCGCAATAGAGGTTTCACATTCCTTAATCTTTTCTTTGCACTTCTTCAACTCTTCATTTTTATCATCCAGTGAATCACTAAGCGTTCTATTGGAATCCTTAACTTTAGTAAGATTTTCGCGAGCGGTTTCTAATTCAGTTTCAACAGTTTTCTTCTGTGACTCCAATTGTCCCTGTTCAAGTACAAACGTCTTCGACAGAAGCTCGCGCTTTTCCAAATCCTGTTTATCTTTCTGAAGATACTGATAGCTATACATCATCTTACGAATATTCATGTATTTCAACTGTTTTTCGTAAGCCGTAGTTGCAACTTCAATTTTTTCTAGAAGTTCCTTACGTTTTTTGTTATTCTCCAGCATTTGAAGTGCTTCAGTATAATGGTTTTTCTGTTCTCTTAAAGACTGCAAAGAATTGACATCATTCTGAACAAGAACGGAGTCCTTCACAAACTTTTCAACATTCTTTTCCGGCTTGAAAGCCATCATCTTTAAGATTTTTTCGACGTACTTCTTAAAGTCTCCATCACTTATTCGAAGGCCTAAAGCTCTTGCAATTGCAGGTTTGGCCTTTTCTCGGCCAAGCATCTCCGAAGCCTTTACAGGAATCCCCTTTCTAGTAAGATTCTTTCCGCTAGCAATGCTTAATCTTCCATTTTCAACAGATCTAAAGTTAAAATCCTCGATTTTAGCATTCTGGAAGATAAACCATTTTGATTCCGCAGAATCCTGTGCAGACCGGGATTCAATATTCACTCCAACGACAAAATCGCCTTCTGTAGGAGAATTGAATTCCATGACAATATAACTGACAACGGCATCTTTTCTAAGATATCGATCAGAACCATTTGTCTTACGGTCGCCATGGATATAAGCATTTACCGTTCGTTCTTTGTCATCGGCAGCACGATTAAACTGAGTATTTGCAAACAACAAATAAGACATGGCATCAAGAATTGTAGTCTTTCCTGTGCCATTAACACCCGTAAATAGGGTTGAACTACCTAATTCAATGCAAACATTCTGAAAACAAGACCAGTTTAATAGAAGAAGTTTCTTTGCGGTTTTACGGAATTCCATGATTATTCCTCCTCCCCTTCTGCATCAAAGTTATCTTCTACAACATCTTCGTTTTGAGGACCGGCATTCAACATTTTTTCGCGAACACCAGCGACAAATGTGGCGAATTCAGATTCATCTAAAGCGAATTGAATCGACGGATAAAGAACAATCACACGTTCATTATCCGCAGCATTCCAATTGACAAAAATCAAATTATATCTTGCAAAAAGTTGCAACGCTGTTTTAAGATTGCTCTTAATATCAAAAGCCCCCTTAAACTCAAACTTCTCCAATTCCGCATTCAGTTCTGGGAAAGTCGTCGTAATTTGCTTGGAAAGTGATCCTGATTGAATCTTGTCCATATACAAGGTCCACAAACAGCAAAGAATGATGCTCTGGAATTTATTGAATTTTTGCTTTGAAACAACAACATCGGAGCTGTCATTTTGGAGCATCACAACCCCATTATCCTTCACAATAATATCAAAGCCAATCAAGTTAAGATAATCCGAGAATAGTCCTTCATTCGATTTAACAAAGAAGAACATCTTGCGGTTATCTTCATCCATATCGCGGACAATGAAGGTTTCTTTCAAAAGACGGCGGCAACATTTTTTGAACAATAATTGTTCCGAGGAAGTAAGGTCATCCCACATTTCATTAATTGTTGACATTTTTCTTTGCCCTCCAATGTCGAACCTTAAATTCTTCTGATTCAATAAAATCTTCGTCGGTTTCTACCAAATAACCATTATCGCGAGCGTAAGTCACAGCTGCCATAGACGCAAGAACATCTTTTTTCTCATTCAATCGAAGATTAGAACTGTCAATCTTTCCATTAATTGATTGGTTTTCTAGGAATTTCGCCATTAATTCCTTGGAATACGGATTATGCGATTCCTTCTGCAATTGAATTTTTTGACGTTCACGCTCTTCTACACTCATTTCGACAAGGTCAGTCTCAATATTCGATTGAGCACTTTGGTTTTTATGCGGATAGTGCAGCGATGATCTGTCTATAAATTCATAATCATGAATATGGAAGAGATACTGAATTTCATCATCTATCTTGTTCAGTTTGTCGTCTTCTAGATTCTGGACCAAATATCGAACCGTTTCTTCAACATTTCCACGGTTATCCCGGCCTTTATTTCGAAGAATTCGTTCACGAGCAACGGCAATCTTGATATACGCATTAATCTGATCCTTAATGCGTTTCATAATCTTGTTATAATCGTCATGGAGAAAACGTCTGGTGCTATCAAGCATCCTTAAAACTTTTTCTTCAGCAAAGGCTCTTGTGCAACCGTCTTCATCCATGACACTTTGGGTAAGAGATCCAAAATAACCAAGACCTTTAAATTCTTCTAACCGTCTGGATATTTTCTCACGATAGAGATGGATATTTTGTTGCTGAACAAGACGAGAATATTCCTTAATAAAGTCCCCATCGCAATATTTGATAATATTTTCAGTCAAACTGACCAGGGTTCCTTCACGGAGCATTCCTTCAATAATTTTTTTTATGGACGTAGCGAGTTTCTTCAGAGCCGAAGATAGTTTGCGAGCTTCTTCATACACGGGGGTCAAAATCAATTTATAAGGATTTTGTTCGCCTTGAGCCCAATGCTCCAAAGTATTATAAATTGTGTAGATGGAAACTGAAAATTCAGAGCGAACAGGATTCTTTAGATTTTCAATAAATTGAGCCAAGGCAAGACCGTTATCCGTCATCACAATGGTCTTTTCCAAGGAGGAATCGTCAGTTTCTTCTTCTAGCCAACCAGCATCCACAAAACGCCGAATAATAAAATTAGCGTTGCCATTCCAATCAGATTCTACAGGAGACACTGAAGAATCATCTTCCTGGATCTCAATATGGTTTTCTAGTAAGAATGCGGCAATCGTATCACGGACGATATCACGCACGATTCTATACGAAATTTCATCTTCAAAAAGACCATATATTTTCAGTAAAAGTTCTGAATATACAGCCCTGTTGGGGTTGCGACGACCAAGAATTGTGAAGAAATCAACCGGAATTATGTCAAAAACACTGTGCACAACCTAAATATAACCCATTTTAGCTGTCACTTTGTGTCAAATCGGAATATTCCTTCGCTTTTATGACTTTTATGTATAACGAAAAACATCCGAAGATGTTGTTCGGATTTAAAGAGAAGAAACCGAGCCAGAATATCAAATAAAAATCAATTACTTCTCAAACAGGTTCTGCGCATTTTTGTACAGGACCTGTTCTACATTTTGAGAAACAATTTCTTGCAGGTTTTTCTTTAGAATAGATAAGTTCTTTATCAGAACAGGTTCAGCGACGTAGGGATAATCCGTTCCATAAAGCAGATGGTCGGGGGTGGTAATCGTCAAAAGTTCACGAATAGTTTCTGGAGTTGCGGCCCCAGCCAAGTCGTAGTAGAAAGCTTCCAAATTCTTTGCGATGTCGACGCCTTTCAAATACCCGACGTTATTCATGACGGGCATCAGGCTTTGCATGCGAGGCACGGCCAGCGGCAAGAAAGAACCGCAGTGGGGCACCACGATTTTCAACTTCGGGAACCGAACCGTAATGTTGTGGCCCACCATATTCAACACCGCCCGAGAGGTTTCCGCCAGATATTCGTAGGAAGCCAGCGGCACAACAGAAGTCAATTCCTTATTTACGGCAGAAGGCTTGTGAGGGTGGGAAATGATAACCGCCCCACGTTCATTCAGCACCTTCATAAGTGGGTCAAGCGCGGGATCTCCCAAATAAAGCCCGCGGCTATTAGAGGCTAGCTAAACGCCATCGGCGTGCAAGATGTCAAGAGCATAAATGGCTTCGCGAATAGCTGCATCGACATCAGGCAATGGCAAGGTGGCACAGAAAAGGAATCGGCCTTTATGTATAGCCTTCACTTCAGCCATTTCCTCATGTATTTTGCGGATCAGCTGAGCGCTTTCAACGCTGTCACCAAACCAAGGTTGCGGCGCAGGCAATGTTAAAACGGAAGTCTGTATGCCGGCGGCATCCATAAACTTGATATGCTTTTCAAGACTCCACTGGGGAATGGGAAAATCTTCATCAAGAAGGGCGTCATGTTTTACCAGATAATCACGATAGGATTTCGGAATCATGTGGGAATGGGTATCGAAGGGCTTCTGAGCGAAAGTCATATTTGCAAGAATAAAGATTGGCAGGATTTTCAGTAAAAGCTTTTTCATACCCTCCAATACAACACCTAGAGTTAACTCAAGGTCAAGGGGTAAGACGCAAAAAAATCGCCTCACATTTTCAGCGGGCGACTTTTCAAAAAATGAATCTATGTGCTAGGGCGAAAAGTTGAATCTTATCGCACGAAGTTCATGGGCTGCCAATCTTCTTTGGCTGGTTTTTCGGCGGTGCCGGTGGCAAACTTCTTCAGCATATAAGCCATGTTGTTTGCCAGAGTGCGCATGGTCTGCATGCCTTCTGTATCCTGGGCGGATTCCGCTTCGGCACGGCCGTAGGCGATGTTCCAATACTGGGAAGTAACGATAGGCATGTTCAGCATCTGGAAAGGCATTTGCAAAGTCTGGAACGCAGCAGTTGCACCACCGCGGCGGCAGCAGCAAACAGCGGCGGCGGGCTTGCCCTGGAAATGAGCGCCGGCAGCGTAAGCCATGCGCTGGATCAGGGAAAGTACGGAACCGTTGGGCTGACCCCAATAAACCGGAGAGCCAACGATCAATGCGTCGCTGGTTTCCATCTTGGCGATGACTTCGTTACAGATGTCTTCGTCAAAGGCGCAGCGGCAATTACCCTTGGTCTTGCAGACGTTACAGGCGATGCAACCGCGAACAGCCTTGTTGCCGATCCATACGATTTCGCTGTCGATGCCGTTCTTCTTCAGCTGTTCTGCAGCCTCGTTCAGGGCGGTAAAAGTGTTGCCGTTCTTGCGGGGGCTTCCGTTAATCAATAAAACTTTCATCTTGTTACCTCAATTTTAAAATGGTTTCCAGTCGTTGGCGTTCCGCTCAGTTCCAACTTGATACGGAGAAGTCGGTTTTGTAAAATCCACATCGTCTTGGGAATCTTTATTTGCAGATTTCTGCGTCGCGGAATCTTGGGTGCTGCGCGATTCCTGAGTTTTCGGTTCCACACGGATAGGAGAATTTTCTTCGCCACACTCCTTGAACTGTTCGCCTTTATACTTTCGTGCGGCAAGCAGGCCTGCTTCGAAAAGCAAGTAAGTGGGAGCGCCCAGAATCAGCTGGCTGATAATATCCGGAGGAGTCAGCAGTGCCGCCAGTAAAAGGATTGCTACAACCACATAAGGGCGGGCGTGGCAAACAGTTTCGTAATAGACAACGCCGGAACGAATCAAGGCGTACGTCACCAGCGGGAACTGGAACATACATCCAAATGCAAGGGAAAGCCACAGCGCCAAGGTAACGATGTTTTCTACGCCAAAAATCGGCTGCAGGGTTTCGCTTTCGAAACTCATGCCGAAGCGCACCACCAGCGGGAAGCAAATTCCCAGGCAGAACACCACGCCCGAAATAAAAAGCCCGCTGGTCATCCACACAATAGAACGGACAAACTTCCGCTCATTTTCGTAAAGGCCCGGCAGCACGAACTTCCACAAGTTCCAGGCAATGTACGGAGAACAGATGATGCAATCCATAAGTGCCGCGATTTTTAGCTGCAGCAGGAATACTTCCATTGGGGAAAAGTAATGGAGTGTGGCGCCGCTCTGGGCCACAAGTTCTGCGCTGAACCAGTCAAGAACATAGGACGACAACAAAAACATCGGGATAATCCCGATGCCTAGCGCTACAAAACAGTGAATCAGCGCCGTACGCAAGGCCTCCAAGTGAGAGACCAACGTCTGTTCCTGAGAATCTTTACTGATCATTCGAAGCTAGATCCCCGCTTTCGCGAGGATGACTTGACCGCGGCAAAACCGTCCTTTTAGCCCTGTTCCTTTTTCGCTTCTGCTTCGCCGACTTTTTCCACAGTCTTCTGCAGGTCTTCAGCTTCTTCCTTCAGGGCGTCCTTTGCCTTCTTGTATTCGTGCTGGGCACGGCCAAGAGAGCGGGCCAGTTCAGGAATGCGCTTGCCACCGAACAGCAGCAAAACTACGACAACAATCAGGATGATTTCTGGAATTCCAAGAGACATGGGAACCTCGGCACTTTATAAAAAATTACGTTCAATGGAAAGTTACAAAACTTCCACCAGCTTGTACTTACGGGAACCCATCTTATGGTGTTCCATGGCGTCAAGCTGATGCAGGCCTTCGCGGGACTCGATGCGTTCCTTCAGGTCGGCAAGTTCCTTAGGCGGAAGCTTGTAGACCATGTCGATGCTAGCCTGGTCCACAGCCAAAATGTCGGTAGAAGCAAGGATACCGATATCGCGGCAGGTAGGTTCTGCAGCACTGGTGCCTGCACAGTCGCAGTCCACGGACATACGGCGCAGCACATTGATAAAGCACATCTTGCCCTTGAAATGATCGCAGGTGGCCTTGGCGGAGTCGCCCATCAGTTCCATGAACTTGGCGCCCATAATCCAATCGGCAGAAGAATTTACATCGGATGTATTCAAGTGGACTTCACGCTTACCAATCTGACCGCCTGCACAACCGATGGCAATGTTCTTCATGGAGCCGCCGAAGCCGCCCATGGCATGGCCCTTGAAATGGGTAAACACCACCATGGAATCGTAGTTCAGCATATGCTTGCCCACGTGAAGTTCCTTAAGCCAATAACCATCCTTCACAGGAATGGGAGTTTCGCCGTCTTCGTCCATAATATCGACGACCGTGAACTTGGTAAAGCCATTGACTTCGAGAGCCTTGCGGTGATCTGCGGTAGTATAGCGGCCGCCCTGATACAGGGTGTTGGTCTCTACGATGGTGCTGTTGGGAATTGCCTTCTGCAAGGCTTCGTCCCATTCGCGGGGAATAATGTTCGGGCCGTTGGGTTCGCCGGTATGGAGCTTGATGGCCACCTTGCCAGAGATGTTCTGTTTCACCTTTTCGTAAAGTTTCAGAACGCCAGCGGCACTGAGATCCTTGGTAAAATAGACGGTAGACACCTTGTCCTCCTTGGAGTTTTTTGCAGGAGCAGCGTTAGCGGCGTTTGCAGCACTTGCAAGACCAGCTACAGCAACGGCACCCGCAGAAGCCTTCAGAAAATCACGACGATCCATAACGACCTCTTACATTACACTTCGATAATGCGATACTTGCGATTACCCATTTTCAACGCTTCCATTGCTGGGAGCTGATGAAGTCCTTCGCGGCTTTCAATGCGTTCCTTGATATCCTTCAGTTCGCCAATGGGCAGCTTGTAAACCATGTCTACGCTGGCCTGGTCCACAGCGAGAATATCGGTGGAAGCAAGGATACCGATGTCGCGGCAAGTGGGTTCAGCAGCGCCAACGCCAGCACAGTCGCAGTCCACGGACATACGGCGCAGCACATTGATAAAGCACATCTTGCCCTTAAAGTGATTGACGGTTGCCTTGCCGGATTCAGCCATGGCTTCCATGAAGCGCTTGCCGCTGTTACTCCACTTGGGGTAAAGTTCCGGCTTTGCGTTGTAATCCGGATCTTCCATCTTTTCGTGAATCATCTTCTTGCCCACATTGGCGTCGGCACAGCCGATGGCGATGTTCTTGAGGGAACCGCCGAAACCGCCCATGGTATGGCCCTTGAAATGAGTCAGCACCACCATAGAATCGTAATTCACAATGTGGCCGCCCATGCTCATTTCCTTAAAGTGCTTGCCGCCAGGAACAGGGAGCATTACCGTACCTTCTTCGTCCATGATGTCCACGGGGCAGAAAGTCCAGCCGTTCACCTTCAAGGTTTCGCGATGCTTTTCGGTAGTGTCGCGGTCGCTGGGATGATAGTAGGTGTTGGTTTCCACAATGTTGGAATTGGGAATCAGGGCCTGCACAGCCTTCACCCATTCGCGGGGCAAAATGTTGGGGCCATTCTTTTCGCCGGTGTGAACCTTGATGGCCACCTTACCGGAAATGTTCTGGTTCACCTTGTTATAAAGTTTGATTAGACCTTCAGCAGAAAGATCCTTGGTGAAGTAGACGTTGGAAACATCCTTGCCCGCTTCCTTTACTTCCTGATTCTTGGGCTTACCAAAAACGGGTGTAGCCATGGCGCTAATGAGTGCAGCGGAACCTACAGTCTTTATAAAATCACGACGGTCCATTTAAGCCACCTTATGGAAACGACCCTTGGGGTCTTTAATGAGGAGCATGGCAAGCCAAATCACAAGGCCAAATGCCACAGCGGAGAAACCCAGGAAAGCGTCATTCAGCATGTCGCCTGCAGCCGGGGTGAAAAATTCAGCGCGAAGTTCTGCATATTCAAAAATGGCATCTACGAACCACATGAGGGATGCGCCCCAGTACATGTAGCACAAGGGAGAAAGACGCATCTTGTTCTCAACATCGCGGTACCAAAGAGCGGTGCAGATAATCGCCGCAAAAACAGTGATGAGAAGTGTCATTACTTACCTGCCTTTACTTCTGCAGGAACAGCCTTGTGGAACTTGCTGCGGACTGCCATAAGAGCGGCCCAGGTCACTGTAACAAGGCCCGCCATGGATGTACCCACGGTAGCGACTTCATGCCACATCTGGCTCATGGCTTCGGGGCTAGAAGCCGCTGTCAAAAACGGATAGAAGGCCTGCAGTTCGCCGTGCCAGACATGTTCAAAAGCCAACAGAACAGAACCGCCCCAAAGCATCTTGGAAAGAACCTTCAGATTCTTGCAGACAGCCTGCTTCTTGGTAGCAACCTGAAGATCAGCACCCTGCTTGGCAGACTTGTCGGTCTGTTCCAAAACGATGGTGGTGACGGTGGTAACGATGGCTTCAGCCATGGGGGCGATAAAACAGCACATAAGTACTCCTGTATTAAAATATTTATCACTTGAAATATAATACCTAGAGTCAACTCTAATGCAAGAACTTTTTCTAAAAAAAGTCTAAACCCTCAAAAAAAATTAGGTTAGACCCATCATCTACGATACACCAAAAGTTAAAATAAGCATTATAATAGAAGATATTCAGCAAGGCAGCTAGAACGTCTTTCCTTCCAACTGTTTTGCTCAATATCGAACTCCAAAATCAAAGGCTCAGAATCTTCATTATCTTTGTAGATTACCAATTTCAATCGAGTTTCATCTCCGATAATTTTTTGCTGTACAAATATTCCCACGCCATGTATCGTCTTCTCCTTGACGACAATATTCATTGAATCAATTAAGACTTCTTCTCGACCCTTAAAAAACGATCCAATTACTTTTTTAGGTAATGAATTTCCATACTTGTTACTATCCAAATAAACATAGATCATTTCAAAGTACTTTTCCGATATTCCCTCCGGATTCAAATCCACTCTTCCTCCGGTAATCCTGGCGTCCTTCACAAAGGTGCTGTCGAACTTGACTATTTTCGAACTTTTCTCCACAAATATATAATAACTCTTGGCGTGACCACAATTTCCGCAATTCCACAAAAACAAGCAAGCAATGATTAGTAGTATTTTTTTCATGATCAATCAACTATGAGCCACGGAAGAATGTCAAATCGCAACATGAAAAATATAGTTATTTCCATAGCCCAATTTATCATAGTTAGGGGTAGCCTCATAGCACCCAATTACATTTACGACAAACATTTTATTAGACTTTATTCTACTAGGTAGTAGGACCGAAAAAAATCATTTTATGCAAAAAAGAACCTTCCGACACTTGTGTTAGAGTAAACTCTAGATTGTATATTTAGGGTATGAAAGATGAAAAGTTTGACGATATCAGTTTTGCAAAGCTGGATGTAAGCCGCGAGAACCGAACCGGTACCAGCGAGGCCATTTTCTGCCCCGGCAAGACCAAGGAACAGCTGTTAAAGATTCTTGAAACATTTGCCAAGAATGGATGTTCTGTATTGGGAACAAAATGCACCAAGGAACAAGCTGATTTTGTACAAGAAAGTTGGAATGGCGCGCCTGTTAAAAGCGGGACCACGGACGCACCGGCAATTCGTTACGACGAGACTTCCAGAATCTTGACCATGAAAGTTAAGAGGTACGCAAAAGGATCTGCGAATGCGAAAGTCGCGAGAGCAGGCCGTTCACTTAAAGGCTCCATCGCAGTATGTTGCGCAGGCACCGCCGACTTGCCCATCGCCGAAGAAGCCGCCCAGACTGCAGAATTTTTCGGAGCCAAGGTTGAGCGCCACTTTGACGTAGGCATCGCAGGCATTCACCGACTTCTTTCAAAGATGGATGAAATCCGCAAGGCCGATGTCATTATTGCTGTCGCAGGCATGGAAGGCGCATTGGCAGGCGTTATCGCAGGACTTACAAAAGCCCCCGTGATTGCAGTTCCAACCTCTGTTGGCTACGGAGCATCCTTCAACGGACTGAGCCCGCTTTTGACCATGCTGAACACATGCGCAGAAGGGGTTTCCGTAGTGAACATCGACAACGGTTATGGCGCCGCCGTCAGTGCAGTGAGAATGTTACGCATCAAAAAGTAAAACACAGACGAATCAAAAATTTCAATGCGACTGAGAGCGCCGCGGACTTGAAGAATTATGAAATATCTTTATCTTGATGGATCTTGTGGTATCAGCGGAGACATGACCGTTGCCGCCTTGCTGGACTTAGGCGCATCCCGCGAAAGACTGGAGTCCGCCATTCACGCCATGCACCTGGAAGGAATGCATTGTCATATTGAAAGGGGCAATTCCTACAGCATCGCAGGGATGAACTTTGATGTTCATGTCCACACCCATCACGGTGAAGAAAGCGCCGACCACATAGATGCTCACGAAGAAGGTTACGTGGAATATCACCACGAGCATAATCACGAGCACCATCATGATCATTGCGAAGGGTATCATCACGAACATGGTCATCACCATGAGCACCGCCACCTGGCAGAAGTTTACCACATTCTAGAACATGCTGCTGGACATTGCGCAGAACACAATCCTGCCGCACCCGCATTTTCTAGCAACGCCCTGGACATCTCCAAGAAAATTTTCCGCATTATCGCCGAGGCCGAAGCCAAAGCCCACGGTGTCGCAGTAGAGGACGTTCACTTCCACGAAGTTGGTGCCATCGATTCCATCGTCGACATTATGGCGGTGGCCGTTCTTGTTGACGACCTGCGAGAAAATTTTGGCATTGAAAAGTGCGTGGTGACAGGGCTTAACGAAGGCTTCGGATTTGTGCAAACTCAACACGGAATGCTCCCCATTCCCGTTCCCGCTGTGGCAAGCATTGCAGAAGCCGCAGGCATTGCCCTCCACGTTACCGACACCAAGGGCGAGATGGTCACCCCCACAGGCATCGGCGTTGTGGCCGCACTACGCACCAGCGAAAAGCTTCCGGAACAGTACAAGATTTTAAAGACAGGCATCGGCCTTGGAAAGCGAGATTTCGGAAGAGCCAATTTCCTGCGGGCACAGATTATTGAAGATGTTGAAGTTCGCGACGCAGATGGCGAAAATATTTTCATGATTGAATGCAACATCGATGATCAAAGTCCCGAGGAATTGGGGCTCGCCATGGAAAAGATTTTTGAAGCCGGCGCAAGAGACGTTCATTACGTTCCCTGCTACATGAAGAAGAACCGCCCCGCAGTGATCCTGCGAGTCCTTGCCGACGAGGAAAAGTTGCCACAAATTGAAACAGCAATCTTCCGCCACACAACGACGGTGGGACTCAGGCGTTATCCTGTAAGCCGCACGTGCATGGACCGCAGTTTCGCTGACATTGCAACACCTTACGGAACCGTCACCGTCAAGAAATGCGAGCTGGGCGACATCGTGAAGTACAAGCCGGAATTTGACAGCGTCAAGAAAGTTGCAGACCAAGCAGGCGTCACCTACCGCGAAGTCGCCGACGCCGCCAAGGCGAACGCAAAATTCTAAGGTTGCGCACCCATGAATCTACAAGAAAAGAAAGAACGTCTCAAAGAAATTCTCCGCAGCTATGGCAAGGTGGCCATCGCCTATTCTAGCGGCGTCGATTCTACGTTCCTTCTAAAAGTAGCTCACGATACCTTAGGCGATAATGCCATCGCCATTACGGTAAAGTCCCATCTGGTTCCCGCTGCAGAAATGAACGAAGCGGAAGCTTTCTGCAAACGCGAAAACATTCGTCACCAATTCATCCTTCACGACGAAATGTCCGTGCCAGGATTCGCAGAAAATCCTCCTAACCGCTGCTACATCTGCAAAAGGCAAATCTTCTCATCCATTCAAGCCACCGTGCGAGATGAGTTCGTCGTCTGCGAAGGCAGCAATAAGGACGACGAAGGGGATTACCGCCCCGGCATGAAAGCCATCGCAGAACTTTCCGTCAAGAGCCCCCTGCGAGAAGCCGGCCTCACCAAATCAGAAATCCGTGAACTCTCCCGGGAACTCAATCTCCCCACCGCAAGCAAGCCCTCCTTCGCATGCCTCGCCAGCCGCATTCCCTACGGGGAGCGCATAACAAGACAAAAATTGCAGTTAGTCGAAACCGCCGAAAAATTTCTGCAGGATTTAGGCTTTGTACAATATAGAGTACGCTGCCGCGAACTCACCACCCAAACAGGCTCCGCGCAGTCCTCCCCCACAACGGCCCTTACCGCCTCCATTGAACTTCTTCCCGAGCAATTCGACCTGTTCAAAACAAATCAAGAACTTATCATCCAGACTCTCAAAAACCTCGGCTTCGCAGAAGTTCGTCTCGACGAAAAAGGCTACCGCACCGGCAGCCTGAATGAAGCTCTGGGAATTAAGCACCAAGTTCCATAATCACAAGATTTTCAAATAATCCATCAGTCGGTGAAGTATTCGGACAACAAAAATATCACCCGATTCCACACGATAGAAAATCACATAGTTATCAACAACAAGATGCCTATAACATTTTAAAAAGGCATTTGTAGTTTCAATTTCAGCACCAAGTTCCGGAAACTCCGCTAGCTTTTCATAGCCGTCAATAATTTTCTTAATGACATTTTTAGCAGCCTGCGGGCTTTTCAATTCGATTTCAATATAATCTTTGATACCGTCTAAATCTTCAACGGCTTTCGGGGAGATAAATACAGAGGCCATTTAGACCTCGTACTTTGCACGTACGTCAGCTGCAGCCAGCCAGCCAGATTCCTTTGCAGATTGTTCGCCTTCCTCCAAGGACTTCTGTAATTTATGTTCTGCAGTCAAGCGTTCATACTCCTTGATATCGATGACCACAAAACAGCCTCGGCCATTCTTCGTCAAGAAAACAGGAGATCCTTCAGAAACATTCTGAAGAACTTCGTTATAGTTGCGCAAATCAGAAACAGGCAGAATACACGCCATACAAAACCTCCGTTTCCAAATATACAAAATCTTTCGTAAAATTTTAAGCAAAATAAGACACAACTCAAAAATAATCTCGTTTTTTCGTTAGCTTTTTTATATTTGATATTGACATAGTTCGGTTTTGCGAGAGCGAGGCTGAACGCAGGTTTTATTGAGTTTTCGACTCTTATTCGCTGACGCAGAAATTCACCACTTCAAAAGTCAATCCACGAATAAGGCGAGTGCTCACGTCCCGTTTGGGGCGTGGGCCGTTTGCGCCTATGGATTGATGGGTTGTGGTGACCCTCTGCGTCAATAGGAGCATTCGGTTCCACGCCTTTTTTATTTGCGAAGCCGGAATCCTTTCGAATTTGAGTGGAAATGAAATCACTTTTATTTGGAAGGATACGGCATGGCAAACGAGAAGTTTAGTGAAAACTTTGTACTCAAGGAAATGAGATGCGACCTTGGGGAGAATGAATTTGGAAAAGTCTATCCGCAAGGCGACGTTCCTGATATTTCTGCAATAGAAAAACTTCTTGAAAAAGCTGGTGGCAAGCCGAAAGAATGTGCTATTGAAGACTACTCTCTAGGAGGAACTGGGAAAGCAAAACCGGAATTCATCATAACATTTCATAAAAACGCAAATACAATCATTGTGGTTGAGTGCAAAAGGAGCGTAAAACAGCATCAATCGGACAAACTGAATAAGCCAAAAGATTTTGCGGTTGATGGAGCTTTGTACTATGCAAAATTTTTAAAAGAGCGGTATAATGTCATTGCCATTGGTGTTAGCGGTAGTAAAAAAGATGACTCAAAAATAAGCACCTTTTATTGGCAAAAAGGACATGATGAGTATAAGGAGCTCTCTAGGTTAAATATCCTTTTAGAACCCGCCATTTATCTACAGTATTTGAAAGGCGAACGTATTTCAAGGCAATATTCCTTAGAAGAAATTCGTCAGACCGCTATAGATATGAGTAATAGTTTACGAGTTGCAAAAGTGACTGCGAACGATAAACCAATTTTTATAGCGGGTATTCTTATTGCCCTTCAGAACGAAGATTTTGAAGAAGCTTATATGAACGCTACTACCTTAAAAGGGCTGGAATGGAATATCAGTTCCGCCATATCCGATGTGTTAGGTGATGCTGGTGTAAAACAAGACCGTATAGACAATATCTTGAATACTTTTAAAAATGTGTCCAGTTTACATCATTTCCAGACAACAAAAATGAATGAAGACTATTCGTTACGTTGGTACATTCAAGAACTGGACATGAAAATCAAGCCAATGATGAATATTGCAGATTCATCCATTGATGCTCTTGGTGAATTTTATCATGAATTCATCAAGTTTTCCAATGGCGATGATGGAAAGGCTCTTGGAATTGTTTTAACTCCGCAACACTTAACCGAACTGATGTGCGATGTAAGTGGCCTAAATAAGAAAAGTCGAGTTTTGGACACATGCGCTGGATCTGGTGGATTCTTAGTAACTGCGATGAGCAAAATGTTCAAGAATGCGAATTACCACGAAATTCAAAAAATCAGGGAAGATGGTCTTTATGGTATTGAAGCGGATCCGCACATCTATACGCTTTGCATCGCTAATATGATTGTCCGTCGTGACGGAAAGAGCAACATTCATTATGGAAGTTGCTTTGACAAAAAGATAACCGAAGAACTAAAAAAGAAAAATATTGACGTAGGTTTAATTAATCCTCCGTATTCTCAGGATGATTATAATGAACTTGAATTTGTTGAACAGTTACTATCCATTCTCGTCACTCGTGGAATTGCGGTTGCTGTTGTTCCTATCAATTGCGCTTTGGGAACTACTTGCAAAGAAGTTCGTGAACGTCTATTTAAAAAGCATACATTGGAAGCTGTATTCAGCATGCCTACGGAAATATTCAATCCCGCAGCATCTGCTCCGCCATGTGTAATGGTTTGGACGGCAAATGTTCCCCATCCTGAGGACAAAAGAACTTTCTTTGGTTATTTCCGAGACGATGGTTTTGTAAAAAGGAAAAAATTAGGTCGAATTGATGCCCATGGAAAATGGGAAGAAATCCGAAAGAAATGGTTGTATTTATACCAAAACAAGATTGAAGAACCTGGCTACTCCGTAATGCACCACGTTTCCCATGAAGATGAATGGTGCGCAGAAGCTTATATGGAAACGGATTATTCAACGTTGTGTGCGGCAGATTTTGAAAAAAAGATAAAAGAATATGCTGCGTTCAAATTTTTGAATGGTGTCAAATAGAATGAAACGGCTAGACGAAATTTTCAATATTTGTTATGGTTCGCAGCTTGATTTGAACAAGTGCGAAATTTGTGGTAAAAATCAAGGTTTTAATTTTGTCAATCGAAGCAATTCTAATTGTGGTGTTTCCGCAAGAATTCAAAAAGTTGATAAGAAGGAACCTTTTAAAGCTGGCTCTATTACAGTAGCCATGGGCGGAAGCGTCCTTTCTTCATTTGTTCAGCAAGAGGATTTCTACACTGGGCAAAATGTGAAGGTTTTAGTGCCGATCGTAGAAATGGGGTTGGCCGAAAAACTCTTTTATTGCCAATGTATCGAGGCAAACAGATTTCGGTTTTCAACTTTTGGTCGAGAAGCTAATTACACGTTTGATTCCTTGTTGGTCCCTGCAAGAGAAGAGGTTCCTCAAAATGTAAAAACAAAATGCATTGGCACGCCATTTGAAAGCAAACCGATTGCTCGAAAAGCAATAGAATTGAACATGTCTAAATGGCATTGGTTTAGATATGACGAGGTTTTTGAAATCTGCAAAGGATTTTACAACAAAAAGCCCGATGAAAACCCATTGGGAAACATTCCTTTTATAGGGGCAACAGATTCAAACAACGGCATTACCTCATTTCATGATTTAGAAACGATAGAAGAATCTTCAAAAACAGGATCTGAACCAAACGCCTCCCTTGATGAAAAAATATTCAAAGAGGGATGCATCACCGTGTCGAATAATGGTTCTGTTGGTTATGCTTTTTACCAAAACAAAAAATTCACTTGCACGCATGATGTTAATCCGTTGTATCTCAACGGCCGATGGGACGTAAATCTAAATGTGTACACCGCAATGTTTCTTTGTACTATCATAGAAAAAGAACAATTTCGGTGGGATTACGGAAGAAAATGGAGGCCAAAGAGAATGCCTGCATCCTTAATCAAACTCCCCGCCATCAACACCGGGAAAAAAGATGAATCTGGCAAAGCCATCTATGAACCGGACTGGCAATTCATGGAAGACTACATAAAATCGCTTCCGTATTCCGCATGTCTTTAAATAATCTAAGCAACCTCCCCCCCGACGCCCCACACCGGCATCGGGGATTTTCCTCTTGCATTTATCCTTCTTTTTATTTATTATTAAGATAGCTCAACTGGGGAGCTTCATTTCCCAGATCCCAGCAGGATTCGATCCTGTATGGTTCACGTAAAAGAGTATCGAGCAGGCGATACCTGAGTTCCTAGGACTCTGATTAAGAAAAACCTGACGGCTACGTGGAGGCCGACCCTCGAGTTGGTGGTTTACACCAAGGCAATCCCTGAGCGAGGCAGGGCCCTTTCAAAACAAATTTGACACGACTACGCCAGTCGCAGTTGTTCCTGTACGCCATAAAATAATCCGTTATGGTTACAGTATTAGCAGGATTTTCAAGGGGATTCGTATGGCATTCCTGTCAGAAGATACAAAGAAAAAAGCACAATCATTAATA
Source organism: Fibrobacter sp. UWH9 (assembly GCF_900129715.1). NCBI lineage: Bacteria > Pseudomonadati > Fibrobacterota > Fibrobacteria > Fibrobacterales > Fibrobacteraceae > Fibrobacter > Fibrobacter sp. UWH9. The sequence continues at coordinate 94,370 of NZ_FQWP01000001.1, read as the reverse complement.
GGGCAAGCCTTGTGTATGACAAGGGAGACTTTTCCCGATTACTGGAGTGAAAGTTTCAAAATTGCGAAAAGTCTCGGAATCCCACGAAATTCAAGATTCCCTAGTTTTTTGCAATCAGATTCTAGCAGCACACGCAAAGCCGAGACTTTTGCTTCTGTCATAAACGAATACGTTCCCGTCCAAGACGACAGAGGTTCCTGGGCTGGTGCACTACGGCATGTGATGTGGCAAGCCGACATAACAACAAAGCATTCTGCAGACATCGCCCAAAAGGTCGGATATTGTCATGAGGCTAATTACAAGCCCAACCCTAACCAACGCTTTTTTAGTAATTTAGATGATGCAGATTCTACCGCAGACTTGCTCAACAATGAAATAGGGCGAGCCAACGGTACGAATTACAAATATTTAACTAGCGAAGAACAAATGCTTCGTGCACTATGGGAAGCAAAAACGAACGGATTGTTCAGAGTTCGAAAAACGCCCTGGGGCCAATACGAAGTATACAGGGAGACAATGGATGACGACACCTATCGTCAACATTTCAACAACGTCAAACGAAAATTCTGGTAAAGAAAAATCCAGAATTTCCGTTGCCGCAATTCTCGTGCAAGCCTTTGGGTCGTTAGGCCCATTGGCTTATATCCCCTTAGTATGCCTCTTTGAGTTTCTTACTGATAGAAGTGTGCCTGGTAGTGGTATACTGATGCCTTTTTTAGCTCCATTTATATTGTCATGGAGCCTAGTCAATGCAATCAATTTTCTCATTGAGTTGAAACTTAAACTGTTTAACTTTAAAGCGTTCCTTAAGAAGGCTGTATGGATTGCCTCAATTTGGCTTGTCCCGTGGACAGTTTATTTTTTTATTTCGGATTTGGGCTCACCGCATGACATTCATTCTTTTGAATACGAAATGTACTCATTTGGTCAAGCCTTTGAATATTGCCTATTCATTCTTTTAACAGCATCCCTATGGCCCCTAGTGGCAACATTCTTCAAAAAGCCTTCTTTTAAACGAGAAGTTGCTGTTTTCATCATTTCCGTACAAATCGCAATTTTGTTGAGCTTTGCGCTGTATATATTCTATTAAAGTAAAAGATTTCTGAGCAAATTAGTCATTTCAGAAAAAGGCAATTTACTTGCGAAAGAAAATTGCTGTGTATATTTCGTCCACTGTGATTGTAAATCTTCACTATTTTCAATCTGGCAGAGAATTTTTTCTTTATCCGCAATTTTCTCTTCCGACTTTCGATGTCTTGATGTTGCAGCTAAAGCGTCCTTAAAAATTTTTTGGTCATATTTACAGACTCTAGTCAGAGAGTAAACATCATAAAAATCTCGTGGACGAGTATTATACACTGATCTACTCAAAATAGTTTCAACTTTTTCAGCAAGAATAGTTTCCACATTATATCCAAACAAGCGAATCTTTAATGAACTATCCAAAGTTCCACACAAAGTCACCCGTTCTGCACCCGGCGTAATGACATCACCTGTTGAAATATCAATCGTCATCGGGACATGAATAAAATCATACTTTGCATCGACAAAAACCCTAAAACCACCATAGCAATCATCATCACGAATAGGTTCTAGGCGATTCACGCTCAACGAAAATCCATCATCTAAATCAATTTCACAAACGCTCTGCAATGCAGTCTTCAATACATCGGGCTTTAAATCCAGTCCCTGTAAAGTCATGTCCAAATCCATTGTCGATCTGCGGCTCAGCCCAAGTGTTGAAGAGATTAGCATTCCACCCTTAATAATGAACTTATTCTTATAGGGCGACTTGACTAGACGAAGTAAAAATCGTTCAAACATTAAATTCTGCAAAAGAACCTGCGGAGGGACTTGCAGTTCCTTCGCACGATTCCGAACAACAGCTTTTAGGCTCATCGCATTTTTCAAAGCAGCACCTCCAGGTAAGTTTTCAGAATTTTGGAAACCCTAAGTTTCTTCGCGTATTCTGCAAGCTTATTTAAGTCCTTGCCATCCCATGCAGCATATCTTTTAATTGCAGTAAGCAACAGTTCGTTGCTTACGCGGGATCTGTTCTTGATCAAATCACAAATTGTTTTTTCCAGGTCATAGCAGCGAACGGTATTACCAAAAGGAGTTTTCACCTCCGTCACTCCCAAATCAAATAGTTCTGGCTTGCAAGTGAATACCTTGCAGGCATTTTTCAGAGACAATGACGGTGCATGTCCAAAGGGAACTGTTATTGAATGTTCAAAAGGAGTCCGTTCCGAGAAGCCGTGCAAGAAAAGGGCCGTTTCGTGAGAAATAATCAAATTATCTGAACGAGACGAAATCATGAAGATTTCATCTGGAATTGCATCTGGCAAAACATACTGCCCTTGCGCCACCCGGACAAGTTCGCCCAACTTGCACAAAGACGATAACTGGGCCCGTGAAATTCCCACTGACCCGGACTTTGAGGAAAGCACAACCCCATTGTAAGCAGCAGCCACATCTTTCAGCAAGTCAATTTCTTTTTTCTTTTTAAAACTCATATCATAAAATTATATCTTATTTTATGATATTTGTCAATAGCAGAAGAAATCCCCGAAGCGGTTAACTTCGGGGACCTTGTAAAATGGATTCTATCGGGGCGTTGCCCCTCCAGAATGACGATTAAGCCTGGGCGCTTCGCGCCTAGCCTATGCGGCTCAGTCATGGACATGCAAGCATGTCCGCGACGTTCGCCTTGTTAGGCTTTTACCGTAGTGAAAGCAAAAGCTTCTCCGTCAGCGTCGTTGGCTTCGAGGCCATCAGCGGCGGCAGCCCAGGTCAGCTTAACAGCCTGTGTCTCGCCCATGATGTAAGCTTCGTTTTCCACAACAGCCTGCTTGAACATTTCACTTTCAGAGAACAAGGTCACTTCGATCTTGTCAGTGATGGTGTAGTTCTGTTCCTTACGGCGGTTCTGGATGCGGTTCACCAATTCGCGGGCGACGCAAGCGCGGCGCAGGTCGTCGGTAACGTTCAGGTCCAGAGCAACGGTAAAGTGGCTGTCAGCATCCACGGCAAGGCCTTCCGGCACAATGCGCTGGATCATGAGGCAGTCGGCACCCACTTCGCCAAATTCGAACTTGATGGTTTCACCACCCTGCAAGGCCTTGATTTCGTCAGCGCTCAGGCTGTTGAGCTTTGCAGAGATGACCTTCATGTTCTTGGCGTATTCAGGACCCTTGGCCTTGATACCCAGGAAGTTGGGCTTTGCAGACAACTTAACAAGAACAGTTTCATCTTCAAGGAACTTCATTTCGCGAACGTTCAGTTCTTCGAGGATGAGGTCCTTCATGGTTTCGGCCACTTCCTTTTCTACGGCACCATGGGGCACCACAGTCATGGAAGCAATCGGCATACGATTCTTTACGTTGTTCGTAGCGCGAATTGCACGGCCCATTTCCACCATGCCGCGGACCATTGCGATACGCTGCACCAGAGCTTCGTCCTTCAAGGATTCGTCTGCGCTGGGGAATTCACAGAGGTGTACGCTAACAGGAGCGTTGGCATCCACTTCGCGAACGAGAATCTGGTAGATTTCTTCGGCCAGGAGCGGCAGGAACGGAGCAAGAATCTTGCTGAAGTCCACCAGCACCTTGTACATGGTAGCGTAAGCTGCATTCTTGTCGCCATCGTTTTCAGACTTCCAGAAACGGCGGCGGCTACGACGAACATACCAGTTGGTCAGGTCATCCACAGCGGCGATGATTGCAGGCACCACGTTGTACAAACGGTAAGCCTTCATTTCCACTTCGACCTTGGCGGCCAGATCCTGCAGGGTTGCAAGCATCCAGCGGTCCAGTTCGTTTTCGGACTTCACCACTTCACCCGGATTCCAGTTCAGCTGGCCCTTGGCGGCGTCGGCATTGTGGTTACTTACGAAGAAGCTAACGGCGTTCCACAGCGGGAGCATCACCTGCTTCACGATACCCTTCACGCCTTCTTCAGAGAAGCGCAGGTCTTCGGCCTTCAGTGCAGCAGAGTTAATGAGGAACAGGCGGATAGCGTCAGCGCCGGTACGTTCGATAAGTTCGTTGGGGTCCGGATAGTTCTTCTTGGACTTGGACATCTTGGAACCGTCTTCGGCCAAGATGATACCGTTCACGATCACGTTCTTGAAGGCAGGCTTCTGGAACAGAGCGTTAGAAAGAACAGTCAGGGTGTAGAACCAACCACGAGTCTGGTCAAGGCCTTCGGCAATGAAGTCAGCCGGGAAGCTCTTTTCAACCAGTTCCTTGTTTTCAAACGGATAGTGGCGGCTAGCATAAGGCATGGAGCCAGATTCGAACCAGCAGTCAAACACTTCCGGAGTACGCTTGAATTCCTTGCCGTCCTTCTTGATGACAATCTTGTCCACGAAGTGCTTGTGCAAGTCGTCCAGAGTTTCGCCAGTAAGGTCTGCCAATTCCTTGATGGAGCCCACAGCGATCATTTCGCCGTCGTCAGCAATCCATACAGGAATCGGGGTACCCCAGAAACGGTTACGGGAAAGGTTCCAGTCGCGGGCGTTGGCAATCCACTTACCGAAGCGGCCGCTCTTGATGTGGTCGGGAACCCAGTTCACGGTCTGGTTGTTTTCGACCATCCATTCCTTCAAAGTCTTGGTGACACCTTCTGCATTGGTAACTTCGCCATCGATCTTCAAGAACCAAGTCTTGAGGGCGCGGTACAGCAGAGGCACGCCGGTACGCCAGCAGTGGGGGTAGCTATGAACGAAGGTTTCGTGCTTGAACACGCGGCCCTGTTCCTTGAGGTAAGCGATAATGCTCTTGTCGGCTTCCTTTGCACCCAGTCCCTTCCACATGGGGACCTTGTCGGTGAACTTGCCTTCGGTATCCAGCGGGTCAAAAAGACCCAGGCCAAGAGATGCGCCCAGCTGGAAGTCTTCTTCACCGAAGGAAGGAGCGATATGCACAGCACCGGCACCGTCTTCGTCGCTAACGAAATCGGCAACGTAGATGGTATAACGCTTTGCCAGTTCTTCGGCAGTAGCGTAGGCGTCGCTAATGTGGAACAAGGCTTCGTACTTGAGGCCGGCCAGGTCGGAACCCATGCACTTGTCCACGATGTTGGGATTCTTGAAATAGGCGCCAGCGCGGGTACCCATGACCCAGAACTTCTTGCCGTCCTGTTCAACGCAAACATATTCGGCGTCAGCTTTCACTGCAATAGCGAAGTTGGAAGGAAGAGTCCAGGGAGTGGTGGTCCAAACCAGGATGTTGGAGCCAGCAAACTTAGCGTCGTCGGAAACCAGCGGGAAGATAAGAGTCAAGGACGGGTCCTGACGGTCCTTATAGCCCTGGTTGGTTTCGAAGTTGGAAAGCGGAGTTGCAAGAGCCGGGCTGTACGGCTGGATGCGGTAGCCCTGATAGATGAGGCCCTTGTCGAAGCACTGCTTGAACACCCACCACACAGATTCCATGAAGTTCTTGTCCATGGTCTTGTAGCCCTTGTCGAAGTCCACCCAGCGGCCCATGCGACGAACCGTCTTGCGCCATTCACCGGTGTACTTCAGAACCTTGCTACGGCAGGTTTCGTTAAACTTATCTACGCCCAGGTTCTGGATTTCGGCAACGCCGGCCAGACCCAGTTCGTTCTGAACCAGAGATTCAATCGGAAGACCGTGGCAGTCCCAACCGAAACCGCGAGGAACCTTCTTGCCCTTCATGGTCCAGTAACGGGGAACGATATCCTTGATGGTACCAGCCAGCAAGTGACCATAGTGCGGAAGGCCAGTTGCAAACGGAGGGCCATCGTAGAAAGTATAGGGTGCAGTTTCCGGACGGCTGTCCAGAGACTTCTTAAAGCTATCATCCTTATCCCACAATCCGAGCACGCGCTCTTCGATCTGCGGGAAGGTTTCTTCCTTAACTACTTCACGAAACAAAGCCATTATAATAACCTCGTAAAAATTTACGGCGAAAAGTTAGAAAATAAAAAAAGGGGGCAGCCGCCCCCTCGCTTCAACTTTTGCGCAATTCACCCCCAAAAGCAAGCGGCGCAAAATTTTACGCTACCCCCACCCCTAAGGGGACACCCCTTAAAAACCCCGATAAATTTCAATCATCAAAGCACAGGTCCTCTTCTATCATCGGCAAAGAGACAAAGCAATAGCCATCACGGCAGCCCAATCGAGACTAAACAGAAAAATCGTAATTTTGAGCGTCATTTACCAATAAACTACTTTTGTAACCGAAAAGCCACGCAGTGTCTTGCAACGAAATTGCATAAATGTGTGTTTTCCCCATTATCAAGTCGTCAACATCAAGGACATTTATACTGTCATTTTCCTCAACATCAAAATAAACCTTCCCATTCTTTACGGTTGTATCATGTATGACATAACATCCATATACAACAAACCAATCCTCACGTTCAGAATCAATTTTCCCTTCATCATAGGTATAATGATAAAGGAGTTCTTCCTTATTTTTTCTATAGAGTAATTCGTTAACGCCTTCGCAAAGAACTTTGTCGCCTATATATGCTTTAACAGACTTGACCGGCTTTGTTGAAATTACGCTAATCACCGTAATTTAATTTGTATTAATTTCATTAGCGCACTTATAAGGATCAACACACGAGACCAACATGAGCGAACAAAATGCGAATAAAATTCTGCTCTTTCTCAAAAAAATTTCTCGCATTATTTCATCCTCTCTTGTTCTAAAATTTCATTAAACGCACCCATTCCTAAGGATACCAAATCGGAATATTGCCGATCTGATTTTACCGCTACGGGCAAATATTTTCCGACAAAGATTCTGTCAATTTCATCGCTAAACATAACCCGTTCCAATGTATTTAGTAAACTGGCTTCAAAAAGACTAAAATCAAGATTTACTTCAGCATTAAGCTCTCCAATAAGTTCAATTCCCAAAGAGGTAAAAACTGCATAGGGATGCATTTCCTCATACGTCATTTGCGGATTATCATAAAAAGCAATCCACTGATTCTGTATGGCCCGAGCCAGATAGCGATAAGCAGCCCTTTTTTCAGGACTGTCTGGAATTTTCGCATCAATTAGAGAATCCAGGTCATCCCTTACACCATTTCCATCTCTGTCATAACCTAAAATTTTTATTCTCGCCGTATCTGCGGCTGTTGCAACATCGTCGTAGTGCTCATTCGATACAGAGGGATGCAATTCATCTGCATTTTCAAACGAAGAACTAGATAAGTTCCTCCCCAAAGATATTAGGGCAGCTGTCAAGACGCTCAAGAATAAAAAAATCAAGAAAGCTTTTTTCATGCCAAAAAATATAAACAAAGCACCCCCAAGGGAGTGCCGTGTTTAATGACAATGCCGTCATCTCTAGGTGTTTTGCAAGAAGGATATGATTTGTTCTTCATGTTCCGTGAAATAACCACGCCAGATTTTTTCAAGTTCATCCAGCTTGTCATCGGCAACATCGTCCAACTTGTATTTTTTACCATTTGCAGACGGCGAAAGCACATGGACATTTTCGCGGCCAATGTCAGCCATCACTTCGTAATCGCTACTCTTGCCAGAACGGGCAACCCATTCATTAAGCACGTAGCTACCCCAGCCAAGCAAGGTCTGGTTGTCTTCAACGCGAACCATCATATCCATGTCAGTATCAAAGGTAAGGATACGGTAATCGTCGCGGAAACCAGCTCTCTTCAAGCCTGCATTCAAAACCGCAATGGGAGAATTTGCCCACATGCCACCGTCGGCATACCAAGTATCGCCAAGTTTTTCAACGTCAAAGTAGGTAGGAGCACAAGTGGACGAAAGAACCGCGAACCACTTATCCACATCGGCATCGCCTCTGTCCCAAACCTTTTCTACAGACTTTTTACCATTGAGTCGAGTTGTGGGAATGAAAATCGGTTTTTCCCAATCGCTGCACTTACCCTTCATGCAGTCCATTAGAAGTTCTTTCAAGCGTGCATGATTATAAGTCGGCTTTTTAAGATCCTTAATGCGTTCCCACAAGGAATATTTCTTGAAAATATCCTTCAAGTTATCGCGGTAGAACTTACGGATCTTTTCTGCAGACATTCCCTCATCGAGGCAAGCCGCTACGATAGCGCCGGTAGAGGTACCACCAAAAGCGGCAGCATTCTTAGAAATCCAGCCTTCCCCAAGCTTCTTTTCAATTTCACACATCAGCGCAACCGGACCAATGCCCAGCGCACCACCACCATTAATAGATATAGCCAATTTATCTCTTCTCATAGCGGGCCAATTATAACATTTGTTAATACACTGTATCAACAGAATCCATACAATATGACAATTTTCTTACATCTTGTAATATTGGAAATGAAATTTTTTTGAAAAAAAAACATCCTGAGATCGTATTTTGTTCCCTAGGAATGGAAGAAAATTATGAACAGGATCATCAAAAAAGCATTTTTAGGGATTTCCGTAATCTGCGGGCTTGCTTCAGCAGCTTCCGTCAAAAGCCCCTTCGTAACAGTCCCCTGGAATGGCTATTCTGGCGCGGCCAGCTTTACCTTCGATGACGGATTCTACCAGGCAGAGCCTCTTTCCCAGATTCTCGAGGATATGCCCGAAGTCAAGGTGACTTTCTTCCTTACTAATATGGGTATGAACCTGCTTGACTACTTTGGCCCCACATACGCTGAACTTGCAAAACAGGGGCATGAAATCGGCAACCATACCAACAACCATTTCGACCTCACCTCCATTGCAGAATCCTCCCTGAAATCAGAAATTATCGATTTTGCCGGGGAACTGGAGCAAATCATGGGCTCTTATGGAGCTGAAGTGAGCGTCACATCCCACGCACTCCCCTACAGTCAAAACAACGACATTGTTTCTAGCGTCATTGATGACCGCCATTTCATCAATCGCAGTGCAGGCGGACCGGGTAAACACGACTGGAATGTGGAACCCAACTGGAGCAATATGGATTCCAAGGTTTGGTACACCACCCCCAACGCCGAAGAAGATTTCCTCAACTCTATCGATGCTTCAGCCATGGCCCCTTCCTGGCTGGTTCTTCTCAATCATGGAATCGCCGATCTTGGAGAAGGTTATATCACCCAGGATCTGATGAAGGAATTCATTCAACGTGCCGTAAAAAACAATATGTGGGTTGCCCCCTTTAGCACAGTCGGGGCCTACTACCGCGCCCACTTTACCCTGGATACCGCCAAGGCCGTTGCCGATGGAAACAATCTTACCGTCACATGGGAAATGCCCCACAAGAATATGCCCAAAAGCATTCCTCTCAAGGTCGTCATAAACGAAACTTTCGTCAGAGAAAATTTCGGCAACAATGCGAGCATCTACATCGAACAGGATGGTAAAAGAATCTACCCCGATGAAGACGGAATTTTCATTCTTGAATTCACTTCTTTAAAGGCAACCATCTACGGCTCCTCCAAGACTCCCGACACCAAGCCCTACATGGTTCGTTCCGACCTTAGAACACAAGACGATCCCTTCTCCGAAAACACAACGTACACCCTCCTGGATGCAAAGGGAAGACGCCTTGGTAATATTACCGAATTCAAAGTCCCCGATTTTATGCCCAAGGGCCCCTACATCATCATCTCAAAGACTCCTGGATTCGCCGCCAAGGTAAGAAAGGTCATCCACTAGAGAACAACAGCACCTCCAATCCAAAACTTTAAATTAATTTTGAAGAAACGTTTTGGATTTGACTTATGGCAAAAAAGAGTTTAGCGAAATCGGCGGTGAGAACACTCATCGCCACTTTAGGATTAACGAGTTTTAGTATGGCCGTGCCCCCTCTCACTACAGTTCCCTGGAACGGCCATGTCGGCGCCGCCAGTTTCACCTTTGATGACGCCATGGAAAATCAGGTGAAGAACCTGACTCCAATCCTGGAAGAAATGCCAGACGTCAGGGTGACCTTTTTCCTTTCAAACATGGGCGGAAACAGCCTTAGGCAAAACGGTGCAGGTTTCGCCAAACTGGCCAACATGGGCAACGAAATCGGCAACCATACCGACAACCATTTGCAACTCCCCGATCAAGATGACGCCAAGCTAAAATCGGAAATTACTGATTTCGCTACGGAAATCGAAAAAGTCATGGCCGAAAACGGAGCCGAAATCAACATCACTTCCCACGCCACACCCTTCTGCGCCAACAACGAAAAAGTATCTGGCGAAATCAACCAGCATCATTTTATTAACCGCGACTGCGGCTGGCATGGGCGAAACGACTGGGATGTAGAACCGGAATGGTTAGGCATGGCCTCCCGAGTCTGGAATTCTTCGGAAACGGCGGACACAGAACTTCTAGAAGCGTTAGATACAGCCGCATTCATTGGCGATTTTTCAAATGCAAATCCGTGGGACGTTCAGGTAAAGGGAGGTTCCTGGCTAGTTCTGTTGAACCACGGCGTATCAGATGAAGGCGGTATGAGCATCACCCCCGAAGCCATAAAGAACGCCTTTCAACGCGCCCTAAAGAATGACTTGTGGGTAGCCCCATTTAGCACGGTAGGCGCCTACCATAAAGCACATTTTATAATGGATAAGGCAGAAGGTACCGCAAACGATAAGGAGTACAAGATCCGTTGGGAAATGCCCCACCCGCATATGCCCAAGAGCATTCCTCTCAAGGTAAAATTGAACGAAGAATTCCTGAAGGAATCCGGTTTTACTGCCGATGACAATATCGTTATCGAACAGAACAACAATGAAATTCAGCCCGACGAAAACGGGATCTACACCATTGAATTCTGCAATTTAAGTCTGACTATTAAAAAGTCGGCAGGAACATCTAAACTGAAATCCACCATTAGCACAAAACGCAAAACCGATGGCAATCACAGCGGCATTTTTGATTTGAACGGTAAGCGACTCAACACACGAAATCGCCCGAAAAATTCCACGCCTACTTTCCTTTTTCCTTAGCCTTCTTACGGCGCCAGGTCTTGAATTCGCTATATAACGTGCTGACGGTATAGACGAACAGCATAAACTTGACGGTATTCGCCGGCTGATTCAAGTTGCACATGCCCCAGGCAATGGTCATAATCGGCAGGTGAATCAGGTAAGGATAGAAAGAAGCCTTGCCCACTTTGCGTACAATTCCGACAGTGAAAAGCCTGGCCATAAAGCCCTTGCCGCTCAAAAGCGACACCAGGAACAATCCGTACAGCATCACCGGAACGGAATGGTGTGCAAAATAGTTCCAACCAGGATTGGCCTTGGGACTCATGATAAATAGGCTTCCGTAAATGGCGGCAAGTACCACAAACTGGGCTATGCCACTGACAAAATTCTTTTTCAGGTAGTCAAAGCAACCTTCATTGTACAATCTGAAAAGGACCATGCCGAAAAGGTATTCGAAAATTCGGACCGGAGCAAAAATGTGGAAGAAACGGTATTTGGCGCCGTAGCCATCAAACCAAAGATTTCCGCTAAAGCCAAAGAAAATGGCCCACAAAATTCCCGGAATAAACAGCGTGCCAAAAAGAATCCAGAGAGTACGATTATTCTGCTTGAACAACCAACGGCTAAACCAGGGCGTAATGGCATAACAGACGAAGAAGCTGGTAAGGGACCAGGAAGGTTCATTCAGTTTCATGCCCAGATCGGGAACAATGGACCATGTCAAAGTCAAGTGCAAAATCAAGCTGCGCCAGGGATGCGTCATATTGGCAAGACCCTTGCTCACACAATCTGAAACTTCACTCAAGCCCGGCAAATGGGTGTATCCGCTGAACTTCACGATCATGGCCACGAACATGAGCAAGGTCATAAAGAAGTGAAGGCGGTACAGTTTTGAAATGCGACCGAACATAAAGGGGATAACAGGAATGCGACGGTCGGGATCGCTAAACTTACTTGCAAAAAGGAAACCTGCCAGCACATAGAAAATACCAGCAGCAAACGCAGGAGCGCTAAGAATAGGCATCAGCCATTTATAGTCAGCCAAGTAGCCAAGGGCATTGGAACTGGCCAAGTGAAGCAGCACAATGTTCACGCTAGCCAACAGGCGAAGGCCATCCAAAGCGGGAAAGTAATTTTTCTTAGGTGCAGTCTTTGCAGAGGAATTCGTTACGGAATCGGTCATAATCTTACTGCCGTTGAGTGTCAGCGGAATTTTCGTTTGAAGTTGAATTTTGCGGGCGGGGAACAGCGACGTTTTCGCGAGTCACCACACTTTCGCGGGCCAACGCCGCCGTAGTACGGGTTACAGCACGACGCTGTTCACGCATACTGGCCAAAGCCTTGGAACGCTTACGGGCGGACTCCTGAAGGTCCACCGACTCATCATATTCATCTACGATTTCTCGGCCAAGAATTTCTTCAAGAACATCTTCGAGACTAACGACCCCCGCAATGGCGCCCCATTCATCCACAACGCCGACAATATGTCCACGCTGTTTCAAAAAACGGAGCAGCAACTTATCCAGAGTCAAGGAATCAGGAATCAGCTGAAGGGGACGCATCAACTGACGCAACTTAATATCTCGATGACCGTCAGCCAACTTGTTGTAGGCATCGCGCCTCAAAATCGTTCCAATCCAATTGTCCTTATTCTTTTCGTAAAGGGGAATTCGGGAGAACGGCCAGTTTCCGCGTTCGTCCAGGGATTCACCCAAAGTCTTATTGGCATCCAGCGAGAACACCACCTGGCGCGGTGTCATCACCTTACGCACGGGAACCGATTTCAGCGCAAGAATATTCTTGATCACCAGGGACTGCTGACGGTCAATCACGTCTTCACGCAGGCCAAGGCTAACAAGGCTGTTTATATCCTCGATGCTCACATCCTTCTTTTCCTCGGATTCTCGAGTCCAATGTTTCGTCAAAGTCAGACAGAGCCAGATTAGTCCAGTCCAGGAAAGAATCTTCGTAATGTAGTAGAACGGAACTGCAACTAGGGGGGCTACAATCTTGGCCTGTTTCACGCCGAGAGTCTTAGGCGTAATTTCACCAAAAAGAAGAATCAGGATGGTCAGCACAATAGGTAAGGCCACCTGACCTGCAGGAGGCAAATTCCTTACAGCCAAGGCCGTCGCCAAGGAAGCACCAACAGTATTGGCAACCGTATTCACCACAAGAACCGACGCAATATAACGGTCAATATTATCCTTTACATGGGACATATAGCGGGCCGTAAATTTCTTCTGTTTTTGCAGAAGTTCTATGGTAGCAGGAGGAATGCTATAAAAAGACGCTTCCGTCACAGAACAGAACGCAGACGCCCCAAGACACAGAAGAACTGTTATGACAATACCTAACATTATTCCATCTCCCACAAATTGGGTTCAATGGCCCACAACTGAGTCTGATTCATTTCAGTAATGAAATTCACAAAAGCCTTAGAACTAGGCATCGGCAAAGTATAAGCCTTGTCAGAATCAAGAATCATCAAATCCACATCCGTAGACTTACTTACTCCAGCAAGATCCTTTGCCGCAGCGATGGCATCATCGATACCGCCCAGCTTATGAACAAGCCCCGCAGCAACAGCCTTCAAGCCCAACATAACACGTCCGCCACCATAACTGGAATCTACCGTAGCCTGGGGAATACCAGTCGCCCTCGAAACCACGCCAGTAAAGCGGTCATAGAAATCATCCATGTATTCCTGGAGAGCCGACTTTTCCACATCGGTCCACGGACGGACAAAAGTCTCGGCATCCGCATAATCGTGAGTTTTCACCGGTTCTGCACGAAGTCCCAACTTACTCATGAGTCCCGAGGCGTCAACCTTGCCGCCATAAATACCGATGCTACCCACGATGGCCATGGGTTCTGCCACAATAAGGTCTGCACCACAGGCAATATAATAACCGCCAGAAGCACCCATATGACCAATGCTAGCCACCACAGGAATTCCCCTTTCGCTTACATGGCGAAGTGCCGCCCAAATCTTATCAGAGGCAATAGCGCTTCCGCCAGGAGACGAAATGCGGACAATCAACGCTTCTGCACCAGATCCAGGCAACTTGCGAAGAGATTCCGAAACAGATCGTTCCATGCGATTATCAATGGACCCATCAATATTCAGAACAGCAAACTTTGTGCGGGGAGTCCAACTTTCATTGAAAATCTTCTTGTCTGTAGGACGCCAGGTGCGGTAACTAGCCCAAGGCGCATCAAAACCAAAGAAAGACTTGATTGCATAGGCGGGAACCTGGTCAATATACAGCATGGTATCCACAAGCCCAGCCTTCTGTGCAGCCTTCGCCGTAACCATAGGCTTTGTAGCAAGCGTATCTAGATAGGCCACTGCAGAATCGATCGACATGGTCTTGGCGATTTTACGATTAGCAATAATCAACTCAAGAGTTTTCCACAAATCCCTATACAGGGAATCCATATTGGAACGGGCCTCCACAGACATGGAATCGGCAATATAAGGTTCTACGGCAGACTTGAATTTACCATGACGCAGGAATTCAACTTTTACACCAAGCTTGTCAAACAGACCTTTATAGAATAAGATGTTTCCGCCCAGGCCACGCCAATTCAGATGAGCCGAAGGCTCCACCACAATACGATCTGCATTGGAAGCAGCCAAAAGGACAGATGGACGAATATCATCAAGATAGGCAACCACCTTGCCCCCGCGAGCACGATGCTTCATCACACAACGGTTGATTTCATCGGACACTCCGATGTTTCCCTTATAGCCCGAAAAGTCAAGAATGACAAGACCACTAGAAGGATCGCGGAACATATGTTCAAAAAGATTGCGGACCTTCCAGATACTAATGGAACTCTTGCGGAAAAATGCAAATTCATCCTCCCGTTCAGACACTTCCATATCCAGGGGTACACGAATAATCTGGGCACTCAAACTTGAACGAGGATTGCGGGCAGAATGAAATCCCCAGGCGCCGCCCTTGGGCAACAAATCGTCATACACATGCAAGGCGAAATTGTTGTAACCCCCGATAGGCATCGAAAAACTCAGTCGATACCCGTCATCCCCATAAATGGGTAGCTTAAGTCCCCAGCGGAAACCATAAGATTCCAGTTCTAACAAGAGACGATGATTCTCGAAATTTTCAACGTCATAGCTAAGGCTGAAAAAATACCCCAGACGAAGGGTCGCTCCAAGATTATGAATTCTCTTCTGGGATTCCGGACCGATAAAAAGCAGATTATCACAGGAATAGCCAAGAGAGAGACTGCGGAAAGGGCGAATCAGGACACCAGGCGCATAACTCCACTCCGTCCCACGGAATTCAGAACTGCGGAAGGCCGTAATGCGTGTTCCCAAAAACAGGTAGCGGTTCAACCAGTCAGAACCGTGAGTTAGACTCCAACGTGATTCATCAAGCCCATCGGGCCCCTGCACATAATCAAAACCAGCAGCCCAATGATCCAAATTACCGCCGGCACGAATATTGGTAATTCCATTGTCAAAATCGTAGGAAACCAAGCCGCCCTTGGAATCAAAAGCAGGCACCCCCGCAGGGTTCCCCCAGATTCCATGTTCATTTTCCAGGGATACAAAACCGGATTCACCGGGAAGGTACGCATAGGATGCCACAGCAAAAAAAGCTGCATACACAACAAAACACGCCAGTCTCAAACCAGCTAATCTTTTCTTCATAAACGTCATCGGCCCACAACATAAAAATTTTTAAGCCATCTGTTTTTCTAAATTTCACAATGAGTAGTTGCAAATACGAAAACGTTTAGAGGACGTCGCAAGATAATGGCAGAAAATTTAAAGAAAAAGACCGCCCATGGAATGATCTGGAGTGCCGTAGAAAGATTTTCTACACAGGGCGTACAGTTTTTATTCGGCATTATTCTAGCCCGAATGCTAGCACCATCCGACTATGGTGTAATCGCCATGCTAACCGTCTTTCTGGCCATCAGTCAGACATTCATTGACAGCGGCTTTTCAAATGCAATTATCCGAAAAATTGACCGTACAGAAAAGGATATGGCCACCATGTTCTTCTTCAATATCGGTATGTCTCTGTTTTGCTATGCAGTCATATTCCTGTTGGCACCATTCATCGCGCAATTCTACGCTATGCCAGAACTCACTCTCGTTTTACGAGTTCTTGCTTTAAAGATTATCGTACAATCCTTTAACGCGGTCCAGACAACAACACTTGTCATAAGAATTGACTTCAAGAAACAGGCTAAAATTTCGCTTGTGTGCGCAGTCATTTCCGGCGCCGTAGGCATCTTCTTTGCATACAATGGTTATGGAGTCTGGGCACTAGTCATCCAGGCGCTCTTCAGCACCGTACTCATGTCTACCCTATATTGGCTTGTCGTACGTTGGCGTCCCACCTGTTTTTTCTCCAGGGAATCCTTTAAGTATCTGTTCTCCTATGGTTCAAAGTTGCTCATTTCCGGAATCATTGACACCGTCTACAACAACATTTATCCGCTTATAATCGGAAAGTACTACACCCCCGCCCAGCTGGGAGGATACTCCAAGGCCGAACATTTTGCCCAATTCCCTTCGCTCAACATCACCCGCATTCTGCAGCGAGTATCATTCCCGGTCCTCAGCAAAATGCAGAACGAACCTGAGCGTATGCGCAACGGTTATTTGAAATTTTTAAACATGTCCACCTTTATCGTATTCCCGTTAATGATGGGCCTGTTCGCACTGGCAAAACCATGTACATTACTTTTCCTGACAGATCGTTGGGAAGGTATGATCATCCTGCTTCAAATTCTTTGCCTTGCCATGATGTGGTACCCTGTACATGCAATCAACCTAAATATGCTCCAGGTTCTCGGCAGATCCGACCTTTTCCTAAAGTTGGAAATCATCAAGAAAACGGTTGGATTTACCATTCTCATCATCACCCTTCAAATGGGTGTTTTGGAAATGTGCATCGGCCAGGTCATCTCCACATGGATAAGTCTTTTCATAAACACATTCTATTCCGGTAGGTTTTTGAAAGCCGGTTTTTTCACTCAGATGAAGTTCCTGTTCCCCGCATTCCTGAATGTATCCATTATGGCAGCACTAGTCATAGGGATAAACAGCCTGCTACCTGAGAAACAGTATGCTTTGCAGATTGCAACAGGAATAGCAGTAGGTTGCATTTACTATTTTATCACCAGTTATCTCTTTAATAAGAAGACCATTGACGAACTACTAAGCATGATCAAGAGGAAATAAAATGGACAACAAGCTGATTACAGTTACCTCCCCGCTCCTCCCGTCTCTGGACGAGTTCATTCCCATGCTTCAAGACATCTGGGACCGCAAATGGTTAACAAACAATGGTCACTATCATGAAGAACTGGAAAAAGCCCTGGCAGATTACCTCGGCGTAAAATACATCAGCCTGTTCACCAACGGCACGCTGCCCCTGATTACCGCTCTGCAGGCGATGAAAATTACTGGAGAAGTGATTACCACACCCTATAGTTTTGTGGCAACCACCCACTCAATCTGGTGGAACGGACTGAAACCGGTATTTGTAGATGTTGATGAAGAAACTGGCAACATCGACCCCGAAAAAATTGAAGCAGCCATTACCCCGCACACCACGGCCATTATGCCCGTCCATGTGTACGGAACCCCCTGCAACATGAAGCGCATCCAGGAAATCGCAGACATCTATGGTCTGAAGATTATCTATGATGCCGCCCACGCCTTTGGCGTCAAAAAAGATGGTGAATCCGTATTGAAGGCAGGCGACATGAGCACCCTCAGTTTCCACGCCACCAAGGTATACAACACCATCGAAGGCGGTGCACTGATTTGTCATGACGAAGCCACCAAAAGGCGCATTGACTTCCTGAAGAACTTCGGTTTCAACGGAGAAACAACCGTGGTCGCCCCGGGCATCAACAGCAAGATGGACGAAATCCGTTCGGCATACGGCTTGCTGAACTTGAAGCAGGTGGACAGCGCCATCGAAAAACGTCAGGCCGTAGCAAACAGATATCGCGAAGCATTCAAGAACATCCCGGGAATCCGATTCCTCCAGGATATTGAAGGTGTTCGACACAACTATGCCTACTTCCCCATCTTCATTAGCGAAGAATACGGCATCAGTAGAGACGACCTGTACGCCAAACTGCAAGAACACAACATCTTCGGACGTCGTTACTTCTACCCGTTGATCAGCACATTCAGCGCATACAAAGGCCTGGATTCAGCAAATCCAGCAAACTTGCCCATAGCACACAAGCTGGCAAACCAGGTGCTCTGTCTGCCCATGTTCGCCGGCCTTGACGAAGAAGGTGTGAACAGAGTTATTGACGTCGTAGTCAACAAGAAATAGGTTTATACAATGAACATTCTTCTCACATCTGCCGGCCGCAGAACTTACCTAGTAAAATACTTCAAGGATGCACTGAGGGGAACAGGAAAGGTTTTTGCATCCAACAGCATTCTCACTTACACGCTATTGCAAGCCGATGATTACGTATTGACGCCAAACATCTATGACGACCGATACATTAATTTTCTAATTGATTACTGCAAAGAAAAACAAATCAGCGCTATCATTTCTTTATTTGACATAGATCTTCCCGTTCTCGCAAAAAATCGACATTCCTTTGAAAAAGCAGGAATAAAACTTGTTGTTTCCAGCGTGGAAGCCACATCTATCTGCAACGACAAATGGGAGACCTTTAAATTTTTATCAAATATTGGAATCAAGCAATCTCCAGCTTTTATTCGTCTAAGCGACGCAAAAGACGCTCTACAGAACGGCTCTTTGAACTATCCACTTTTTTTAAAGCCTCGTTGGGGTATGGGTTCCATCGGCATATACAAAGCAGAAAACAATGAAGAGTTGGAAGTTCTTTACAAAAAACTTCATAGGGAAATTTTCAATACTTACTTGAAGTACGAATCTGCCGCCGACACGGAAAAATGCATTATCATCCAACAAGCAATCAAAGGGCAGGAATACGGCATCGAGATTCTAAACGACCTTGACGGCAACTACGTCACCGTATTTGCAAAGAAAAAAATAGCCATGCGATCCGGTGAAACAGACGTCGCAGAAACTGTACCCACCAAGCCCTTTGAAAACGTGGCAAAAAACATTTCTTCAAATATAAAGCACATTGCTCTATTAGACGCCGACTGTTTTGTTACAGAAGATGGCGACATTTATGTACTGGAAATGAATTGCCGTTTTGGAGGGCAATACCCGTTCACACACAATGCCGGCGTAAACGTTCCAAAGCAAATCGTGAAATGGTTAAATAACGAAGGCACAGACAGCAAACTCATTTGCCAAACAGACGGCGTAAAAAGTTGCAAAGAACTTTTGCCTGTCACATTCTAAAACCCAAGGATTTACAATGTTAACTATTGCAATTATCGGTGCAGGTGTAATGGCCAAAATCCTAGCAACAAGGGCCAAGGAACTTAATGTAAAAACACTTTGTTTTGCCTGGGCCAAAGGTGCCATAGCAAAGGATTCTGTCGATGAATTTCATGACATCGACATCTTCGACACAAACAGAATTATCGATATCTGCAAAGAAAAAAATGTTGATGGGGTTCTCGCCACTACAGAACTCACTGTAAAAATAGCATCTATTGTCGCGAACGCCCTCGGCCTCAATACAAGTCCTCTCGAAGTCATGGGGAACATCACCAATAAAAGTTGGGTCCGCAACAAAGGAAAGAATTTCAAATTCATCAAGCAACCATTCTATAAGGAAGTCACAAACCTTGACGAGGTCATCAAGGTCGAGTCCTTCCCAGTCATTGTAAAGCCAGCTTCTTATGGTGGCAAGCGCGGCATCACAGTCGTATTCTCGGAAGACGAATTCCAAGGAGCAATCAACTACGCCAAAGAAACTATCGGGACACGAAACAAAGACGGCATCATCATAGAGCAATTCCTTGACAAAGGGCAGGAATATTCAGTCGAGTCCCTGTCCTTCCGCAAAAAGCACTTCGTCATCCAAGTTACGCAAAAGGACAGTTCCGGCGCCCCTCATTGTGTAGAACTTGGGCATCATCAGCCGGCAGCCCTTACCGCTGAAATGCGGAAGAAAGTAGAAACAGCCATCAAGGACATGCTTGAATGCGTCGGCATTGAAAATGGACCGTGCCATACCGAAATTAAAATCATCGATGGCGAAATCTACTTGATTGAAATCAATGCAAGGCCCGGTGGAGATTGCATTACATATCCGCTCACGGAACTGAGCACCGGGTACAAATTCCTCACAGGCATAATCCTTGCTGCCTGCAATGTCTTTTACGATCCTGAATTTTACCATTCAGAACAAAAGTTCGCTGGCATCTATTTCATATCAAAACAAACAGCCCATTTAAAGCCGCTCTTTGACAATTGCGATGAAAAACCTTGGCTTTTCCAAAAGAATTTCGTTTCCGAGGAACTTCAAGAAATCACGCACAACGACGCAACACACCTTAACAGCCTAATCTACTACGCCGACAAGAAAATAGATTTGGGGGATGCATAGTTGCAAAGAGAAATTGGCGGAAACATTCCACTCAAAGAAGATGTGCTAAATCAGCAGCCATCAACAAAAGAAGTATTCGGTTGTTCGAAGTTCAAATACAATCTTTATACATTTTCTGCAAGATCCGCCCTAAACGTGTATCTCGACGAAATCTACAGCGGAGAGAAAAATGTAGTCTTGCCGATTTACACATGCGAGACATGTATAAAGCCTTTCGTTGATCACGGATTCAACATAGAATACTACAGAATCAACGAAGATTTGTCCATCAACGAAGATTCTCTTGTAACCGAACTAGAGAAAATAGCATACAACGGCATTCTCTACGTCCATTCTTATTTTGGATTTGACACGTTATCAAAAGCAAAGCCATTACTGAAGAAGCTTCGCCAGAAAAACGAGCTGACAATTATCGACGATTATACGCAATCCTGGTTAAACAAAAAAAAAGAAATTGAAGCGGACATATACCTGTGCAGCATACGCAAATGGCTATCAACTCCCGATGGTGGAGTTTTGTCTTCCGACACACAACCTCTTCAAAGCAAGAACATTAAGCCCTTTTGTGAAGAACAAGTCAACGAATATATAGAGGCGTCCCTTTTAAAAAATCGTTTTTTAGAAAATGACCCCAGTGTAGAAAAATCGCAATTCTACCCCCTATTCAAGCACACCATTGAATATTTCGAACACAAAGAGGCGTACGCACTTTCCCCAATATCAAAAGTCATCTTCGACACGGCGAATTATGACTTTGTGATTAACCAGCGAATCAAAAACGCAAAATTTCTTAGCCAAAACATAAACAACAATATTGTTGAAAAAATATTCAATGACATTCCACAGGGAATTGTACCTTTCTACTACCCTATTTACATAAAAAATGGCAGACGCGCAGACCTTCAAAAACATCTAATAGAAAACAACATTTTTTGTACTATTCACTGGACTCCGTCAAAAATCATAGCAGAAAGACCCGAAATCGCCCAAATTTACCCCAATATATTATCACTGGTTTGCGACCAACGCTACAGTACCGACGACATGACGCGATTCGTTGAAGCCATCAACAATTTCAAGTGATATTTTTTAGTAAATTGAAAATATGACACAACAACCATTGGTTTCCATCCTCTGCGCAACATACAATCAAGAAAAATACATTGCGCAAACCATCGAGGGCTTTCTTTTACAGAAGGTTAATTTCCCTATCGAAATCATCATCCATGATGACGCCTCCACAGACGGCACCGCAAAAATCGTACGGGAATACGCAGAAAAATACCCTGACTTAATCAAGCCTATTCTTCAGACCGAAAATCAATATTCCAAAAAAGTCAGCGTCTGGAACACCTTCGTCTATCCCAAAGCTCAAGGAAAATATTACGCGGAGTGCGAAGGCGATGATTATTGGATAGACCCGAATAAATTGCAAAGACAAGTTGATTTTCTAGAAAGTCATCCTGATTACATCTTTTCTCACACGGCTTTCAAATATTACGATCAGACCAACGACAAATTTCTAGAAGATAAATCAAATCAACAGAATTTGGATATTCAGAAAAATAAGCAAAGCGATTTAAGCCTCTATATCCTAGACGCCAATCAGTACCGAGTCCAAACGGTCACCACCGTCTACAGAAGTTCTCTCTGGTCCAAGATTAACGACGACTTCGCAATAAGCAAATATTTCCTCATGGGAGATACACAGCTATTCTTCTTCGCATCGACTCTTGGTAAAATCCACTACGATCCCACAGTCACATCAGTCTATCGTCTGACGCCCAACTCCGCTTGCCACAGAGGCGAAAAGAACAAGGCTCAATACCGATTCAATCTATCCTGCGAAGAAATGCGCGTGTACCTTTCCAAGTACATCAAAGACGAAGCCATCATCCAGAAATTCAAAAAGGATTTTGGAAAGGCCCTTATTCGCTATGCTGTATTCGATCCGACATTTCGCTCTAAAATCAACGAGGGCGTCATTTCGGCAAAGCAGAAGATAGCCTTATTCTGCGCAAGACACAGCAGAATCGCCAGAAGAATCATAAAGAAGAAATGGAGACTCTAGGGAGTATTTTCATTAATCCATCTTCGTCTTCCGACGACCCACTTCCTTAAATTATTTACGGCTTCTCCATAGTTCCGAACACTATTGGAAATCCACTTGCCATGTTCACGAAGGATATCCCAGCGCTTAAAGTTGTTTTGCGCAGGTAATTCTAGGGCTTCCCCAAGAGAATCAATAATTCCCTCAGCCCCTTCAAAAATCGGGCTTAACTTTTTCCAATACCGGTCAACTGTATCTGCAAAAGCCTTATTTGAAAATAATCTTGCATTCCAATAAGCATCTCTAGTTCGCCAATTTTCGCTTAACGCAAGAGCCTCGTTATAAATTCGCATTCCCCCAAAAGCTACATCAAAATCCCAGACAGGCCCCATTTTTATCGGGCAACCATCCGACCAGGTAAAATAGACGCTGGTAAAATAATTCGCATCTGGATTTTTCGCAAATTCCTGGACCCAAAAATGTTTTGAAAAAGCGTCAATGTCAATCCATTCAGAGATTTCCTCTATAGACGCCTCTTCAACCGTCAGCAAGAATCTTTCAAACGATTCAACATGATTTAACAATTTTTCCAAAGAACTGTCCGAAGCATTTTTAGGGTAATGAATTCGGAACGGCTTATTCGTATCTAACACATTGGCAAATACAACTTGTTCTCCTTCGTTATATTTGGCGTCAAACTCCACCAGATAGGAATCCACATCTTCAGGGAGATTTACCTTATTTTTTCGGACTTCGATACTCTCTGTCAACAGGTAAACGCCCAGATATTCGCTATTTAAATAAAATTCAAAAAATTCACTTCGCGGAGAAAATTCCATTCCAATGTCAGATGCCAACCTATAAGCCAAATGATTTTTCATCAAACTTTTATCTGCATAGTTGGCGACAAGAACCCACTCCTTATTTCGAGGCATCCCCAGCATTGATTTTTTTTCTTCAAAAACGATTTTATAGCCCCGTTTCGGCATATCATTCCAGCTGGAGTTCCCACGTCCCTTGATGCGCATCTTTAACGATTCTCCCTGTGCAGAATCTTCCCCATACACACGCATGCTAGCCCATGTATAAACGCCCTTCTCAATATCACGCTCGCAAGAATCCGTCTCTATGACAATACGCTGAAGCCCAACAAAGGGATACTCAGAATTTTCAAATGGAAATTCATCTTCAAGAGCTATACTTTCTACGCAGGAAGCCAACGAAGATTCCGATGCGCCTTGACCAAAGGAATCATCATCCTGTGACGTTTCCGTACAGGACAATAGCATAAACGCTAGAAAAAAAAGGCAGACCGTTCTTAAAAGCAAACAATACCTCAAATAGATTTATGTTTCTACCCCGAACAAGCCAAAACAATAAAACTTATAATTATCTATATTAGTAATAAATACAAAAAAAAATTATGACTTTCAAACAAAAATACCAGCTATTCAAGACAGAAGTCATCCGACCGTGGATACTTTCATTTCCGAGCCGCAGAATTCGTACACGCTACCTAAAAAAGATTCTGGGAAAGATGGGCGAAGGAGTCTCCTTTCTGCGCCATGTCAAGCTGTTATACCCTAAGGGCATTTCCGTCGGGGATCGAGTCATCATCAATCAAGATGTACTTTTGGACGGCCGTGGAACGCTAGAAATTGAAAACGACACAGACATTGCAACAAATGTAATGATCTGGACCATGGACCACGACCCCAATAGTGAAACTCACGAATCCAGGGCAGGCAAGGTTCATATCGGTCACCATGTATGGATCGCTTCAAGGGCAACCATACTTCCCGGAGTAACAATCGGGAACGGAGCAGTCGTTGCATCAAATGCCGTCGTCACCAAAGATGTTCCCGCCAATGCAATCGTCGCAGGCGTACCCGCCAAAGTAATCGGCGAACGAAAGAATTCGCTCCAGTACAAGCACGACTTCCACCCCCTTTTCCGCTAGCCCATGAAGATTTATTTTGGCATTGACGAAAACGATTGTTTCAATCCGTATGTCTCGATTCTTATAAAGCGTCTAAAAGAAATAGACGACACCCTGGAAGTTGTTTCGGGAATTCAAACCTTCTGGAATGAAGAAATATTATCCTGCAACATCATACACATCCACTGGCCAGATATTCTTCTAAAGAACACAAATAGGACCCCAGAGGATCTGAAGTTACGTCTGCAAGCTATCAAGGAAAAGGGCGGCAAGATTGTAGCAA
The DNA here is from genome assembly GCF_900129715.1 of Fibrobacter sp. UWH9. Lineage (NCBI taxonomy): Bacteria > Pseudomonadati > Fibrobacterota > Fibrobacteria > Fibrobacterales > Fibrobacteraceae > Fibrobacter > Fibrobacter sp. UWH9. The sequence continues at coordinate 69,704 of NZ_FQWP01000001.1, read as the reverse complement.
CATGTCACAACATCAAGCCACACTTTGCAAAGTTTCCCTGGCAAACAGAAGCCTACACAGTGGTCTACGAATTATGCGACATGATCTTGCACATGGGGAACTACAGTCAAAACCTGTTCAAGGAATTGTATCCTCGCAGCAGACACGAAATTCTCCCCCATCATATCTATGATGACAGATACAAGGATCCCGTCACAAAAGAAGAGGCCGCAAAAAAACTTGGACTAAGCACCAAGTACACTTACATTCTATGCCTTGGAGCCTTTAGAGACCAGCAGGAACGAGATTTACTACTCGGGCTAACCGACTTCCTAAAGAAGAATTCCATCAAGATTCTTGCCCCATCATTCTTCATCGAGCGAAAGACAAAGGGCATCCGAATTTACCTGCGCCACGCAAAGACAAAGCTAAAATGTCTATTGCTGAATTTACTGCACAACATCAAGACAAGTGCAAAAATCATTCCCGAAGAGGAGATTCCCTTATTCGGAGCGATGGCAGACCTGATGCTATTGCAGCGCGTTGTCATTCTAAATTCAGGGAACGCCTCTATGGGATTCTATCTCGGCAAAGTCGTCGTAGGCCCCGATACAGGAAATGTAGGTCCGTTCCTGAAGGAATCCGGGAACCCCGTATTTGAAGTAGGCAGCAAGGAATCTCTGATATCCAGCATAAAGGAAGGCTTGGCGCAGGCTGCCGCCGGGTACGGCCAGAAGAACAAGACTTACGCACAACGGCATCTATCCAGCAAGACCATTTCTAGACAGCTTCTTGATTTTTACAAGAGTCTCCTGTAACTAATTCATTTTTCAAAAACAAGGTCTTTCTTCAAGAGGTCTTTTAGAAATCCACCGTCTTCGCGGAAAACAAAGACGCAGGGAACATCAAAGAAGAACGCCTGCTGATTAAACTTGAATGAAGCAGCTCGGAACATTGTTCCACACACAATGTGGTTTGCGGCATCATAAATAATCTGACCCACAGGATCATTTTGAAGAACTAGAATACGTTCTTTATGTCCGGAAGTCAAATGACCTGTTTTTGCCCCAACCTCCATGAGATAGGCATATTTTGCCTTTTGAGGAAGAATTCCATGATCTATCCATAGCGAGAAAATTTTTCCATGTTCAACAAATTTCGTTGTACCGATTTCACTCCAGTTTCCTTCACGATTTTCAACCTTTACCTTGAAGGTCTGACCGTCTAGACTGCGATAACCAATTCCATTATGCAGAACCATTAACGATTCAAGAGAGTCGCCAACGGCAGGAACAGCCTCAAGCGAAAAATCCGTCGACAACAAGCGCTGATCCAGTGTTGTTCGGATCGGAGAATCAATCCTGCTAGAAATATCAGCCCCCAGGGCAACGATAGTGCCATTGATGAACACCCAGGTTTTCTTGGCATAGATTCCCGAACGATCAACAATCATTGTTGCGACGCCAATGTTTCCTTCACTCAAGCCACCAACAAATCGAGACTCATTAGTCACACGTTTTTCCTTCTGTTCGGACTTGTCGTAACAAGTAATCCCAGGAAGCATAGACCAATCCCATAGAGGGTAAATATCCTTAAAATCATCCGGGTGACGGTATACAGACAGGACTCCCGCCCCTAACCAAAACCCCTTCCGATTTTCACGATTGATGCTTTCGCTACCTACCGTTTTCCTTGAAGACATCTTGAGAGAGATGTAATAATCATCGGAACGGCAAACCATCAATTCTCCTCGCTCAAAGTAATGGCAACCCGAAAGAAAATTTTCTCCTTTTATTTCCTTTTTCCACAAGGAATAATCTTCCGCACGGGAGGAATCTACACTTTCCAAATTCCTGATAATATAAACGTATCCCCCTGCATTCTTGTTATCGTCCTTACGAGAAATTTCACGGCCTAGAACCATGGGATCCACCATCCCTTTCCACATCATCCAGCGATTTCCATGCAAGGCAAGAGCGCTCATTGCATCAAGTGTTTCCTGATTAAAGGCATATACCGTCCCACGACAAAAGGACGCCCACTTCGCTCCAATAGACAAAGCCATTTTCCCGTACCCGCCATTATACAACAGATTGCCATGCATAAAAAAGGAATGGTCCTTCTGGTGCCCTTCCCTACTTGTAACAAGCATGGTGGACTCAATATTTTTCAGACCATCATAAATCAGAGAATCTCTTCGCTCCAGAATTCCACGGATAACGACCAGTTCAGAAATCCATGTTCTGTTAACACCATTCCGACTCGGCAATTCAGGGAAACATCGAATAATTTTGGTCCTCAATGAATCAGGCAATTCATCCCACAGCAACAGTGCAATGGGAGCCAGCTCCCTCGGCACACCGACTTCATTCATCCACCAATTATCGTTTACAAAATCCTCTTCGCGACTAAACCAAAAAAGCAGAGACCTTATTGCGGCCTCCTTTATTTTTAGGCACTCACTATTGGCAGTCGGTCCAGCACAGGCATATGCATAGCTTTCCGCCAACGTTCTCGTCTTTTTCAAATGTTCAATGGGAGTATGCCCCTTCTCATGATATTTGGGGCCAGACCATGTTCCGTCAGAATGTAGGTCCTCAACAATTTTCAGGGATTCTTCCGGAGGAACATTCGAGGAATAGTCCTCTCTCAAACGATCTAAAAGGGAATCCAGGTCACTAGCCATGGCCGTAGATACCGCTAGTAAAATAGCGAAAATCAGTCCACAACCATTCATACGATCCCCTATCGGGAATTTCTAAACTGACGAACTAAACTGGAGAAGCTGTGGGAACGCAACAGGGAAATCAAACCACTGAAAGATTTTTTCCAGTTCGCCTGCTTTTTCTTGGCTCGATATTCCTGCATAAAACTTTCAAAGGCGGTCTTGAAAGATACTTCGTCCCATTCCTTATCCAAATACTTATCGTACATGCAATAAAGGAAACTGTCATATATCTGGCAGCCTTTCATTCCGCTTAAACCGAAATCATTCTGCTTCAGCATGGTGTAATACTTGAAGGCCACATCTACAGAGAACGTGGAAATTTCATTTACCACATTTTTCACCACAAAATTCTTCCAGGATTTTTCAACAGCCTTCAGCTCATCAGCCCTCATGGTCTTCTGTAAAAGACCAAAGGTGTTCAAGGTGCAGGGATAGGCTATATCCGGAGAAATGGACGTAATGGAAGTCCCTGTATTGATGCGATAATGAATAAACATCTTATCGCATACGACCATCCGTTTGGCACGAACATTCGCCATGGTCGAAAAGAAGCAGTCGTTCATGCGAGCCTGTTCCTGAAACCGCAAGCCTTCCGCTTTAATGAAAGAAGCCTTATACAGTTTATCCCAGGCAGCGGTTCTGCAAAACTGGAACAAATCCTCGGCAATATCCTTGCCAGAAAAAACCGTTCCCTTGGGCACAAGACGTTCCTTCAGGGAAAACGACTTTGTGGATTGAACACCTGTTTTCTGGTCAAATGTGGCAGCCTTGCAGAACACAATGTCAGCATCATCTTTTTTTGCCGCAGTCACCATCGTTTCCAGCATATTCAATTCAAACCAGTCATCTGCATCCAAAAATGAAAGGTATTCACCTGTAGTCACCGCAAGTCCTGTGTTACGGGCATGACCTGCATTAGACGCCTCCTGTGAAACAACCTTTATGCGAGAATCGCGGGAAGCGTAATCTTCGAGAATGGCAAGAGATCCATCTGTGCTACCATCATTAACGCAAATTATCTCTAAGTCTTTCAAGGTCTGATTGACAACAGTATCCAAGCACTCCTTTAGATACTTTTCACCATTATGAACAGGGATAACAACGGAAACAATTGCGTTCATATCACACCTTCTTAAAAAGGCTCTTTATCTTTTTGCAGATTTTCTTTCTAAAGATGTAGGACTTCAAAATCATACGTACAACAAAAATTTGAACGGAACTCACACCAGCATAATTCTTATAATAATAAGATTCCGATTCAAATCGGAGCATCAGCCTCTTAGAAAAATCATAATTTTTATTTATGATTTCAGAGTGATTATGAAGAAGGTGTACCGCCGGCACATAGTGGGTTACATACCCCCTGTCATGAAGTTTCCTTGAAAGAATTAATTCCTCGGCAAATAGAAATGTATTGGGATCAAAACAGCCAACTTCTTCAAAGATTCTACGGGGAATCAGGAAAAAAGCGCCCATGACTCGGAAAACTGGATTTTGAACAAAATTTTCTTGCAAGTCACCCGAAGTCAACTTTTTAGGCAAAAAGCGAGCCAAGGGATAGCAAAGATTGTCCAACCCCCAACGTAAAAAGAAATTCTTTTCAAAATAAGGATTCTGCGGACGTCCATCCTTACCGACAATGGACGGGCCGACGATAGCCACATTCGGCTTTTCGGTCTCGGTAATCAGGGTGTCAACCGAAAGAGTATCATCAAGGACAAGCAAGTCATTATTTGTAAAAATCAGATAATCGCTTCCCAGGAACTCGCCTGCAATTTTCGCGCCGGCATTATTTCCCTTTCCATATCCCGCATTGCTAGTATTCTTCCACAAAAGCAGACGGTAGCCATCCACATTCTTTTCTTCCAGAACAGATCCATCATATTCTGTTATCGAAATAGTGGAATAGGCGCTAGACAGTTTCACGAAATTGCCATCGTCAACGCTATTATCAACGACAACAAAAGAAATTTCCGCAGGAGACTTCTTACACTTTTTTATATAGTGAGCAATGCAATTGAGCGTCGCCTCACCAGACTTGTAATCTACAAAGATAAAAGTCAGCATGAAGTTTCTCCGTAAAGTTCAAGCCATTCCTTCTTATGGGATTCCCAGGAATTTCTGGCCATGTACTGCACAGCAAGCGATTCCTTTTCGCCAATCTTACCGCTAACAAAATCAGAATACGCCTCGGCCATCTTTTCAGCAAGAATTTCCACATGTTCGCTTTCGGATTCGTAGTGATAGCCATACAGACAATCAGACTGTTTCAAAATATCCTTGACACATGCAATATCAGGGCAGATCAAAGTTTTCCCAAGAGAGAACGCCAGCGGAATCGTTCCTGAATTCAGAGAAGAACGATAGCTGTAGGGCACAGTCATAACGCACGCCGACTTTACATAGGCAGACAATTCATCATCCGGAATAAAACCAGGATTAAAGACAATGCGTTTACAGTTTCCAATCAAATTACGTATATCGGCTTCATAGGAAGCAGGTTCCACCTTTCCGCAAATCAAAAGAACAGGCAATTCCACATTCTCGTTTTCACCGAATGCTTTCATAAAAGCCTTCACCAGCACCTCTATATTCTTGTAAGGCTGGATAGCCCCCGAGAACAGCATAATCGGAGAACGTTCATCAATCCCAAACTTCTTGCGAACATCAAGATCGCTTTCAGGGTAAGACCCGTAATAATCTCCATGAGGAACAAGCTTAACCTTCCCTGCATATTTTTCAAGATGGGCAATAGTCAGAGTGTCTTCGCACATCACATGAATAACACTTGAAAAACGGGCCAGCAGCTTAAAGAGAATCTTGTTGTAAAAAGGAGTCTTTACATGAGAAACGATATTGTGAATCGTCCAGACAATACGTTTATTCTTCTGTTTCAGAGCAAGTAAAAAATAGAGTCTCTTTAAAAAGGAGAAAAAAGTCTTACTCTGATCAAACCAGTTGATGTGATAAACATCCGATTCAAACAAATTCCCAGAGCCTTCTTTCTTCATTTCTTTGTAGCTCACACATTGAAAATTGCCCGAAGACTCCAGCAACTTCGCCAGATTAAACAGGAAATGATTTGTTCTTTTTTGACATGACGGATAGAAACAAACTTTTTTCATATCGTACCTCAAAAAAGATGAAGAACTTTCGTGGGAATATATTCAACAAAGAAACGGATAACACCGTAATAGAAAGCCTTAGCCTTCATTCCTGCACGCTGGTGACGTCGGAATGCGTCTTTTACCAAAGTTGCATGATAGGCCCAATTTTCCTTGAAGCTCAGTTCATCGTAGAGGGACTGATGCTTATTCCGGATGTATGAAGTATTTTCTGACCAGTTCAGCACGTTATTAGAAACGCGAGCCTTGACATTCACCTCATCTAGACAAACCACAAGGGCTTCCGGCACAAAATGAAATTCAGCCACCTGTGCCAAACGGATGCACAGTTCATACTCCTGCCAAAAAGTCAAACGTTCATCAAAATTTCCAACTTTTTCAAGCAAATTTCTAGGGAAGAAAAGGCATGAAGTGGAAGTCACGTAAGTGGTACGGATTAGGCGAGACAAGTTCCCAGAAAATTTCTGTGGAGGAATGACGGTATGAAGAGTTTCACCTTCACTTGAAACTTTTTTGAAAGTTCTTCCACAAAAAATGACGGAGCCCGGATGTTGATCGTGGAGAGCTAACTGTTTTTCAAGCTTATTAGGAAGCCACTCATCATCATCATCAAGAAATGCAATAAACTTGCCTGTGGCCCGAGCAATACCCTGATTACGGGCATAATTTCCACCTCGTGAATCCTTGGCATCAATGCGAACGTAAACGATGCGAGGATCTACGGCATAAATTTTCTGGGTATCATCAGTAGAGGCGTCATCCACAACGATACATTCCAAATCCCCCGTGGTCTGCGACAGGGCGCTCTGAATTGCCTTTTCTAAAAGTTGACAACGATTTTTTGTCGTAATGACAACAGAAAACTTATTCACTTACAGCCTCCTCTTCAGTAATCTTCTGAGATTCACCGCTTAAACTTTCTTCCCGCATTTCGTCATCTTCTTCAACACGGCATGCGCCCATACAATACCCCATCAGCATGTAGGCAAATACATTATTGCCGCCAATCTCACCAGACATACAGGCAGACACAAAAAAGACTACCGTAACCAGCATACCTCCCTGTCCATAGTCAAAACGTCGTCGTCTAAAGAAATAGAAGAACGCGAACAGGAACAGCAGAAAATAGGATGAGATTCCACAAAGGCCGTAGTCAATGAGTTGGAAGAAAATCACCGATTCCAGGCCACCAATTTCCTTATCGGTAACGCGGTCATTATAGGCGTCGCGCTCCATCACCGTCTTACTTGTATAACGAACCCCATTCCCATAAATGGGACTGTTCATGAAATGAACATAAGAAAACAGAAGTTGTTCCTGTCTCATCGATATGGAACTACCTTGTCCCTCGACAGAAAATTCTTCAACAAATTTTTGTGCAAAATTTGCCACTGCAAACGCAAGCACAACAACGGCAAGGAACTTAATCTTAACATTGACCTTACCTAAGAAGAACAGCAGCAAACCAAGTAAAGAACAAGCAAGAGCCGTTCTTGATCCGGAAAGGCACACTAACAGGAACAGGGCACCCCATACAAACCACACCTTGTTGCGAGGCCACGGAATTCTTTTCATGCAACAGGTAAACATCATCAAGGCACAGCTCATCATACAGCCAAACGCAGAGGGATGAATCGTCGTCACGAATATTCTGTTTCGATAGCTTCTTGAAGCAGAAACGGCACTGTTCAAATCATAAAAGCCATCATAATTCGGGAACGCCTTACAAATCAGGGGGAAGATATAATTCGTACGCAGCACAAACTCGATTACACCCAGCACACATATGACAGCTACAGGATAGAACCACTTTTCCTCAATCTTTATTTCCTTAAAATACAAGCCACCCATATAGGCAACAATAAGGTAGGCATAGCTCTCCATGAAATAGCGGAATGCATTATAAAGGCCCTTCGAACCGTCCCCATTCAATACAGCAGTTCCTGCGAGAGACATCATCAACAAAAACAGAGGGATACGCAAGGGATGTTTGATGACACCATCAACCAGAGCAGAGCTATTCCTTAAAACAGCCAAGCCAAAGAAACCGTAGAGGAAAGCCTGTTGGGGAGAAATCTGAGGGCTTTGGGTAAAGCTGACGCATTGCGGAAAAAGGATAACGCTTGCAAGAATCCAAGGATAACTCTGATTCTTATTCCCAAGAATCATCATTGCAAACAAAGCAAAGAACGCCAGCAGAACCGCAACACTAATCATATTTTAACTCAACAAATCCTGGTAGCCTCTTTCCAAGCAGCCCTTCACAACATCACCTGTAAAATGAGTGCTGGCACGTTCCCAACCCGCCTTTCCCATCTTCAGTCGCAAGGCCTTATCATTAACGATAGTCTCCAAAGCCTTCGTCAGGGCAAGAATGTCTCCGGGTTCACAAAGAATTCCGCAAACTCCATCTTCAACCACTTCTGCAGTTCCACCAACGAAGGTCGAAATCACAGGCAAACCAAAGCCGAGTGCTTCAACCAAACTCATACTAAAGCGTTCTGCATAGGAAGGAAGCACAAGCAAATCATACTTGGGCAACTGTCTGATATAATCCCCATGTTTCATCCAGGGCGACACGCTGATCAGACTTGATTTCGAGGACTTTTCAACACATTCACGAACCTTGTCCACTTCACCATCGCCAAAAAGGAACAACTCCACAGGCACAGAAAAAGAAGACTTATCAAAGGCTTCAATCAAATCATACACGCCCTTACGATTTCCGAATCTTCCTGAAAAAATCACCTTCACAGGATTTTCATGCAAAGAAAGATCCTCCGGAGCACCGGCAATACTTTCGCCAGGATTCGGGATTACCACGAAATTTTCGGAAGAAGGAGACACCGATCTAACAATATCCTTCATTTCCGAAGAGAGAATGAAAATCTTTTCGGAATGAACGAAATAATCCTTCAACATTAGCTTTACAATTGAAGGCGCTCCATTGCAGAATTTATCAAACAGGCTTCCGTGAATGTGACAAACGTACTTTCGACCGCGAAGACGGAGGCAGCGGCTAATCAAATATTTGCGAAAGAAACTTCCATAACTAGAAGTGTGAATCTGAAAGAAATCAAACTGGCTCGGCGGGCAAATAAGAAGACGCAAGCAAAGCAAAAAAAGAACCGGAAGAGACTTCACAAAGGAGCCATTGTAGCTAGCAATAAAATTGCCCTCAGGCAATTTAAAAAGCTTCTTATAACTCACAAGAACAGAACTGATTCCACCCTGAACATAAAGAGCCGGCCCAATATGACAAATTTTTTCAATCATGAAAGCACCTTAATCTTCGTTTCAAAACTTGAATTTCCAGAACACTTCTTTTGTGCGTACAGCACCTTGCAAGGGACCTTTTCCCCAAAGTGTTCAGAATACCACCCCATCACAGGAGATTCTTCGCCAGACACAATACGATATTCCAGCGACGGATCCGTAGTGATTTGCACCTGACGAGCCCCGGCAACAGAGATTACAAAGACGCCCTTGGAAGTTTCAACCACCTGCGCACAAGGACTTAAATGGAAGGGTATTTCCGCATCATGAGATCCGTCAGACTTTAAAGAGTCCGTGATTATAAATTCTTCCTGGTCCCGCAAGAATTCGACCTTTCGAGAATGACAGACGCCAAGCTTATCATAACCACTGTGGGTTGCAACAACAGAATCATTTTCAACCTGCAAGGCTCTGCACTTAAAATGATTCAACCACATGGTAGGTCCGGCCTGAGTGGCCTGATCCATAAAATCAACGCGGACTGTATTATGGGCAACAGTTCCCATAAAGTATTTACGCCAAACCTTGTGAGTATGATAAGTAAACGTACCCGAATCCACAACAACAGGAAAACCGTCCACATGCAAGATAATGCTCAATGCATCGGCATGACCATGTGCAGCGATACTCAAGAAGCCCAAAGGAGCAGCATCAAAATGGAGAAATGTTTCCCTTCCTCCAGCCATCTTTCTAAAAATGTAATGACCGCTTTCTGTCAGGAACACATTCTTGTCAGGATTATCGCCGTCGGCGTTCAAAGCGTCAAAAGCAGCCTTTCCCTGATTGTCAAAAATCAATTGGTTCTTATCATCCCAACTCAAATCGGAACGTTTTAGGGAAGCATCAGCAAAATAGGTTGCAAAAGATGTCAGCAGCGATCTAAAGTTATTGAAATGACCACCAGCATCAGGACGCAACAGGAATCCATCATCCCCATCTCCATACATGGGATAATTGTAGTTCACATCCAGCATGGCATTCAAGTAACGAGCCATCTGATGAAGGCGTTCCTTATACGACGACGACAACGGACACCCCGCCTCATCTCCCATCACGGAGGCAAGCAAAAAGAAGTCATCAATAAATTGGATGTACTCGGCAGCCTCTTCTCGATTTACGCCATCGGACACATTCTGCAAGAGAATTTCTCTTTCAAGTCCTGCCTTGGCATAAGCACGATATTTTTCACGTTTTGGAAAATCCCAGCAACATGACGCAATAAAGAGGCCAGCATATTCTGCAACAAGGTGATTATTCGCAGACGAATACAGCGACGGATGCTTCCTTGAAAATTCAATATGCTGGTTCACGAGGGGAAGCCATACTTCACGGACAAATCGTCCGAAGTTTTCGTCAGACTTACAAAGATTTTCAGCATCCAACAACTTCCAGCAATACGCCCAGTTAATTAGACGGATGTTTACCTCGATATTGCTGTACCAGTTTACCCCCCGCAAATAGGGATTCGAATCCATCCACGATGAAACATGATAGACAAATAGATCTAGTAAATCACGATTTCCCGATTCCTTAAAAAGTTTTGCAATACACGTCAGGAACAGCATGCGGTTAACTTCCCACACATGCTTGGCGCTGCCAAATTCATCGGAACGAATATTAATCTTATGGGCAAACGTTTCAGGGAACGATCTTCCCGACGAAAGATCACGATGCCAGTCTATCGGCTTATAAATATCAACAGCCGATTCAAAGATAGGATACATCAAGTGAGCATTTTCATCAGCAACCAAACGGGGCGGAACTTTCCCCTCTAAATTGCATTTTGCAACGTTTCGTTTAAACAGACGTTTATCAAGAACATGCGTGCGGAATCGCTGACCTACACGATAAAAAACCTCTTCGGGAGAAAAGGTCTTAATGCGTTGAATATACCATACTAATGACATTCTCTTTCAAAGATAGAAAAATAGAACAAGTCGACTAAAAATGGAATAAATAAAAAAACTTGAAAAAAGCCAATTTCCTTATTACATTATACAGATGATGATTGAATTAAAAAACACACTTTCCACAATATCGACAATGCTATTGACGGCATTTATTCTTTCATCGATATCCAACTGTGCAATATTTGCCTCAGACGAGGAAGACTCCTCCGAGGAACAGCGTTTACAGGATCGGGCTCACATTTCCATATCAGAAATTCAAATTCAAAATTTAGATTTTAAAGACGATGCAGGTCAATTACCTAGTTGGATCGAACTATACAACTCAAAAGATTCAACCGTCAGCCTCAAAAACGTCTACTTGACAGATAACATAGCGGAACCCGACAAATGGAAATTTTCCAGCGAGGAAATTCCAGCCAAATCATACAAAATCGTCTTCTGCGATCAAAAAGATTCAAATTTTCATACAAACTGGAATCTAGGCAAAAAGGGCGGCAGTATATATCTGCTAAATTCCAGATTTGACGTATTGGATTCAGTCACCTACCCTCAGTTGACAAACGGAATCAGTTACGGGAAAAACAATGACGGGATCTGGGGATACTTCTCAAAAGCCACCCCAGAAAACGCAAACGTAGATTCAAACTGGTATTCGGAAATAGCCAAAACCATAAATCTAAATACAAAATCCGGATTCTACAAAGATCCTTTTATCCTGCAGGCACCGACGCCATCCGACAAGGAAACCATCCGCTGCACACAGGACGGATCTATTCCCAGCAAAAATTCCCCCATTTTCAGTAAGAATCTCCTCATCGAAAAAAACACCATCTTGCGTTGCGCCGGTTTTAAAAACGGAGCACTTACCATAAACACGACAACCAGATCCTACTTTGTCGGCGAAAAAATAAAGATGCCAGTAATCTCCGTTAGCGTAGACCCCATCTTTTTCAAGGAATCCTACTATTACGACAATCACTCATGTTCTGACCCCAACGCGGATGCCGGATATCTCAATGAAACGGAATACCCCGTCCACGTCGAATATTTCGCAAAAGGAAGTTCATCCAAGAAAGTCAGTTTTGAAATTGATGCAGGAATTTCCATTGCAGGAGGCTGCACCCGATACTACCCAAAGAAATCCGTCAACATCAAAATGAGAAAAGTCTATCAAGACGGCAAACTCACCTACACGCTTTTCGACACTCGCCCCAACAACAATAAATTCAAATCTTTCCGTCTTAGAAATCTCGGCAATCGATTCTACAAGGATTATGTAGGAGACGCCGCATTCACAAGCCTTCTGGAAGGGACAACCATAGATTACCAGCGTTCACACCCCGTAGTAGTTTTCTATAACGGCGAATACTACGGAATCCACAACATACGCGAAATATTAAACGCTGATTATATAGAGACCAACTACGGAATCAACTCAAAAACCGTAACCGTCGTAGAACATCACCGCGAAAATTTCAGCGGAGAATCAATTAAAAAATACGTTGATTTCATCAGGTACATCGCCAATTCCGATTTTTCAAGGCAAGACGAATACGACACCCTGCAAACAAAATTGGACATAATAAACTTCACGAACTACATGGCTTTTGAAATTTACAGCCTCAACGACGATTGGCCAACAAATAACGTTCGTGCCTGGAAATCAGATTCCACACGTTGGAAATACATGGCATTCGACATAGATCATGGTTTTAACCTTGATTCCCATGAATGGCAAAAAAGCAACCAGAACATATTCGACTGGATCCGAGACCGTTCAACCCCATGGTCATTTGCCAAGGTTTACACTCAACTCATTCAAAATGATGACTTCAAGAGAGCCTTCATCAATCATTCCGCCATTCTGTTTAGTCACTATCTAACCGCCGAAAAAGTTTCCAATGCTGTTAAGACGATTCTAGCCCAAATTGACTCCGACGAAATGGACCGTGACATGGAACGATTCCCTCGCTCCGTTTCTAAAGACGGCGAGGACATCATAAAATGGGCCGTAGAACGCGACAAATCCGTCATAGAAGATTACAGAAAAGAATTCAACCTAGGCAAGACCACACCTGTTTCTTTCGAAGCCAAGGGAGCCGGCTACATAACCATCGACGGAATGCGGCTTCCAGAAAATCATTCAAAAACATTTAGTGGAACATTCTTTAGAGGAAACAAACTCCTAATAGAGGCCATCCCCGAAAGCGGACACAACTTTACCCAATGGGACGACGGCGTTACAGAAAATCCGCGCCTAGTTTCCCCAGAAAAGAAGTCTTCCTATACAGCAAACTTTAAATAAAAAAAGCCCTCAAAGTGAGGGCTAATTTTACTGTTAAACCTTCAGCAGCTTCTTATAGGCCCCGATCAGCTTCGGGCGTTCATATTCCCAGCTTAACTCGCTTTCGACACGCTTGCGGCCAAAGCGGCCCATTTCTGCAGCCTTTTCGGGATTTTCAAGCAACCAGAGAATCTTTTCTGCAAAATCTTCCGTGCTAGTATTCTCTGCATAAAGAGAAGCTTCCTGAGCGCTGAACTTACCTTCCTTCAAGGTGAACTGCACAATCGGCTTTCCAAACGCCATGTACTCCATAATTTTATTCATGGTAGACTTGTCGTTCATTTCAGAGGGCAGGTCCGGATTCACACACACATCCGCAGTATTCAACACATCGGCCAGATACTCGTCCGACACGCGACCCGGGAATTCCACATAATCAGAAAGACCCATGGACTGATTCATCTGACGGAGTTCTTCAAGAGAAGGACCGCCGCCCATAATGCAGAAACGGATATCCTTGCGACCTTTCTTATTTACGATGTAGTCGACAGACTGGAGCAGCAGATCAATACCTTCCTGCTTTCCCATAACGCCAATATAACCAACGAGATGCTTAAAGCCCTGCTTCACTTCAGGCTTGGCCGGGCCCACTTTCAGTTTCTGGATATTGGGACCGCTACGGACAACCGTCACATCTTCTTCCCGCTTTTTACCACGACGGATGGCAATTTCCTTGTAGGATTCATTAGTGACGATAGCGTGTTTAGCAAAATGGTACGTCAAACGTTCTACCAGGAGCATAGCCTGGTAACCCAAGCCCTTCTTACCGAACTTGGCAATCCACAGTTCCGGATTGATGTCATGATGATCAAAGAGGAACTTGCAGCGGGTCAATGCATAAAACGGGAATGCCGCAATGAAAATCAAGTCAGGAGGATTGCAGGCATGGATTACATCCTGCACGCCCTGCTTCCGGAACACCTTCAAGAGCAGTCTAAATTCATGAAAGAGAGCACAGAAATATTCCTTGAAATAATCCAAGGTTCTGTTTGCTTCAGGAAGCGGATGACGATAAATCTTGATACCGTCAAGTTCTTCGTACGCCAAGGGATACTTCTTTGTCTGGGGACAAATCACAGTAACTTCGGCACCAGCATCATGAAGCGACGTTGCTTCCTGCCAGACGCGCCTATCAAAAGGAACCGGCAAGTTTTCAACAACGATACAGACTTTCTTTCCGCACAACTCAGACATAAAATACTACCAGCAGAAGCCCTCATAATTGGGCAAGCATTCTACAGAAGAATCCTTCACACGGTCCAGATCGAAGAAACGTACGTTCGTGTACTTACGGATCATCGCAGGAATATCGGGATTACGCACGGTCACAATCACCAGGGAACTGCACTTCACCACATCCTCGGTGCAGCCCTTCAAAAGGGGCAGCAAATGAGGAATTCGAGAATTCAAATCCTTAAGGTTCGTTTCTTTTTCCAGAGCCAGGTTCAGGAATCTGTCAAAGATACGGACATTGTAACCGGACTTCATCAGAGCCTCGACCATACGAGTCGAAGCAGAATTTCTCAAATCGTCAGTGCCGGCCTTAAAGGTCAATCCAATAACGCCCACATCCTTGCATCCAGAATTCTTGACCAGTTCAACAACTCTATCGATGTGAGCATCGTTACTCTTTTCAATGGAGTCAAGGACAGGTACACTGACATCATTATTTTCAGCAAGGAACTTCAAACCCTTAAGATCCTTAGGCAAGCAAGAGCCACCATAGGCAAAACCGGGCTTGAAATAGTACGGAGAGATATTCAGCTGAGTATCCTTGCAGAACAAGTTCATCACCTGATGGCTATCGATTCCCAGAGACTTACAAATTGCGCCAACCTCGTTACCGAATGTCACCTTGAGGGCATGGTAAGAGTTATTGACAAACTTGATAATCTCAGCAACCTTTTCGGGAACTTCGGCAATTTCACTGCCAAGAGGTTCATACAAGGTACGCAAGGTCTTAACCGCAATCTCGTTCTGAGATCCAATAACGGTAATGGGAGGATTCAGGAAGTCCTTTACTGCAGTCCCTTCACGCAGAAATTCCGGATTGGAAACAACAGCAAAATCCATATTGACCTGCTTGCCGGAAATTTCAGCGATACGTTCTGAAATCATAGCGTTAGTTCCAGGAGGAACCGTACTACGGATAATGACAATATGGAACGAGTCCTTCTTCTTGAGTGCAGAGCCAATACTTTCTGCAGCGGTTATCAAATAAGAAACATCCAGATGTCCATCAGGTGCATTGGGAGTTCCAACGCACAGGAAAGACAAATCCGTATTCAAGACAGCCTCTTCGACAGACTCGGTTGCAGAAATCAACCCAGCCTTGAAGCCTTCTTCCATCAATTCATCAATGTCTCTTTCGACAATGGTCGGAAGACCCTTGGAAACACGGGAAACCTTGTTTGCATCAACATCGCAGCCCACCATCTTGTTGCCCAGTTTCGCCAAGCATGCAATGCCGACGCAACCCACATACCCAAGCCCAAAGACACTAATTGCTGCCATAAAAAATAATCCTTTTTACTCCGCCTTACCCTTACCGATACTCGTCACTTCGAAACCAATCTTGCGAAGAGCATCTGCATCCAAAATATTACGGCCATCAAACACGAAGGCAGGCTTAGCCATGGAACTGTAAATACGGTTCCAATCCAGTTCAGCAAAGCACTTCCATTCAGTGCAGACCACCACCGCATGTGCGCCCTCGGCGGCCTTATACGGATCTTCGTTAAATTCAACCTGATCCAGTACATCCTTCAGGTCACGCTTTGCATCGGGAATAGCCTTCGGATCAGTTACAACCGGCAGTGCATGTTCAGAAAGGAGGTCGCGAACAACCAGGTTTGCGGGACTTTCACGAGTATCACCCGTATTTGCCTTAAAGGCGAAACCGAAGACAGCAATCTTCTTTCCGGCGATGGTGTTGAACATGGTTTCCAGCATACGGTCCACCACGCGATGGGTCTGCCATTCGTTAATCTTTACCACGCTTTCCCAATAGGCAGCCACTTCAGGCAGTCCATAGTAACCGCAAAGGTAAACCAGGTTCAAGATGTCTTTCTTGAAGCAGGAGCCACCGAAACCGATAGAAGCCTTCAGGAACTTAGGACCGATACGCTTGTCCTTGCCCATGACAAAGGCAACTTCATCCACGTCGGCACCGGTACGTTCGCACAGGGCGCTAATGGAGTTGATGGAGCTAATACGCTGAGCCAGGAAGGCGTTTGCAGTAAGTTTTGTCAGTTCAGAGCTCCACAGGTTCGTGGTCAGGATGCGATCACGGGGAACCCAGTGGGCATAGACATCGACCAGCTTCTGGCAAGCGGCCAAGCCGGATTCAGTCTGGTGACTACCGATAAGAACACGGTCCGGTTCAAACAGATCCTGGATGGCGGTACCTTCAGCCAAGAATTCCGGATTAGACAGAACTTCGAAGTGGAGTCCCTTATCATTGGAATTCAGGATGCGTTCCATTGCGGCGGCAGTACGAACCGGCAAAGTGGACTTTTCCACGATAATTTTGCCTTCATCGGCAATTTCAAGAATATTTCGAGCGGTTTTTTCCCAGTACTGGAGGTCAGAAGCCTTTCCGGCGCCATGACCGAACGTCTTGGTCGGAGTATTCACAGACACAAAGATGATGTCCGCTTCCTTAATTGCAGCCGGAATATCGGTACTAAAGAAAAGATTACGGCCACGGGCACGCTTAACGACGTCATCCAGTCCCGGTTCAAAAATCGGGAGGTTTTCGCTATTCCAGGCATCAATGCGGGCCTGGTTAATATCAACGACAGTAACTTTTACATCAGGACACTTGTCGGCAATAACGGTCATGGTGGGACCACCGACGTAGCCCGCACCAATGCAAAGAATCTTTGTAGTAAAACTCATAATACCCTAAATTTAGAAAAAAAACGTTTTGGACACCCAAAGTGCTACCTAAAAGTGGCTGTTAGGGAGGTTATTTCCTCGGGGAGAATTGTTCGGGTAGCGTCCATGACACCATCAGCCCAGCCAGCCCACACACCACCTGACACCGGAGCAGCGGTAAGAGTCACGGGAGTGCCGGCAAAGAACTTGACAGTCATAGAGTTACGATCCAAGGACAACCCATGGACAAGGATGGTTCCATGCCCCTCCACAGATAGGGAAACCTCCGCCACCTCGCCCAGACCGAAGAATTCCTGCAGTTCCGTCACGATTACGGCCTGACGGGTTTTGGCAAAACTCTTAATCTTATCAAATTGACTACTCATGTAAGAGGATTTATGGTTCCAACGATCCTGATCCCTGGAAATTTCCGACTCAATTTCACCCATCATGGACTCGATTCGAGCAAGAATCCTACTGGACTCAAAATTCATGGAAAGGAGAGTTGTCATACGATTTATGAACGCAATTTTAAACGTCTGATTTTTAAGGAGCGTCCTTAAAAGGAACGTAGATTCCGGTCCGTTGGGCCAAGATTTGCCCTCCTCCGTAGTAGTAAAGTCAAAAATATTGCTTTGATCCGTGGAACTGCCACCAAAACCAAAGTCAGTATCGTAAATGAACCATTTCCATTTTGTTGCGGGATTTTCACAGCGCCACTTCTTAAGATTGTTGGCAGGCCAGTCCCTATTATTTGCAAAAATTTCCGTCTGCATGTAATTCATCAAGTTGTCTACATCAATCTGTTCCGAAACATAGGCATAATTTTCATCCAAAGACAAATCATGATCTTCCATCCAGGACATCAAATCGGTGTAGCCAATAGCGGACCCAGCCGATGCGGCATTATCCGCCTTCAGCAAGTCAATTTCATCGGGGTCGTATCCATAATGGGTTTCGAAATAATATTCCGTAGAGCGTTCACGGATGTTGTGAATACCGTAGTACTCGCCATTGTAATAGACGATTGCGCCACGCCCTCTCTGATAGTCAACGCCAAGCCCTTCTGAAATAGAACTGGCCAAACGATCTCGAATATAGTCGTTGTTAAAATTGCTACCATTATTCCTTAACAGGAAAACTTTAAACTTAGTTAAATCCGGGAAATCAGGGAACAAGGGATAGTTCAATCTTTTGTCGCCATACTTTTCTCGGAATGTAATTGCCACGGATTTTTTTTCATTCTGACGACTGTAGTTTCCGAAAATTTTCAGCCCGGCGTTCTTGGCAAAAGCAGGAGCGCCCTGCCCCACTTCAAGTAGTTCAACAAAAACAGGAACTTCCTTGTCTTCCCAATAGTTGGCACCGTAGTGAGGTTCCGCATGTTCGGCATTGGGACCTTCCATGTAGATTCCCGTATCAGGGTCAAACAGGGAATTGGGATCGCTAGTTATAAAGACCGTCGGAACACCGGGCGTCGTTTCAAAAAGGTAAGTTCGGTTCAAGACTTCTCCAGGGAGGGCGCCCGGAATAAAGCTGGCGCAGCGAACTACAGCGGAGTTGTCCACCTTCAACGCCAAAACCAGTTGGCTATTCTCCGTAGGAACGGCTCCACCAAATTCACAGCGCACCATACTTTCCTTCGGGAACGACACTACAAACTCATCCTGGTAAAAACCTGACGGAGGCAAATCAGTCAAAGTATCCAAAGCAGGCGACCTTTCCGAAACCACATCGGAAACTGTCACACCATAAGGCGTCGCATCGGCAAAGCCCCAGCGGCCATCACCCAAAGACCAGGTCTTTTCAACAGGCAGTTTGGGGTACGCCACAGAGTCCATAATTTCCAACGCATTTTTCATCAAGTATAGCGAACCACCTTCGTTCTTGATTTTGAAGGACGTATGAGGTTCATGCCCTCTGTTTCGCGCGATGTAAGAGAAGGCCTTCACGGTCACTTCCTGCTTTTCCTGACTTTCCGGGCTCATCCTAGTTCCATAAATGATGGACAAGTCAGGGTACGTCTTCCCCGTAGGAAGCAAGGCGCGATACACCGTAGAAGAATCCCCCGTTCCCGTAAAGACCAATTCGTAACCTTTCCAGTCATCAAGTCCCGTTTGACCCAAACGGAAGGACACCTTTCGATCCCTGGTGATAAAGGCATGAAGCAAAATCTCATTGGTAGCCGAAATGTCCAGCACATCATTTTCGCCGCTACTCCTCGTCCCCACAAAGGACGAAATGGAAGACCAGCCCAGTTTCTCATTTTCGCCTAGACGCATCCGGGCGCCAAACATCCGTCCATTATTTTCCGTAAAGCACAATTTTTTCTGTCCGTCTAACGGTTCAGAATAGCTTTCTCCCGGGGGATCATTCTGGGCATCTGTCCAACTCCAGCAACCCGTTCCAATCAAGCTGATTGAATCATGAGGAGCAACAAAATCAGGCAAATTTTTCCCGGATAGATAAACCAGCATGAAGGAATCCGGCTGTAGAACCACATCTCCAAAAATCCATTTTTCAGGCTTGTCCAGTGAATTGGTCAAAGCCATTCCCTTTAGATTCACCGGTTCGCTGGAAGAATTATACAGTTCAACCCAACCGGCATCACCACCCTCATGATCATCATAGACCGTATTGATGGGATCCACTTCTGTAAAAATAATCGGGCCGCCCACATAGGAAAACTTCGGGGGTTCCGTAACCGTAGAATCTTCCGATGACGAGCTCATTTCAGATTCAACAACCTGAACACTTTTGGTTTCACCACTCTCGCTGGAACACGCTACAAACACCAAGGTCAGCATTAACACCCAGAATTCAATTACCAAAGAATTTAGGCAAATTTTTTTATAGTCTAACATAAGCATACCCGATTCAAATATATACAGAAATGCCCGCCTAAGGGCGGGACTTGCAATCTATATCACACAAGGGCAAACAGATCTTTCACGAATCATTAGGCCTTTTCGCCTTTCTTTAAACGAGGGCGACGAACCACGAACAGGGCCGCTCCCGTAAGAACAAGCGCAACAGAAATCATCTTTCCAAGAGGGAATGCCTCGCTAAAGACCAAGGCTCCCGCAATCGTAGGAACAGCAGCACCGACAGCAGCGCTGAACGGGATAATAAACAGGGCTCTGCCCCGAGAAAAAGAAACTTGGGAATACAAGAAGGCAATGCCGTAAGTGACAATATAACCCAAAGTTCTAAAGTCTAGAAGAAGGGCTCCCACGGAAGAAAGAGTCACATTGTCAAGGTCAAAATCCATGGCGAGGCTCTTATAGAATGCAGCCGAAATTCCAAAACCCACACCCATAATCAGGGAATCCACCATTTCGCGATCCTTAACCCAAAGGTGAGCAACAAGGGTAGCACCGCAAACGACCCCGGCATAAGCCCACAACATAGAAACATCCTGTACGCTGGTCGCTTCGCCAAGGGATTCTACAGAATAAAGAAGGCCTACCACCACAAAGCAGATCGCTACAACAATACGGCGAGTCAGAACTTCTTTCAGAATAACAAAACCCATCAATGCCGTCAAAACCGGATTCAGCACCATCATAGGCTGCACCTGACTCAAGTCATAGCGTGCCATGGCTATGTAATAACCAATAGTCGCAAGGCCGGAACAGCTGATGCCCAACCACCAAAAGCCATTACTCAGGACGCCTTTCAGAAACTGCCAAGGATTAGACACACCACCAGTACGTTTGCCCACGGTGGAAACACCCGATTTTTCAAGGATATTTCCGCAGGCAAAAAGAAACGCGGGGCCAATGGTCAAAAGAAGAAAAAGCATGGGGAGTTAATAGTGAAGAGTGATGAGTGATGAGATTCCTTGAGTGTCATTCCGAGCGAAACGAAGTGGAGTCGAGGAATCTAGCGGTTTAGATATCAATTACGAATTATGAGTTAATAAGCTAGGAGCCTTCGGCGCGATTATTTACCTCAAAGGAGCCCCAGGCTCCGCCCTCATACCTCGTACCTGTCGCCTCGCGTCTTACAGTTCGTCGTAAATTTCCTGATAGATCCAGTAATTGCCCATGACGCGCTTTACGTAGTCGCGGGTTTCCCAATAGCTCACATCTTCAGCACGGACATCCCAAGGGAGGCCCTGGCCTGCAGCCTGCCAACGTTTGGTGGGCTTGGGACCTGCATTGTAATTGCCCAGGACATACATATAGTCATCGTTATACTCAGCCTTCAGATCCACAAGGTAACGGATGCCCAGACGGATGTTCATATAGGCATTGTACAACTGCTTCGGATCGAAGTTCTCGATATTTTCCAACTTTGCCAGGGTCTTTCCTGTAGCGGGCATAATCTGCAGCAAGCCGCAGGCGCCAACAGGAGAAGCAATTTCAAAGTTGAAAATGGATTCCTGACGCATAACGCTATACACGAAGAAGGGGTCGATGCGATCACCGGAATGGAACTTCACCTGATCGCGATAAGGAATGGGGAACAGGTAATGCAGGACGGCAATGGGCGGAGCCATAAGACGGCGACGGTCCATATTGTTCTGGAACTGACGAGCCAGACGGTAACCGGCAGCAGTTTCGCCCACTTCATAGAACAGCTGACCATATTCATAAAGGAAGTCCAGACGCTTAGCATTCTTCTTGCGAGCTTCATCGTAAAGAGCGAATGCCTGATCCGTAAAGCCATAATGGAACAAGGTCTTTATGCGGTTATAACGTTCCGGGCTATAAGTAGCGTCAGGCTTGCCCAGCTTTTGAGAGTCACGAATCCAGGCCAAAGTCTGTTCGGGCGACATGGGAATACCATGGGCATAGGGAACGTCCTTCGCATCCATCAGCTTGTATTCCACCAGCTTCATGCGACTACGATGAGCGTAGTAGGCCAGCGGGAAATCGCGGATACAATCTAGGTAGGCTTCGCGGGCCAGGGAATCCTTGCCCAATTTCATGTAGGCATCCCCCAGGAACATGCGGGCGCCACTTCCACTCCAGAGGAACTGATCCTTGGTCGCATCGGTGAAAGCATCGATAGCTTCCTGCCACTTTTCCTGCTTGAAGTAGACAAAGCCAATGCGGAACTTGGCCCACTGACGCTTAACATTATTTTTGAAACGCTTGTGAGAAAGCTCGCGGTAGCAAACTACGGCGCTATCATACTTCTGATTCTGCTCGTATTCAAAGCCACGAACCCACAAATTGTTGGCGTTTTCCTTGCTGTACTTGCTTACGTCGGCCAGCAGGGAATCGAACATCTTAATTTCGCGGGCATACTTGCTAGAGTTGTTGCGAAGCAGACGCAGGGTAGACTGAATCCACAGAGGACGCATTTCCACAGAATCCAGCAAGAATCGGAACTGCTTAATGGACTCATCTTCCCGCTTCAAGCCGCGAAGAGCGACAGCGCGTTTTTCCCAAAGGTTAATTCGAGTATCCATGTCCAGGCTGCTCACAGGCAACTTGCTCTGGATAGAATCTTCAGGAAGAGCCACCGCAGATTCCGGAGACTTAGCAAGCAAGGCCGCATCAAGAATCTGAATGGAATCCAGCAAGGTCAGGCAGCTAGCAGCCTCATCCTTGGCGCAGGCCATCTTGGCATAGGCCACCTTCTCCGACAAGCTTTCCGGAGCGCCCTGAACCTTACGCAGGCGACGAATGGCCGAGAAAGCAGAATCCTTATAAGAAGTAGAACTTGTCAACAACTGCATGTAGACGCGTTTCGCATTCTTCAGCTGCTTGAACTGTTCCAGATACTTGGCATAACGATACTTAAGGGCAGAAGCATCGTCAGACTTAGGATACTTATCAATAAAGGCCTTGATGGAATCTGCATGGGCACGATCACTCAAAGTAGAATCGGCCATGGCGGCCTCGATACGGAGGCGGCTTGCCTGACGGTCCCAGGAGGCATCCTTTTCCATGGCCTTGTTCTTCTGGAGGGTTTCGCGCATCTGCTTGAAGTCACCCTGCTGGAACTTAGCCTTGGCCATACGGAGAACGACGGCACCATCCAAGGCCGTATCACGGCCCATCAATTTGCTGTAAGCGTCAAAAGCACTATCCCACTGTTCCTTATAGAAGAACTGGGCCGCATTGGCAAAGTCACGAACATCCCTAGGCTGGGATTCGTCCAGGCTCAAGGCGCGGGCACGATCATATCGAACCACCATGTCCTGGAATCGATTTGGGGGAATCTGTTCAAGTTCTGCATACGGATTTACAGGTTCCACAGGCATAGAAGCCACAAGGCTGTCAGTTGCCTGAAAGGGCTGCGGAACGGCATTATCTATAATAGGTTTATTCTGAACAGAATCCGTCTGGACGGAGTCAACCTGAGCATATGCGCCCACTGCACACATGCTTATTATTGCAACAAAAACACCAAATTTCACTTTTCTCTTACTTCTTGCTGTTATCGGCCTGGCCCACCACACTAAGCACGCCCAGGTCTCTAATAGCCTGCGCATACTTCTTGTGAAGATAGGCGTTTACGCTTTCGGCATCGTCCATCTGAAGCACGGTCAGAGCCGTTTCCCTGACATCTTCAAAGTTGATGGATCGAATAATCTTCTTCGTAGACATGACGTTCCATGGAGTCATGGAAAGTTCATCAATTCCAAGGCCAACCAGCAGCAAGACGCTCATGGGGTCAGCACTCATTTCACCGCAAACCGCCACAGGAATACCTTCACGATGGGCGGCCTTGACAGTTTCATAAATCATGCTAAGCACCGCCGGATGGTGCGGCTGGAACATGTCTGTAATAAGTTCGTTGGTACGGTCCACAGCGAGGGTGAACTGAATCAAGTCGTTTGTACCAATGCTGAAGAAATCCACTTCCTTGGCAAGCTTGTCAACAATCATGACAGCGGCAGGCACTTCAATCATCACGCCCACCTTCACCTTGGCACACTTCTTACCTTCGGCTTCAAGTTCATCACGGCAGCGTTTGATGCATGCCTTTGCACGGCGAAGTTCCGTCATGCCAGAAATCATGGGCAGTAAAAGTCTCAGGTTGCCCTTGGTATTTGCCAGGAGCAAGGCCTTCAGCTGGGTACAGAAAATATCTTCGCGATCGAGGCACACACGAATGGAGCGCCAGCCCATAAAGGGGTTAGACTCACTCACTGCATTAATGCCACTAACCAGTTTATCACCACCAGCATCCAGAGTACGGATCGTCACTGGGCACGGAGACATTGTCTCGAGAATATAGCGATAGGCATCGCGTTGTTCATCCTGCGTGGGAGCATCCTTGCGCAGGAACAAAAATTCAGAACGATAAAGGCCAATACCCGTCGCACCGAAATCCGTTACTTTATCTGCTTCACCCGGAATTTCGATATTGGCGTGGAGGGTAATATACTTACCATCACGGGTCATAGGTTCCAGCTGTCGCATGGTAAACAGTTCGCGACGCTGGCGTTCAAAGACTTCCTGCCTTTCGCGGAAATCCTTAATGTCTTCTTCGTTGGGGTTTACGACAACCTTGCCGCTAGAGCCATCAACAATGACGACGTCCCCAGCCTTGATAATGGCGGCTGCGTTACGCAAACCAGAGACTAGGGGAATCTGGAGAGAGCGTGCAAGAATGGCCACATGGCTAGTACGGCCACCGGTATCCATGGCGAGACCGCTCACCTGCCCCGGCTTAATGGACATCAACAGGCTAGGCAGAAGTTCATGGCCAACCAGGACAACGCCTTCTTCATGAGCCACATCCTCCAGCACAGGTCCGGAGTCTTCCATGGCGGCCATCAGACGATTATACAAATCCCTAAGGTCAGCCGCCTTGTCTCTCATGGCCGCAGAATCAATAGATTCAAAGCGGTCAATGTAAGCCCCAAGAACCACATGCACAGCCCAGCGTGCATTCTTACGGTCCTTGCGAATCTTATCGATAATACCATTTACCAACCCGGGGTCCTGAAGAATCATCAGGTGGGTTGCAAAAATCAGGCTATCCTTCATGCCTGCGCGGCTTTCGGATATTTCCTTGATCTGGGCGATTTCCTTGGCAGTCTTGCTAACAGCCTTCAAGAAAAGCTGTTCTTCGTCTGCCAGTCGACTTTCAGGAAGAGTTTCCTCTACTACAGAAATTTCTCGGTTCGAAACCGGGAAAACCCGGCCCATAGCGAAGCCGGGAGAAGCGGGAACGCCGGTCAGTACAGTGCGTCGCAACGAACCGTGAACCGGATTCAAGCCATCATTCTTAGCAGGGTTCTTCGTTGAAGTGGTCATTGAACAAACCTTCCAGCAAGGAAGCTACATTCTCTTCATCTTCACCATCGATTTCGAACTTTACTTCGGAACCAGCGGGAATAGCAAGCATCATCACGTTCAGGATGCTCTTGGCGTTTGCCTTGGCCCCTTCAAAAACGATGGAGATGTCGCTCTTAGCCTGGCCGGTAATATCAACAATCATACCGGCGGGACGCGCGTGAATACCCAACTTGTTTGTGACCACTAATGTCTTAACTATCATTTTTTCCTCAGAAAATATCCACGTTGACGTCCAGACCGTCCTGCAGAATAATACGGAACAGGCTATCAGCCGAATGAACCGTCTTCACGATGTCGTCATGCAGGGCTCTGTCGTTCAACAAAATACCGGCGGTGTTGTCCTTGGATTCCAATTTAGTCTGGACTCTTCCAACCAAATCATCTAGGTGCTTGGTCACACCTTCCAGTTCGCCAATCAAATTATTTGCGTTACCCATCACCTTATCGGTACTTGCAAACATATTGTCAATGGGAGACTTTACACCATCAATAAGGCCATTCACCTTTTCCGTCACCTGGTTCAAGCCTTCCAGACTCTTCTTCAGCTGGGGATCGGTGGTATTCAGCATAAGCATCAGACGGTCTTCCAGCTTTTCAGCCTTAACAAGCAGGGTCTTGAAACGATCCTGGAATTCCGGATTGACGATAGTCTGGTTCAGAGCCTTCTTTACAGATTCCAGAAGGACCTTGGTACTATCGCAAACTTCACCGGCAAGGCCGATGGCTTCTGCAATACCGGCGTCGAACTGACCCGAAATGGTATCACCCGGGACGAAGTAGCTTGTGGAATCGCCGAGAATCATACCGATCTGACGTTCACCCATGATACCGATATTCTGCACTCTGATTTCGGAATCCTTGGGAATCTTCACGTCGGTACGAAGTCGGATCGTCACCACCACGCGGTGTCCAGAAAGTTCGATATTCTCGACCTTACCTAGACGAACACCGTTCACCTTCACAGGGTCATCCAGCACAAGGGTACTGACCTGGGTAAAACGCAGGTAGTAAGTGTTGAATGTTTCGCGAGGATCCTTTTCGTTCAGGAAAAATACGCCAAATACAAGAATAATGAGCGCCAGTATTACAACCAGGCCCACAGAAAAATACAGTGCAGAATACTTTTTCATTTGGCTTTTAATCTAGTTATTATTCTTCGATACGTTTGATAGGACTATTATTTTCAATGCCATTTACATGGCGATCCAGCCAATCATACAGCAAAGCGTCGCGTTCTGCCTTGGGGAGCAGGAACTTTTCGCGGCCTTCCTTCTGCATGTATACATCCAGATAGGTCATCAGCACGCCACCAGCCACAGAAACATTCATGGATTCGGTAATGCCATACTGAGGCAGCTTGAATTCATAGTCGGCATGGGCCAGGGTGTCCGGGTGGTTACCATGGAACTCGCTGCCCAGGTAAAAAGCGGTAGGCTGGCTCAAGTCCAGATCCAGAACGGAGTTGGTAGTATTGGTGCTGGCCACGGCAATCTTATAGCCCTTGGCACGAAGCTTTTCCATGCAGAGCATGCGCTTCTTGTAAAGGTAAAGGCTCATCCACTTGTAGGAACCCTTCAAGATGGACTTGTTCACGCTATAGGCGTTATCTTCTTCGATCACGTGCACATCCTGCAGGCCAAAGACTTCAGCCGTACGGATCACTGCAGAAATGTTATGGGGATCGAACAGATCTTCCAGCACCATGCAGAAATGCCTTGTACGACGGTCAACGACAGAAGTCAACAGTTCCTTTCGACGGTCCGTCACACGGGCCAGCAGGGATTCCAAGCTTTCCTTTTCGATCAAATCACTCATTTTTTTTCCTCTAAAACTTGATTGTCCTTCACTATAATTGGAACTGCGTCCAAATCCTGTTTACGCTGCGCGACGCGTTCCTTCTGAACCTTTTCGAAGTCGCCTAGTTTCCAGGGCGCCCCATTCACCACGCTTTCAAAATCCAGAACATACTGAATATTATCCACTGACTTCAGGGATGCATTTTTCAGCATGGGCTCCTTGTCCCCAGAGAAATACTTGCCGGCAGCCTTCTTCACATCTCCCACAATATGGTCGATCTTTTCATTTACCACTTTCTTGAACACACCCATCTGCATAATGGAATTCAAGACGGAGTTGGCCGGGAACACAATAGCCGTTAATTTGTACTTAAGTTTCGTCCTCGAAACGGGATCCATGTCCAAATAGGCAATTGCAGTACCATGCAGGGACCATTTCAAGACCTTGGCATGTCCGTATCCGAAGAACAAGTTGCGCAAGCCCAGCTTAGTACCGGCACTATCCTGCAAGGCCCAGTAGAATTCTCCAGAAAGGCTGCGGCCATTGCTGCCATTAAAGAACCGACGATTCCGATGAGTATACTCGAGGGTGTAGTTTTCATCCAGGTAAGCGTTAATCAGCTGTGCTGTAAAAGGCATATTGTCAAAGAGGTAGCTGATCACATCTTCATTTAGCGGAAGGGTCCCCTCGTTCACGTAAATCGCACGATACTTGCGTCCTAGGCGAGCGAAAACCTCATGCACCATAGGCTGCTTGGGATCAGGGTTGAAACCACGACTTACAATTTCCTTGTAGGGAGCGCAGAATTCATCGTTGTACTTCACCTTAGGCCATGGTTTCAAGTCTTCTTCGAAACAACCTTCAAAATCCACATTCAGGCAGGCCTTGAGCCCCGAGCAAAGAGAACGAAGGTCATCTTCATTCCCGAGTTTTTTCTTCAGGAATTCATGTTTACCGATTTTCTTCAGGGAATCTGCCGAGATCGCGGTAACAAAAGAAGCCGCAGAATTCGTCGTTCCAGAATCCTGGGCAAACGCCGGCAACGCAAGTCCAAGGACAAGCAGCACAAAACCAGCAATTTTAAAGAAACCGGCTATCACTAGTTACGAAATTCCAGGCTATCCAGGGGGACAACGGTAAAAGGTTTAATCGATTCAAGTTTTGCCACAGGAGCCACAATGGAAACAGTCATCTTGGACCTGTCAAAGTACTTTGCCACCATGGCCTTTACCTGTTCCGGAGTCACAGCGTTGATTTCCTTGACATAATCCAGATAATGGTCAAAGGACTTTCCAAGCAGTTCGCCCTTGGCAAAAATGATTGCCGTAGAAGAAGGGCTGTCAAACAGGCTGGGCAGGCTTTCGATCAGGGACTTCTTGGCCTGGGCTAATTCTTCTTCGGTAGGACCTTCCTTGGCCAGCTTTTCCACTTCTTCAAAAATCAATTTCATGGCAAAGTCCACCGATTCCACCTTGGTCTGCAAGGCGATGGTGGTCATGGCCGTATCGCGATAATCATTACCGACGGAACTATAGACACTGTAGGCAAGACCTTCATCACTGCGGACTCGATTCATAAGACGGCTAGTAAAGCTTCCGCCGCCCAAGATGAAACTGGCCACTGCAGCCGGATAGTAATCCGCATGAGGACGCTTTACAAAAGGCTGGTTCATGGAAATATTGGCCTGGGTAATATCCTTGTCCACCACGTAAATTCCAGGCTTGTTCAGGAAGGTCAGCGGTTCAGGCTTCGGGCGAGCTACCTTGGCAGAATCCACCTTCCAGTTCGCAAAGAATTCCTTTAGGGCAACAATTGCAGAATCCTTATCCACATCGCCAGACAAGGCGAAAATGATTTTCTTCGAAGAGTAGACACCTTCTGCCAGACGCTTCACATCGGCAGGAGTGACAGCCTTGTATTCCTCGGCGTTGGCATCCCAAAGTCTTGCGTTGGGGGCATAATTAACCTTGCTCTTCAAGGCAGACAGAACCTTAGCCGGGGTATCGTATCGACGGTCGTAGGCAGTCACATAGTTAGCCTTTATAATTTCAAGCTGTTCCCCATCAAAGGCGGGAGCCGTAAGAACCTGACGGGCCATATTCATCATGCCCGGAAAATCCTTGGACAGGCAGTTGATATCGAACATGGAGCTGAAAGTTCCAACAGAGGAACTGAGACCAGCACTAATGAATTCCAGGGAATCATCCAGGGCATGGGGAGTTATTCCACCACCGCCACCACGGCGAAGCATGGAACCCACCATGGAACTGGCCGCCTCATCCTTCAAGGAGCTAGGCACATCCGATTCATCAAAGTAGACCGTAAAGTCAACCAAAGGCAGACTTCTATCGCTAACGATATAGCCCACGATTCCCGAGGCGATTTCTACGCGGTAATCCTTGGGATGGGGAGCCACATACTGGAACTCGGGGAACTGAACATCCTTATAGCTCCCGGGAAGTTTTTCTTTTGCAGAAACTTCAACCGTTTCTACCGTTTCAGCCTTTGCAACGTCGGTCGCAACAGCGGATTCCACAGGAACCGTTTCGTCAGCCTTTTGAGTTGCCGGAGCAGAAGCGCAGGCACCAAGGGCAATCGCCAGGGAAGACACGCAAACACCGGCGGCACCATAAAAAAATCTGGAATGTCTATTAGCCATTTGCCCCTCAAGATAGCAAAAGAAACGACCGCCCATTTTTCAGGATTCAGTATTTTATAACTTTGGGCCATGTCAGGAAAAATCCGTTTCGCACCAAGCCCCACCGGCTACCTCCACGAAGGCCATTTGCTTTCGGCACTTTACGTCTGGGCCGCCGCCAAGAAATGGGACCTGCACATCCACCTGCGAATTGAAGATCACGACCAGGGAAGAGCCCGCCAAGCCTACATCGACGGCATCCGCGAAGACCTGGAATGGCTCGGTTTTGAGCACCACAGCGAAAGCATCCAGAGCGAACGTCATCACATCTACCAGGCAGTCCTGGAAGAACTTTCCCAGAAGGACCTAGTGTACCCCTGCACCTGCAGCCGTAAGCAGCTGGAGGCCGAAAATCCCAGAAGCGAAACTGGAGAAATTATCTACCAGGGGAAATGCCGAATTTTAGAAGAGAGACGAGAGGCGTTTGGCCACCTTCAGGTGGGAGACAAGGAACCGGAAAATAATGGGATGGGGCTTGCGCCCCATAGCCTCAGGGTTAGAATTTCTAACAAAATAATAAACTGGAAAGACTATCGTCTCGGAGACTTCAGCGAGAATCCGTCAGAACAATGCGGAGACTTTCCCATCCGGGATCGCGACGGTTTCTGGACTTACCAATTCGCCGTCTGCGTCGATGATTTGCATCAAGGAATAACCCATATCGTTCGAGGCGAAGACATCCGCAATTCCACGGCACGTCAGATTTACCTCTCAGAATTAATCGCCAACGTCTGTGCCGGTTCCACCCGCATACAGATGCCCGCCTACAAGCGCCCCTTCTACCTGCACCATGCCCTAATCGTGGATCCCAACGGCAAGAAGCTTTCCAAACGTGAGCTAGCTCACAGTATTCGGCAAGATAAGGAAGATGGCATAACCCCCGAAGCCCTCATTGGCCGAGTACTTTACAAGGCAGGCTTCCAAAATACCCCCACCCCACAGCCCCTAAATGCGGCAGTTGAACAAATAATCCATACTTTATAAAGTTTACGTAATTTTTACGCGGGGGAAAAAATTTATATTCATAGTATGGCTCAAGTGTCTCCTTCTGCAATCATATCGAAAATTCGTCAAGAAGCAGCTCTTTTTGATTCAAAAGATCGTTTACTGAACTTTTCTACCAAGGGTGACTTCCAATCTCCTCTTATTATGGAGGCTGGCGACCTTTTCTTCGAAAAGTGGAAAAATTCCAATGGCCCGCTGCCGCTGGATTCCTTCTTCCCTGTGAGCGACAAATTTAGCGCACAGCAGAAAGCTGAAACCATTGAATCCGTCTGCACCGTCCTTAAAGAAAAAGACGAAGATTTCGGCAGATCGGACCTGTACCTTCTTCTGGGCTTCCTGAAGTGGGACGGAAACGCACTTGCACCAAGCCTTTTAATCCCCCTCGATGTCGACACGACAAAGAAGACTCTCTACATTTCCAACAGGACTCCTATTGAGAACGTAGTCCTTAGGGAACGCCTCAAGGATTCCGTCCCCCTGCCCAAGGCAGGCGATGCAATCATCAATGGGCAGTTCAGCCTCTTGCTGTACTTCTCCATGTTCGAAAAGTCCATCGCATCCATGAAGAGCTGGAAGTTCACTCGTCATGGTCTTTGCCTGGGATTTTTCAACACCGGTCGACTCCTCCTGAAAAACCGTTTTGAACAGGGATGGAACGACAAGAAAATTGACACAGCCCCGGTACTTTCATCCCTTCTTCGAGAAGACGGCTTTAAGGTAAAGGAATCCATCTTCGAGGAAAAAGATTTCAATCAGGTATTCAATCCCTGTGAACATCACTTCCTCTATACCATCGATTCCCATACTAGCAAGGCTGCCATAGACGCCCTGGATCCAGAAGTAGAAGCCTACGCAATCCAGGCGCTGCCGGGCACCGCAAAGATGAAGGTTGCCGCCAACATCGTAGCCGATTCTGTCGCCCAGGGGAAGAACGTCCTTGTGGTCAGCCGCAGAGCAACCACAGCCAGGGAATTTCTGAACACATGGAAACCGCCTTTCCGCACGTTCGCCAACGTTGACCGCAATGCTGTCGCCCAGGAACTCCATAAGGCCCGCAAGGATTTTTCAGACTACTATGACGCAGTCAACAAGCCCCTGCAGCCATCCGGCATCATGCTTTCGGGCCTTCTCAAGGAATTCATCAAGGCCAGAGCCCCCAAGCAGAAATTCCCGGAGACCATTTTCCAGGGAGTGCCCGAACTTAGCTTCGAAAGGTACGAAGCCCTTAAAAAAGATCTTGCAGAGCTGACTGAGCTATACTTCGAGAAAAACGGCATCGAAGCCCGTACAGCCTTCCAAGGCGTCAAGGTTCCTAGCCTCACACCAGAGCAGAAAAACTCTCTGGCCGATGAACTGAACCGCGCCGCCGAACGGGCCAGTGAACTGGATACCATCCTCAAACGACTTCAGGAAGCAGGCCTGTTCCCCACAGGAATCTTCCTGGCCGGTCTCTCCGATATCCTTGAACTATTCAAAGACAACTTTAGCGAAAGCACACCCACCTACGACCAATGGCAGCTCCGTTCCAGCAACTGGGACGCCTACAGAGAAACATTGTCCATGCTGCCCGAAGCGGGCGACAAGTGGGTCCGCTACCGCCGTCAGACGTCCGACATTTACACCGACAATGCCGTAGACGAAAACATCCTTACCGCACGCGAAGACTTCGTTGAAAGTCAGAAGGCCACCCTAAAGGGTCTGTCAGACCGTTACCGTTCTTCTAGGCGCCAGCTCCTCCAGGTTCTCCGCAACCCCAAGGAAGTCCAGTCCGACGCCCAGCTTATCGACCTGATAGACACCCTTCTGGAACTGCAGGACAACAAGAAGGCATACAAGGAATCAGCCGTTCTGGGCAATCACCTCCTCGGAAAAGATTGGCTCTACGAACGTTCCAACTGGATTGAACTGAATACCAAGATTCAGTACTTGTACGACTTCCGCGACAAGCACAAGGACAATCCTCGTTTTGAACTGCTCCTGCAAATTCTTGAACAGTGGAGTCTCTTCAAAGACCTACAGCCCAAGTTGGGCGATCTTTGCGAAGCCGTACGCAGTCTCCAGCAAGCCATCCGCAAGATTACCAAGGAAATGAACCTAGAGGAACCTCTAGAAAGCCAAAGCATTGAAAAGTGGTTGGGCACAATCAAATCCTGGAACAAGAACTGGGATAGCTTGGACACCCATCTACAACTGTCTGCCCTTACAAAGAAAATCGCAGACTACAACTGTCCCAACCTTTCAGCATTCCTAAAGGATCCCAGCAAGGCCAATCGGGAAATCCCGCAGGCCGTAGCTCATCATTGGGCAGGCTCCCAGGTGCAGACCGCAACCAAGGTTTTCCCGGAACTGTTCTCCTTGAATCCCAAGGCACACGCCCAGAAAGGCAAGGAATACAGAGACATCCAGGACCGTTTCTGCAACGCGAACTTCAGGGAATTACACGACACTCTTCAAGCCTCGCCCGAAAGGTTGACATCCATCAGTCTCAGCGATTCTTTCTGCCTGCCTGAAGACAGACACTTTGACATCGCCATCATTCTTGATGCAGAATGCGTCTCTGTCGTAGAATCCATTCCTACCCTGCTCAGCGCAAACAAGATTATTCTTGTGGGTGACCCCCACTATCCCACTCTGGAACCGCTCACTTACGACGCCTTCCAGGAACCGCCGATTTCTCATACGACACTGTTCCACGATAGCATTCTGTCAGCCGCTCTTCGCCAGGGCATTTCTACTCGCGAACTGTGGTTCTCGACCCAGTATTCCGACGCGACCCTGGTAAGTTTCGCTAACCAGAAAATCTATAGCCGTGGCATCAGACAATTGCCTGTTCCCAGTCGCGAAAAATTCACCGGTATCAAGCTCAAGGTCGTCCAGAACAAGGTGAATGCAATCGCACAGGCAGCCATCCGCCATGCAGAAAAGAACCCCAGCAAGACCCTAGGTATCGTGGCATTCCATCAGACGACCTGCCACGAAATCGAGGAATGCATCAAGAA
Organism: Fibrobacter sp. UWH9; assembly: GCF_900129715.1. Lineage (NCBI taxonomy): Bacteria > Pseudomonadati > Fibrobacterota > Fibrobacteria > Fibrobacterales > Fibrobacteraceae > Fibrobacter > Fibrobacter sp. UWH9. The sequence continues at coordinate 35,697 of NZ_FQWP01000001.1, read as the reverse complement.
TATGGTGGCGGCAGGTTCCGCAACGGCACGATTCTTCACACAGCAGAATCCGGATATCCGCTATTACGTCAAGACCCCGGAACGAGCCGCGGGACGTTTCCGCGACGTGATCCTTGTTTGCGCCGAATCCGAAGGCGTTACTGGAGTCAACGGCGACAACAAGATAGCCGTCTGTTCCACTCTGGCAAAGCACGAAACCCACGTCTACATTTCCGAAACGGATCTCGCCAAGCAGGGCAATGCCAAGCACAATCTCTTCTGGGACTGGATCACCTACCTGCAGGCCAAGGACTTCACCGAAAAGAACGACCTTCATACAGCAGGGTCCGACATTCACGATTCCATCGTCGACGCCCTTAAGAAAGAAAACTTCCAGGTCGAAGACTCCTTTACCAAGGGAGGCATTCCTGTGGGACCGGTCGTGGCAGACGCCAATAATCCTAGCCGCTTCCTAGCACTCATCGAAGACGACTGCACTACGGAACGTTTCCGTGAATCCGTGGAAGACCGCGACTATATCCGTCCTACCATCCTGAAACAGACTGGCTGGAAGGTCCTGGCGCTCTGGCTCCCCTTCTGGTACATGGCAAATCAGGATGAAGTCAGCCACCTGGTAACAACGCTCGCCATTGAACAAAGTATCGCTCCGCCTCCCGCCAGCGACGAAGAACCGGAAGATGAAGACGAACTGGAAATGCCCGTCAGCGAAGGACCGCAGGTGGTGGCCTACCAGGTGCAACACCCCAAGATCGAGGGCACGCCCCACGACAAGCCTATTGCTGAACTGCCGGCTGCAGCCATTATCACCCAGCTGAAATTCTACGTAGATCACGAGGCACCGATTCACGAAGAGATCCTGATCCAGCGAATTCTGGAGCTGCATCACGTGGATCGCGCAGGTCCTGTACTCCAAAAGGCACTGACCGAAGCACTGAACCAAGGTCTTCAGAAAAAGCGCTTCGTCAAGACCGGCCCCTTCTACTATTCCCTCAAGCCCCAGGAATTGGTTCCCCGCAACAGGAGCGGCCGCCCGGACTTCGAGAGGAACCTGGTTTTTGTTGGTCCTGAAGAACGAGCCCTGCTCCCCTCCAGCATGGACGAACACGCTATCAAACAGGCACTTGGCCTGCTAGTGTAAAAAGTCTAACGGTTATACAAGAAAAAGGTACTGCGGACAACCGCAGTACCTTTTTTAATCTTTGCTGCAAGGAATTTCACAGACCCAAAGGTCCGACAATTCCCTTCTACTTAACCTTTACTACAAACGCATTGATATTGTAGGCAGAAAGTTCGCGAGCCTTATCTTCAGCGGCTTTCTTAGTAGTCCATCCACCGCCACGAAGCTTGTAGAACGGAGTATCGAATACAACCTGGATTGCATAACCCGTGCTAGCGGAAAGCTGGGCACGACGACGCTGAGCCGCATCAAAGTCAGCAACAGCTTCGAACTGCAGCATATAGTAACCGTCAGACTTGCCGGACTTGGTATTTGCCTTAACCACGGCGGCACTCTGCTGGGAATCAGCAGAATCTCTGAGGGACGCATTCAATACAGGCTTATATTCATGGCCCCTGAAAAGGGAATCCAGATCAGTGGGTTCGGCAGCAAACGCAGCAGAAACACCCAGAGCAAAAAGCGATACAACAGCTAAAATTTTTCGCATGGAGAAAATATAATAAAAAAGGAGCGGATAAATCCGCCCCTTTTTAAAGCACTTGTTATCAAGACTTAGTTGTTCTTCTTGAAGTCTTCCCATGTGCGATCAATGGGATATGCATTCTTAGACTTCTTGATACCGAACATGGAAGTCTTGTCCTTGCGGTTTTCCTTAGAACCGTTGATTCTGACGTAGGTATCGATCTTGGTGATGTATGCACCAGTACCAACCAAGCGACCTTTATCAGAGGTCATGTTCCAACCGATGTAGTAGTTGGTGCCATGAGTAGTACAGTTCTTGCCAGCACCACCGAAGAAGTACTTCTTGTTGTGCTGGAAGTTCAGATCGTCATCGCAGTAGATCTTTGCAGAGGAACTTGCCACATAAGCACCCAGGTTGGTGAAGTATTCAACCTTGTAGTAGAAGTAGAAGTCACTCATATCAACGTCTTCGTTAGCAACCTTCTTCTTGTCGTACAGAGCCTTCATATCAGACTTGACCAAGTGACCCGGGATACCCCACTTGCTCTTGATGACCTGTTCGTTTCCGTCCAGAGAAGAGACAGGGATCGCGGTAATCGGGCTTGCGCAAGAATCAAGGAGACATTCAGCAGCATTGCCAGTGTAGGCGAAGTTCACATCGTAAACACCCACTTCGGCGTCACCGGTAACCAGCACCCAACGAGAGGGCAGACGCTTGGTTTCGTTGTAACCAGTGGGAGAGTTCCAGTGGTAATCTACGTCAAAGGAAGTACGCATTTCATTTGCACCGTAAGCGGTGGAATCCATGTTATCGCGCCAGATAAGCTTAGTCAGGTCGCCGCCCAGACGCAGGTAGTCACCAGCATGGGGAGACAGAGCGTTACTAGACGTCTTGTAAATCACGTCAATCTTGCCGTAGCCATCTTCACGAGAACTAGGAACAGGAACGATAGAAGAGGTCACCACAGTACCAGTCGGACCAGTTGCAGAAGCGAACTTGGCAACAGAGTCAAGGCTAGTTGCAGAATTCAGGTAGAAGTCGAAGGAAGTAGTGTTGGTCGGATCCAGCAAGGTCACCGGTTCAGAGAGAATCACGGTCAAGTTGTCGTAACCACTCAGTTCACCATCCTTATTCTTCTGGGAAATCACGATTGCTTCGATAGGTACAGGAGCGATACGATCCACGATGTTGCCTTCAAAGCCCTGCTTGATGTGCTTACCATTATCATCGAAGGATGCATAAGAGTAAACCTTACCGGTACCAGCAGTCTTAATGCGGCTAGAAAGGGTCAGGCCGCCAACTTCGAGGCGATTGTCGCAATAGCCAGTAGCAGCATCGAGATTCAAGCAGGAATACTGAGTCTTATTGACGATAACATTGCAGTACTTAACGGAGTCAGCCTTAAGGGTAGACATACCGTCCTTGAAGGGATAAATCGTATCCGCAGCAACAGAATCCCACAAGATGCAGATCTGTTCCGGCAGAGAGTCCTTATGAATATTGCGGTTGAAGTAGATGGCGATAGAGTCACCCACACCGTCCAGATATTCGCTAGCAACATAGTCGCTATAAATCTTCATAGCTTCAACAGGAGCACCCTTTACGTCGAAGATATCAGCAAACTGCGGCACAGGTACCGGCGGTTCACGGAAGTAAATCGGGTGGTAGTGAGCCATGATAGCATCGCTACCGTTACCAGAAATGGAGATTCTGGCCGGGTTGCTGTTAGCAGGATTTTCAGCATCATAACGATAGGTCTTACATTCATTACCGCTGCAACGGATCTGCACTCTTGCAAAGCCATTTTCGAAGGGTTCAGATGCAGAAAGTACAAGACCTTCAGATGCCACGCCGGCAGCCATAGTCAAGCCAACGTTACAATCGTCGCACTTGTAGTAGGCAAAGGAACCATCGGCCTGCTTGGAGGGCTTCAGAATAACCATGTTGAAGTCCTGATCGGTATCAGTCCAACGTTCTTCGAAACCAGGAGCGGCGGGATCATCACCAGTAATTTCCTTCCAGTTGGAATCCCTGGAATCTACGAAGGCAAGCTGCGGCAGGTAGAAGGTCAGAGACAGAGCCTGCTTACCAGATGCGGTAGAAATCTTGTAGGTTTCCATGGAGTAATTCATATCACCAAGGTCAACAGTGACATAGACGGTATCAATACCACCATCGGGGCCAAAGCTGCGAGCAGCACCCGGATCAATGGGGGTAAAGGAGCCATCTGCTTCCTTAACGAAGTACTGCAGGTAGTTCTTTCCATCAGCGCGATCAGTAGTAGACTTCAAGGTGTAGCTAACGCTTCTTGCGTCATTGGGCTTGATCAGCACGGAATCAGAGGATACCTGGATTGCAGAAATATAAACCGGGACCAAATCGCTACCCATAGCGAAGTCAACCACTTCGTACTTGGACTTTTCAACACCCATGAAGCCACAGGTTGCCTTTGTACAGGGGTTTTCTGCTTCGGTAGTATCCAGGGCGGTAGCGTTATTGAAGACAACTTCCACTTCACCCTGAGACTTGTAAGTATAAACCTTGTTCTTGTCGCCATCGATATAGGCCCAGACAGTCCAGGTTCCCGGCGGCAGAGCAATCTGTTCGTAGGTGAACTTGGGCACAGCCGGGTTAGACAGGTCAATACCCGGAATAGAAGCGTCATTGGCCAGAAGCTGTGCAGAAGAGAGATCGGAAGGGAACTTGGTACCAGCGACCAGATAGTACTGGAACTTGAAGCTCGTACATTCAGACTTATTAACGAAGTCAGCACCGCAGCATTCGATGGCCTTATCGTCACCAGAAACTGCAGCAGCACAAGAACCTTCACCAGTCTGAGTATAGCACATCTGGTATTCAGGATTCTTGGGAGTGTAGTTTTCAGTCTTTTCCTTGGTAAGGGCAGTCTTCTGCTGGATGTACATATTGGTCTTGATACGAACGTTACTCATATCAGTACGGCGGTCGCAGAAGAAGATGTCAATGTCATAGGTCTTGTTAGCAACGAGAGCACCCTGAGCACCAGTAAATTCATCCAGGTTCACGTAACCAGGAGCGGCAAGGTGGGTACCACCCAGGTCCACTGCCAACTTGTTATCGATATAGACCCAAATGTCATCGTCACCGCGGAAGGAGAACTGCATACCCGGACGGTAAACGAAGTGTGCGTGAGACTCGAAGCAGAACATCTGGTTGTTCATGCCAGAAATACGGGCATCCCAGGAAGTGTTGTCATAAACGTCGGGATTGGTACCGGAGTCGAATTCGCCGGCAGCCACAGGATAAAGGTCGATATAGGGGAGACCGCTCTTGGGTTCCAGGTCAGACCAGTCGGCCACGACACCCAGCTGAGCCTTAGCTGCAGCGGAAACCTTAGCCGGAGTACCGACACCGTATCTGACGTTGCCCAAACCCTTACGAGTAGCAGCAGCAGTAGCGCAAGTACCAACACAAGTACCGAGAGTAACGGAGTCCTTAAGGTCATTCAAAATGGTAAATGCACCGGTGGGTTCGTTATAGCTATCGTATTCCCACATACCGTCAGAAGACTGGGTAAAGAGCACGTCGCGGCAATGCATAGCATTGACATTGGGAGTTTCGCGGAACATCACGTCAAAAGCTTCCTGACTTACAAAGCAACCAGAAGCAGCATTGTAAGTCGGCTTCTTGGTCAGAGGATCCAGGAAGTCACCAACGATACCCTTGGTCACACCGATACAGGGAACAGTATTTGCAGCACCGCCACCCGGGAAACCATAGGGAGCAGAAGCCACATAGCAACCGTTAGAAGCCACAGCAGGATAAGCATCGCAAGTGAATGCGCCATGGAGGGCGGCATCGGTATCATAAAGGATTGCAGCCAAAGTATAGGAGCAGTTACCTTCGATTTCAGGGTCAACTACAGAGAAGAGCTTGCCATCCGGAGCTTCATCCGGGTCAGCAATAAAGTAAAGTCTATCTACACCGTATGCATCGAAGAATGCTTCAACGTCAATGGCTTCAAGAGTGTTGTTCCAACCGTTGACACCGATTGCGTCGGCCAACATTTCGTCGGAATCCTTAAAGAGAACAAAAGAAGTGGGAAGATCTTCGTCCATCCACACAGCGTAGTACCATCCGCACATGGTGGGGTCAACCTTGAAGGGCTTACCACCAGCGTAGGTTCCATTGTCAGAATACATGGGAACGGAGGCCTTCCATTCTTCATCGTCCGGAACCAAGATGTAGAAGTACTTGATGTTGGGCTTTTTACCGTAAGAGATAAGAGTCTTGCCGGCCTGCTTGGGGTTTTCAAGAATGTAGACATCACCCTTGCTGTTGGGGCAGGCGAAGTCACGGTTGTTCATGGGATAGTTGGGATCCTTGGCATTATCCTTCGGGATACCATTCCACTTGGCCGTCGTAATATAGCGGATCGTAGAATCCGACATCATCGTATACACGGTGAACGTGGAGTCGTAGGCTTCACCACCGATCTTGGAAAGGTCATATTCGTAATAACCAGTCGTTGCATTGTAGGTCATTACAGACGTAACCTTCTGCTTGTTATTCATAGCAGTGTAGAAAGTCACTGTCGGGGCATTATTAGCGCCCCATTCCAGAGGCGGCTGAAAATGCAGCGTACCGGAACAGCTAGACCAGGCGCTCTGCACTCCCATGAGCACCATACATGTACCCAGAATCCACTTAAAGGCTCCCGCGAGGAGAGTATTCTTCTTGTTCTTCATAGTATTATTATCCATCAATGGTTTTCCTTCCAACATTCTTTGGCATAACGGAAAGACCGGCCATTCCGAAATGCCACACCGGCTTGAAATTTATCCTTTTCTAGCGCAGAATGCCACTCATTTTTTGAAATTTAAGTAAAAAAAGCGGTACGTTCTGTATACAAATGGTGGATATGTCGCATATTCGTGCATACATCACGCAAAATCGCGATAACAAAATTTTACATTTCATTTTTAGTTGCTTTTTTGAGCAAACCCTCTCATAAATTGTTAGATTTTCATACGGAATTCCAGGAGAGATTTATGCAGGATATGGACCAGACAATCGCCACCGCTGGCAACACGATCAAGTTTCCCACAGCGGAAATGCGCCCCCACCTGATAGTCCTGTACCCGCCCACCCACTTTAAGCAGATCCCCCTGTCCAAGGGAATAACAGTCCTTGGCCGCGGAACCGACGCAAACGTTCGACTGGACGATGAACTGGTCAGCCGTAAGCACTGTCAACTTTACTTTGACGGCCGCTTCGTTACTGTTTCCGACATGGGCAGCACCAACGGAACCTATGTAGACGGCAATCCGGTCACCACCTGCAAGCTGGAATCCGACAATAGACTGCAAATCGGAAAAATGGTGCTGAAGGTCGATTATAAGGACCCCACCGAAGAAGCTTTTGACCAAAAACTGTATGAAGCCGCCACGAAGGACCCCCTGACACAGATCAACAACCGCAGAACCTTCATGGACCGCAGCCTGGGAGAACTGGCCCTGGCCCGCCGCAATAACTATTACGTCCACTGCATCATGCTGGACATCGACCACTTCAAGAAGGTCAACGACACCTGGGGACACCAGTGCGGAGACGCCATTCTCAAGGAAGTGGCCGCCATCATCAAGGATGAAAAGCGAGAATCCGACCTTCTTGCCCGCTACGGCGGTGAAGAATTCGTGCTGTTACTCTCTGGCGTAGGTGTCGAAGACGCAAAGAAAAGTGCCGAACGTTTCCGTTCTGCCATCGAGCGTCACCATTTTTCCTGGAAAGACACGATTGTTCCCGTGACAATCTCCCTAGGTTTGTCAAGCAGACAGGGAGAGCAAATCGGTAAAATGGAAGATCTGATAGCCTCAAGCGATAAACTTCTCTATATCGCCAAGGAAAACGGCAGAAATCAGGTGGTTTCCGAGTAAAGCCCTCCAAATCTTGCCTTACAGGGAGCCTTTTTCTAAATTGCGCTCCCGAAATGACAAAAATACACTCAGAAAGACTGAATTCCTTCGGAACAGCCAGCATTCCCAAGCTGGTTTTGCAGTTTTCCGTTCCCGCCATCATCAGTATGGTGGTCAATGCACTATATAATATAGTGGACCGTTTTTTCGTAGGTCAGGGCGTGGGCAGCCTGGGCATCGCAGGCATCACGCTCTGCTTCCCCATCGCCCTATTCATTATGGCCATGTCCATGATCGTGGGCGTAGGCGGCAACACCCTTTTCTCGATCCGTCTGGGCGAAAAGAAGTACCAGCAGGCAGCCATCATCCTGAACAACTCCTTTGTGCTGCTTATTATAATGGCAGTGGGAGCCTTCGCCTTTGGCGAAATCTTCATGGAATCCCTCCTCAGGCTGTTCGGCGCCAGCGACCAGACCCTCCCCGTAGCCAGCAGCTACATGCGCATCATCTTGCTGGGTGCAGTTTTCCAGACCGTGGCCCCGGGCATGAACCACTTCATCCGTTCTATGGGTCACCCCAAGACAGCCATGTTCCGCGAAATTATCGGCGCCTTCACTAATGTGGCACTGGACTACATCTTTATCATGCGCCTCCACTGGGGAATCGAGGGCGCCGCCTGGGCAACCATCTGCTCCCAGCTGGTCAGCAGCATTCTCATCACCCAGTTCTTCCTGAAAAAGAGTACGCCGGTGAAGATCAATCGCCGCTACATGAAGTTGCGCGCCCCCTTTGTGCGCAAGATCTACATTCTGGGCCTGCCTCCTTCTGTAATGCAGATTTGCAACAGCCTCATGAACGCAATTCTCGCCTGGAGCCTGACTACCTACGGAAACAAGAGCATTGAAGCCACCTCCACCATGTCCGGCGGCGACATGGCCATTTCCGCTTTCGGCATCCTGAACAGCATCGTCTCTATTATCGTGCTGCCCCTGCTTGGTTTTGTAAACGGAACCCAGCCCATCGTGGGGTACAATTACGGAGCCAAGCTCTACACCCGAGTCAAGAGCGTGGTCAAGTTTGCCTACCTTTACGCCATGATTTTCATGGTTCTGGCATGGGCTTTGGTCCAGTGGCAGGCCCCCGCCTTCGTAGCCCCCTTCGCCCCAGGTGACCTGAGAATGCAGGAAGTGGCTGCCAAGGCATTGCGCCTGTTCACCTGCACAATTTTCATGGTCCCGTGCGGTATGATTGCAGGTAGCTTTTTCCAGGGAACCGGAAAGGCAGGCAAGTCTATGTTCCTAAACGCTTGCCGTCAGCTGATCCTGTTCATCCCCTTCTTGATGATCCTCCCGCTGTTCTTCGGCCTAACCGGAGTTTTCTGCGCCCAGCCCGTAGCCGACGTGGGAACCGCATTTATCGGTTTGTATATGCTCCGTAAGGAATGGAAGCGAATGGTTTAACCAGCAATCCATTGAACTAATTAAACGTTTATCAATAGACATACAAAAAGCCAGCGCCTTTGCGCTGGCTTAATGTTTATCTAAACCGTTAGATTGTCTTTACTTGAACTTCACAATTTCATGGTGACGGCCGGAACGGACGACGAAGGTACCCTTGCTAGGAGCAACCACCTTAGTCTCGCTCGTTGAAACGGTCCCAGAAGCTACAACAGATCCAAGCATATCCATCACCTCGTAGGATTTGGGCTGAGATGCGATCTCTTCGTTAAAGACAATCACGAAAGTAAAGGGAGCAACCATCTTTACGCGGAATGTAGGTTCAGCATAATTGCGGTCTTCATCATCCTTTTCATCACTGCTGTCATTCTTTCCATTTTCCTTAGAACTGGAGCTGGAAGGATCGACATTGCCGTTACCGTTTTCTGCTCCTTCAGGATTCTTACCATCTTCGGTAGCAGAAGCAGATGAACCGGCAACAGGATTTTCTTCGGAACCGCCATTGCTGTTAGAAGAGCCGTCCAATTCGCCTCCGTTGGAACCACTATCGGAGCTGCTGATTTCTTCTTCGAAGGTTCCATTTTCATCAATGGTAAAGGTCATGATCTTCTTTGTAGATTTATTGATTTCAATAAAGATGCTCCAACGGCCGGGAGCCAGCTTCATCTTGTCATAATAGATCATAGGTACCGAGGGATCAGTCAGATCAATGCCACCCACGTTCACTTCACCGGCAGTCAACATCTTTGCGGTAGACTTATCCAGGGTTCCTCCGCTTACTAGATAATAAGACGGAGTCAATCCCAGGGAAGCAAGTTCATTACCGCAAGTTTCTACGTTCTCACTACCATTCAGGGCAGCTGCGCAGGATCCGCCATTGTTTACGCTATAGCATACACCATAAGTGTAAGTTCCGCTGGCAGTTTTTTTCTTGCTCACCGTTAGGCTCTTCTTCTGCTGAAGATACATATTGGTACTGATACGGATGTTACTCATATCGGTTCGACGGTCACAGAAGAAGATGTCGATATCGTAAGTTTTTCCAGCAACGAGATTACCCTGAGCCCCCTTAAATTCATCCAGGTTTACATAACCAGGAGCAGCCATATGGGTTCCGCCCAAGTCAACAGCGAGTCTGTTGTCGATGAACACCCAGATATCATCATCGCCGCGGAAGGAGAACTGCATACCGGGGCGATAAACGAAGTGGGCATGAGACTCAAAGCAGAAGTGCTGATTTCCCTTGCTCTTTATGCGCAAATCCCAAGACAGATTGTCGTACACGTCAGGATTCGTTCCCGAATCAAACTCACCAGAAGCCGTGGGGTACAGGTCAATATACGGAAGCCCCGTCGTAGGTTCGATGTCGGCCCAGTTTTCCACTTTACCCAACAACGAAATTGCAGCGCTAGAAACATAGCTCAGCGAACCAGCACCATATCTCACATTTCCGAGTACGTTACGGAGTGTAGCGGCAGTGGCGCAGGTACCAGTACATACCCCGGCAGCAACAGAATCCTGAAGGTCATTCAAAATGGTAAATGCGCCAGTAGGTTCATTCTGACTGTCATATTCCCACTTGCCGTCTGCTGTCTGAGAAAAGGGCACATCGCGACAATGCACGGAATTAACGCCCGGAGTCTCGCGGAACATCACGTCAAAGGCTTCCTTACTGGGGAAACAGCCACTGGCAGGATTATAAGTCGGCTTCTTGGTAACAGGATCCAGATTTTCATTGACGATACCCTTGGTCACACCGATACAGGGAACAGTATTTGCAGCACCGCCACCCGGGAAACCATAGGGAGCAGAAGCCACATAGCAACCGTTAGAAGCCACAGCAGGATAGGCATCACAGGTAAAGGAACCATGGAGAGATGCATCGGTATCATAGAGAACAGCCGCCATGGAATAGGTACAGTTACCCTCAATTTCAGGATCATTCAAGGAAATCACCTTGCCATCGGGGGATTCGCCCGGATCAGCAATAAAGAACAGTTCGTCAACGCCATAGCCTTCATACAATGCGGCAGAAGCGATAGGAGTCAACTTAGAAGCGCCCCATCCATCAATACCAATTGCATCATCAAGAGATTCATCTTCAGCCTTGAAGAAAATCAGATTTTCAGGCAGTTCTTCATCCATCCACACTGCGTAATACCAGCCGCACATATCGGGAGCGACCTTCAGATACTGGCGGTTTTTATAGGTACCATCACCGGAATACATGGGAACGGAAGCCTTCCACTCTTCATCGTCGGGTACAAGGACATAGAAGTACTTGATATCAGGCTTTTGGGAAGAAATCAAAGTAGATCCAGGCTTCTTGGGATTTTCCATCACATAGACATCGCCGTCATCTGTCGGACAGGGAATATCAAGATGGCTAGGAATAAGCATAGAATACATAGATTCGTAGCCGTTCCATTTAGACGCAAGAACATAATACAGTTCAGTACGGCCATAAGCAGAAGATCCCGAATTGACCTTAACCATATGCTGGATACCAAACTTTTCCTCAGGGCTCGAATACACGCTTTGATTTACCTTAATATCATAAAAACCGGTAGCCGAATTGAACATGTCTTCTGTAATGGCAAAAGTCTTGTTCAAAATGACGACATCCATTGCGCCAGACCATTCAGCCGGTTTCTGAAAATGAATTGTTCCAGAACATGTGGCGAAAGCACTTTCGGAGCAAGCAAAAATCGCAGCGACACTCAGCAAACTTTTAATAAACTTCTTCATGTCACCCTCCTATTACAAGAACCAGAAGGTTAAATTAAACTGTCCCTGCCAAGTCTTGGGCGCATCATCAGCATCGTTTAAGGCAGTGATACCCATAACAAAACGCAAGCTCATGTCAAGGGCCTTTGTACCGATGTACTTCGTGGAACCGACACCAATGACTGCATCCATTTCAAACACGTCGCTCACGTCATGTTCGCGGAAAGTCTGCTTTCCGAAATCATCTTCGATAACAGTCTTACTCTTGGAATAAAGGGCGAAAGACGCCTGGGGGCCCACTTCCAGGAAAGCCACATTCGGCAAGGCGAAACGAGCCAATACCGGCACATCGATACGAAGCTGCTTGACGTAATATTCAATGGTCATGTCTGACTTTTCGGGAAGTCGATCAGAATCATCCCAAGTAAGAATCACAGATATGTCCGCTTCACTGCTTGCATAACGATAAGCCCCGCCCACTTCCACATGGACACCGGCAAATTCACTGGGCATGTACAGCACGCTAAGGCCGGCATTATAGCCAAGACCCCAGAAATTGCCCAGAATATCATCGGCCCCGGAAGTCTTGATGGAATAGCCCGAAGCACTCTTACCGAGGGAACCGAATCCAAGCTTTGTGTCGTAGAAATCGTTATAGGTTCCAGCAGCAAATACACCCGCGAAGAATTTCTTGCGGTCATCATTTGCGGGAACAGACGAAGTGGAGTTGACCGCAGGTTGTGAACCAAAAGGAACAAAGCTATCGCCATCCTGTGCAGCAGGAACGGCAGCAGGTGCCGCAGCATTTGCATTCCCAGTAAAAGTCCATTGCAGTCCTTCTTGCTGAGCCGCAGCAGGAGCGGCAGTGGCAGGAGCGGCCGCAGTTTTAGATTCGGCAGAGGAAGCCGGGGCGGGAGCTGCCTGACTAGGAGCAGCCGGTTCCGCAATTTCTACAAAACCGTGATCCTGAGGTGAGGGAGGCACAGGCGGAATTTCATCCTCCTGAACCGCCACAGGCGCAGGCAACGCTTCAGCGGGAGCAGCATTCCCATCGGCAACGGCACCCGTTGCAGGAGCGGCGGGCTCATCATCCCATCCAACATCAGCAGAATCCCAGTTTCCCTGGGCAAAGGCGGAAGCAAAGCAAATTCCCAGCAGGGCCATCAGTCGCTTCATATCTTCTCCTTAAAATTAAAAGTCAACTGTCCCCAGTTGACTCCCATCATTATTAAAAAATTTTCTTGGCGTCGGTCAGTTCGCCACCCTTTTCGTGGAACAGAACCAAAGTACCGCCACCCATCTTCCGGAATACGGCAGTCAATCGGGTCACCACATCGGACTCCTCGAAGCCGATTTCATTGGCAGCGGTTTCGCCAATGACCAAACCCACAGCTACCATCTGAGGAGAAACCCTACGCAGGTAGTTCAGCAAGTCTTCGTCGCTATTCAGGATATCTGTTGCGGTAGGCTTTTCCAGTTCAGCGGGATCACGCATGCTCACCAGCAGCGGATACATTTCGTCAGAAACCATCTGCTTGGCGTTCAAGTACAGCGTATTGCCAACAAAAAGGCTAATGGAATCGTTCAGGACCTGACGGACTTCGACAACCACGTCACTCTGGACAGCCATTTCCTGAATTTCCAACTTAGAAGGTCCGCAAGCCACAAGGGCCATAGACAGGGCGGACAGCAAAACAATCGCAAACTTCTTCATGATTCCTCCTATAGAGTTTGCGAGAATATAAGAAAATTATAATAAGCCTCAAAGACCTATTCAAAAAACATCCCCCTCACATCCTTTTATTTTTCGAGGATATGCAGAGCCCTTTCAATCAATTCCGGCTTAAGATCGAACACCCGGCTCAAAGTTTCCACGCGATCGGGCACCTCAATCCGTTCCATACGGGAGCCATTGGCATCTCGGGTTACCAGATTTCCCTTCTGGTAATAGTACTGCACGCCCCGTTCGCGGTCTAGGCGGTTCAGCACCGGATAAGTCATCATTTCCCTATAAAAACTTCCATTCCAGTGCTGCTTAAATTCCTCTACAGAAACGCCCTCCACCGGATAGTCAAAACGCAATTTCATGGGAGCGCCCGCACCCCCAGTCCAAAGGGACATGGCGTCGGCAGAAGGACGGTCCAGACGGACGCAGTTAGGAACCAGCGGAAAGAACGCAGTTCCCGTTCCAAAGGGAGGCGGCTGGGGAATCGGCAGCGGATCAAAAATCAAGTACCCCGGATCAAAAAGATATTCCGTTGCAGGAGCCAATGGAGACGACGTATTGTCGGGCAGAATCAACGCGCAATGGATATTCCGTTCCTTACGTTTATGGCCCATGACCAGGCGAGGCTTAAAACCCATATCCACAAAAACCTGATACAGGTGCCAAGTCATGCTAAAGCAGGTGCCGCCACCCATCCAGGCGTCCACATCGTTCTGAAAACTATCGTCCAGTTTCTGGGCGGCAGACGAACTTCCCGTCTGTTCAAGACGGATAATCTTCGTCAGGTTCTCGTAAGTCACCTTTGATAGTTTATCGCAAATTTCGCGAATCTTTTCCCACTGTTCAGAAGTCATTTTTTTACGGACAGTTAATTTTCGATTTATGGGGTAAAGTTAGAAGTGTACCGCAAACTTTATAAAAACAATAAAAGGCCGTCTACACCAAGAACCGTAACACAAGCCACCACGGCAACGCCAACAAGACCCGCGCCAAACAAGGAAGCCACCACGGCAGCCACAAGAGCGCAGGCGCCAGAAAGTTTGCTATCGGTTGAATAGAATATGGCAGGGACAGTCATGGCCGCAAGAACCGTGTAAGGCACATAAGCCAAAAAGGAACGCCAGAACGGGCTCTTCAATTTTGACTTCAGCAGCACAAAGGGAACGGCGCGCAAAAGGTACGTCACCACAGCCATCACCGCCAGATACATAAAGTACAGCTTCAAGTTCATGTTTCAGCCTCCTCATCCTTGACAGGGAAAAGAGCCGCGCAAATCAGGGAAGCGATCAAGGCGCAGATGATAATGGCAAAGCCCACGGTAACACCGCTTAGGGCCGGCACAAACTTAAAGGCGAGACTACAGCCTATCGCGATAGCCACAGCAAGCATCGTCGGCTTATGTGCCTTCATCTGGGGAACCACGATGGCAATGAACATACCATACAGTGCAACCCCCAGGGCATTAGTCACAATAGCCGGTAAAATTTCGCCACATATGGCACCAGACAAAGTTCCCAGGGACCAACCTATATAAGGCAAGGTGGCCAGGCCCAAAAAGTAAATCGGGGTGACCGGTTCCTTCTGTACCATGGAAACGGCATAAATTTCGTCGGTAATACCCATGGCCAGGAACAATCGCTTTCCAGTACCGAAACTAGGCGCCACCTTCTGGGAAAGGGAAATGGCCATCAGGCTGTAACGCAGATTGATAAAGAAAGTCGCAATAGCCATTTCGATGAATGTGCCTGCCGCATCAGCCATAATCTGCAAACCGGCAAACTGCCCTGCAGAAGTCAAGTTAGTCATGGAGATCAAGGTGACCAGAGGCCAAGTCAATAATTTGGACCCGGCAATGCCAAAAGAAAAGGATACGGCAAAATATCCAATTCCAATGGGAAGTCCGTCTTTTACACCTTTCGTAAATTTCATGAGGCCAAATATACAAAAATGCCCGCTATTTCTAGCGGACACTTCGTCTAACAAATTTAGGGAATGAAGATTACTTCAGCATGATGCGCTTGGTCATGTTGGCAGAGCCAGCACGGACGCGTACGATGTAGCTACCGCCAGCCAGAGTTTCCAGGGCAACATCGCTATTGACGTTGCGGAGACTCATCATGGGGCGACCCTGCATATCGAACACATCAACATTCACAAGGTCAGCACCACCAATCTGGAGGGTACGGCCATGGAGAGCCACAGACAGCGGGTTAGCAACAACGGTATTCAGAGCGACGGTAGAAGCAGAAGAGCCGGGATCCTTGCTATCGCTGCTTGCCGGCGGAACAATCTTGAGACCATCGCACTTGAAGTTATCCACATAGAGGTAGTTGGGTTCAACTTCAGCCTTGATTTCCCAGTGGAAAGCAGAAACCAGAGACTTATCCAGAACCACTTCAGCACCCCAGCCATCCTGTTCCAGGTCAGACCAGGCGATCTTGGCAGTAGTCCAGGAGGTAGAAGCCTTCATAGCAACCATATGGCGGTCATAATCAGTCAGAGCGCCCGTGCCATCACCCTTGAGGACAGCCTTGAAGTTATGAGCGGAACCGATGTAGTCGTAAGAAATTTCGGTGCAGCTGGAAAGATCGTAGGCTTCATCTTCTTCGCCCAGGTTCAAACCGAGAGCCACATAAGGATCATACTTGTTATCACCCTGATCCAGAACGACATCCTTAAGGCCAGCCATAGTGGTGGAACCGTTGGTTGCCGGGAAAATTACCACATAGCCACCATTTTCAGCGTCTTCTTCGTTAGCGAAGGTAGATGCGCCCTTGTCGCCCTTATCGTTGTAAGCGAACCAGTAGCCACCAGTGTAAGCCTGGTTGTCGCCATCTTCGAAGTCATCCACTACGCCTGCGGGGGTAGCAACAGTTGCGCTGCTTCCTGCTGTTGCAGAGCTGGAGGAACCGTTCTGGACAGCAGAGCTAGAAGAGGCACCCGCAGCAGCAACGGTCAACTTGACAACGACCTTTTCACCATTGATGGTCAGAGTTTCAGACTTGGAAGATGCCCATTCGGGAACCGTTCCAGAAATGGTTACGGTACCGTTCTTTTCTTCAATTGTCAGGAAGGACAGAGCCCAGTCGCGGCTGAAGGAAGTTACGCCGGTAATAGTAACAGTAGCGAAGGTACCGTTCGGAGCAACAGTCTGTTCCAGGTTACCGGAAACCTTGTAGCCGGCAGCGGTAGCACTGGAGCTATTAGCCTCAACGGTGCTAGAGGAGGAATTGGTCACAACGGTACTGGAGGAGGAATTGCCAACGACAATGCTAGAGGAGGAGTTGGTAACGACGGTAGAGCTAGAGCTATTGTTCAAAACAGTAGAGCTGGAGGAATTACCGGTGGTAGAGCCGGAACCAGCAACAGGCTTGATGGCCAGACCGTCGCAACGGACGTCGTCAATGTAGAGATAGTTGTAGGTGGGAGCGTCATAGGTCTTGTTAGCGTTTTCAATACCCTTCACTTCCCAGGTCAGCTTGTTAATGGTGTTCAATGCGGTAGAAATGCTGAAGTGAGTTTCCATTTCTGCCTTGCCCCAGTTTTCCTGGTCCAGATCTTCCCATGAAATTTCGGCCTTTGTCCAAGAACTCTGGGCCTTGAAGGCAATCTTATGGTAGTTGAAGTTTTCAACCTTGGAGGACTGAGCCTTGAAATTGTGTTCGGCACCCTTGTATCGGTAGCTGATAGACTTGCAGGAGGACAAGTCATAATCGGATTCGTCCTTGTTCAGCTTCACGCCGAGAGCCACATAAGGAGCATACAGATTCTTACCCTGAACCAGCTTAATGCCCTTGAGAGCCAGCATGCCCTTAGTGTCATCACCCTTCACCACAACCTTGAAACCGTCAACACCATCTTCATCCTTTTCAGGATCGTTGGTGATGGTAGATTCGCCGGCACCGTTATCGTCCTTGGAGTCATCGTAGGCATACCAGACGCCACCGGTAAAGGCATACTTGTCGCCATCTTCAAAGTCATCGATGTAGTCGGTATAGCCTGCGGCCATAGCGCTGCTGGAAGCAGTAGAAGAAGAGGTATTCGGAGTAGAACCATTTACCCACGGGGCAGTCTTGTAGTTGTTCTGCAGCTGATTGTAGACATACTTACCAGAAGCAGAATAACCGTCTACGCTCCAGTTGGAAGGATTGGTGTAGTTACCCTGATTCATGAATGCGGAAGAGGTTTCGCCCTTGTTACTTACAGACCAGTTGCACCAGGAAATCTTCTTGCTATCCAGGTAGGTCATCCATTCATTGGACTTGGATTCGCTGACGGTACCGTCGCCGCTAGCTTCGGTAGTTCCCCATTCAGTAACAAAAACAGTCATACCATTCTGGAGAGCGGTATTGACACGGCTCTTGAAGTTAGAGTAGCCGCTGTATGCACCATCGGAAACACCATGTTCCGTAGCGTAGAAATGGAACGTTACGGCATAGTTGTTGTCGTTAATGTCACCTGCGCCAACTTCTTCGGGATGAGCGGAGTACTGGCTGTTACCCACAATGACCAGATTGTCAGCTCCACCATTTTTACGGATCACCGGAATGATTTCATTGGCGTAATTCTTGATAGTGTTCCACATCTTTTCGCCGGTGGGTTCGTTGAACACTTCGAAAATGACGTTAGGATACTTACCATATTTGGAGGCCATATGGGTGAAGAATTCCTTGGCCTCTGCAACTTCATTCTGAGCGTTGTGAGAATGGTAGTCGATAATGACGTAGATATCGTTACTGATGGCAGCGTCAATGACGGTTTCGTCCAGAGACTTCCAATTGCTATTCAAATTAGTGCCGGTACCATGGGCGACACGGATAATTTCAATTTTCCAGTCGCGAACCAGGGCGTCAATAACGTTCTTCTTATAGAAGTTGTAGCCCACATCCCAGGTATCCCAGAACATGCTCATACCCTTCAACTGAACCTTATCTCCGGTATTAGCAGAATACAGGGCGGCATTTTTTGCCTGAAGTTTTCCGTAGTAGCTTACGGGTCCGGCAAAGGCTGCAGCTGCCATTACCAAGAGAGACACTAATAATTTTTTCATTTGAACATCCTTTGTTAATACACCAATCCCAAGGATCCGGCTCATTATAGATTTACAAAGGACAAAACTCAATACATATTTTGTTTACGTAATAAAAAAAACGTATACGGAGGAATACACCCCCGCCTCCAGAATGAAAAAAGCCCCGCTTTTTACAGCAGGGCGTTTTTAAGGGCTTTTGGAATTCCCCTTTTCAAGACTACATCATTTGACGGCTGGGTGGGAGTCTGGGGGCGGGTCTGCGCCCCGCCTCCAGAATGAAAAAAGCCCCGCTTTTTACAGCAGGGCGTTTTTAAGGGCTTTTGGAATTCCCCTTTTCAAGACTACATCATCTGACGGCTGGGTGGGAGTCTGGGGGCGGGTCTGCGCCCCGCCTCCAGAATGAAAAAAGCCCTGCTTTTTACAGCAAGGCGTTTTTAAGGGCTTTTGGAATTCCCTTAATTAGTTTTCGTTGTTGCGCATTTCGGTCTGTTCGCGGTCCATAGTGTGCTGGAGGTATTCCTTGAAGTCACGGTCGATGTTCACGCCGTCGAAGTCAAGGTCATCGTTTTCCAACACGAACACTGCAGACGGGTTATCGAGCCAGCCGACCACGTCCACGCCTTCGAGCTTCATGGACTTATCGCCAGCAGCCTGAGCAACGTATTCGATCTTGGACTTAGCGACCCAACCCTGACCGCAAGAACCCTTAACGAGCACTTCGGTATCACCATCCTTAACGATGGTCAGTTCTTCGTTGAAGCCAGCGGTACATACAACAGCGCCGCCATCCTTTTCCTTGGTCAGATCAACATCGCCAAGCTTGGACTTCACCTTCTTACCTGCGGCGAAAGACATTCCGACCATCAGGGCAAGAGCAATCAACAATACCTTCTTCATATTCTTCCTCAGAAACAGGGTAAAATTCAATTATGCGATAGGAATATACCTTTTATTTTTCCCTTTTGTCATAATTTCTTTTAAATTTTTGCCGTATGAAGAAGATTTTACTTTGTTTTACCCTAATTTTGGCCCTCGCAGCCGGTTTTGGAGCCTATTCCATCAACTCTAGACTCCAGGAAACGGCCCAAAACAAGACTTTAACCCTTATCGAAGTGCCCAAGGGCAGTTCCCCCACCAAGATTTTCCAGATTCTGCAGAAGAACGGAATCTGGTCTGATGAACTGGCATTCAAGATCATCTGCCACAAGCAGAAGCCCAATCTCAAGGCCGGTTGGTTCGAAATTCCCGCAGGTCTTACCCTTCCCCAGGTCCTGGCCATTATCGAAAGCGGCAAGAACGCCGTAAAAAAAGTGACCATTCCCGAAGGCCGAGCCAGCTGGGAGATTCCCGCATACCTGAAAAAGGCATTCCCCAACCTGGACGAGGACCGCTGGAACAAGTTGGTCCAGGACCCGAAGTTCGCCCAAAGCCTGGGCCTCGAAGCCAAGACTCTTGAAGGCTACCTGCTCCCCGACACCTATCCCTTCGCCATGGACGCCAACGAAGAGACAATTTTGAAGCAGATGGTTGCCGCAAACCTGAAACTCCGCGACGAAATGCTCAGCAAGCCGCAGGCCATGTGGAAAACCCTGGGAACCTGGCACCGTGTTCTTACCCTGGCCAGCGTCGTAGAAGAAGAAACCGGCATTCCCGAAGAACGCCCCCTTATTGCAGGAGTCTTCCACAACCGCCTCCGCATCGGCATGCCCCTGGGCGCCGACCCCACCGTGAGGTTCATCTTCAAGAATCTGACCGGTCCCATCTATAAGAGCCAGTTGAACAGCGACAGCCCCTACAACACCCGCAAGTTCAAGGGACTGATGCCCGGCCCCATCTCCAACCCCGGACGCAAGGCCATCTACGCCGCCCTGAACCCGGCAAAGACCGAAGCCCTCTACTTCGTGGCCAAGGACGACGGCTCCATGACACACTTCTTCAGCAGCACCCTGGCAGACCACAACAAGTACAAGGACGTCGCCGCAAGAAACAGAGGCGAATAAGTCCCTACACAATTGTAAACACAATTCCCTTTTCACCCGCTAGCAATGGCCTCACGCCATTGCTACGTTTGTTATATGCAAGTCAAAGACCGCTCCCTGCTCAGCCTATCATGGCCCCTGTTCCTCACATTTGGAATCGCCACATTCCAGCCCATGATGGACAGTTGGTTTCTCTCTAGAACTTCTGAAACCGCGGCGGCAGGCGTAGGAGCCCTCGGTCCCCTGCTAGGAGCGTTATTCATGGCCATTACCGCGTTCTCCCAGGCGGGCGCAAGTATCGCTTCCCAGTTCCTCGGGGCAGAGCGCCCCCGTCAGGCTGGCACCACCCAGACCATGGTCCTCATAGGGAGCATCCTGCTGGGCATCGCCTTCATGCTCATCATCATCCCCCTAGAAGGAAACATCGTCCGATGGATGGGACTCTCCGGAGAGGCTGCCGGATACGCCCAGGAATTCCTTCACGTAGTCGCCTTCGGTTTCGCCTTCAGGTCCCTGCAGACTACACTGACCGCCCTCATAGCTACCAATGGTCTAACCACCTGGAACTTGCTTGGAAACATTATCACCATCATTTCCAATGCGGCCATGAACGTCGTATTCCTGAACGGTTACTTCGGACTTCCCTGCATGGGCGTAAAGGGCGTGGCACTAGCCACCATGCTTTCCTGGGCGATTTCCTCTGGCATCCTGTTCTGCATCTTGCGCTATAAGGTTCACCATAAAATTAGACGTACCGATTTTAAGCGTTCCCGTATTATCCTTCCTGATTGGATCCGTATCGGTTTCCCCGCAGCCGTGGAGCCGGTCAGTTTCCAGATGTTCCAGGTAGTCCTTACAGCCATTATCGTTCACCTGGGAATCGTGTCCATGACCGCACGAATTTTCAGTGCCAACTTCGCCATGTTGGCGGTAATCCTTAGCGTGGGTCTCAGCAGCGGCAACCAGATTCTGGTGGCCCATCTGGTAGGAGCCCACGATTACCAGATGGCCAACCGTCGACTGCACCAGAGCCTTATTGCAGGTTGTTCCAGCGGGCTCATCGTCGCTATCATCGTCGCCCTCTTCGGAACAGAGTTGCTATCCCTCTACACCAACGACCCCGAGGTTCAGAGACTGGGCAAAATCTGCCTGTGGTGCGACGTTCTGCTGCAGCCGTTCAAGGCAGCCAACATGACCATAACCTCAGCGCTCCGTGCTTCAGGAGACTCCAAGTTCCCCGCCATCGTAGGCACCGCCATGATGTGGACTTGCGGCCTGGGAACCGCACTATTCCTCGGCTTCACTTTAGAACTGGGCCTTGCAGGAATTTGGTTAGGCATGGCCGCCGACGAATGCTACCGCTCCATTGTCAACTATATCCGCTGGCGTGGCGGAAAGTGGAAAAACTTCGGCGTTGTATAAAGCAAAAGGGTCTCTCGCGAGACCCCTTTTTTACGTCATACATTTAGAAAGAATAATTGCCGACACGGATAAAGTAACTGTAATCCGACAGATTCCTCAACTCTTTAAACGAATCCTTGTCAACAATTCTATTCAATCCCATATACAGGACCATTGACTTGTAGACGAACCTTACCGCAGGTTCAACCACAAACTTATCTACATCAAGTTCTGCCAAGGGGCTGTCTTCAAAGTCATGGTAATAAGCAACAAAAATCCAGGCACCTAGATGTTTTCCATGGACTCCACCATTAGCTCGCAACATACCATATTCGTGGGAAGACAACTCACGGTTATACCATTCCGTCGACCAAGGGGTTGCCTGAGCATGCAGACGGTAAGCCAAATCCAGCGGGCCGCATTCGAACGACTTGGGGGAAACATAGCCGAAACCATCTTCGTGATAGCGTTCAATTCCACCGGCAACACCAATACCCAGCGATACGTTGGGGTGAGGCGAATAGACCAGGCGACCGTCAACAAGAATCTTCCAATAGATCGGCACAAGGTCCATGATGTCAAATCGATAACCGATAGATTCCATACCAGCCATCACATCAACACCGGCACCATCTTCAGCAAACCACCCAGATTCACCAGACGATTCATAAGAGTAATGAAGCATGGGAGAAACCGGGTATGTTACGACTTCACCATTTCTATAATGCAAGGTGTCCAGCTCATAGGTCCTGCTTCCAAAAAGAAATTCTGCAGCAATCTTCTGGCGAGAATCTATTTCGTAATACATGGACAAGTTCAGATCCATACGTTCTTCATGGCCGACTTTTAAATTCCAGGGAAGACTGTTGTAATATGACCGCAGCGGTTGCAATCTAAGGAAAGCGAAATCCAGAGAAACGCCCCAACCGAGTCCCAACAATTTGGAAATATCAAGACGAGGCATCACACCATAGGAATTTCCACCCCAGAATCCAGCCAGAGTCAATTGCAGTTCCACATGATCAACATAGCGAACAGAGCCTTCGGCATAGGCTTGGGGGCCAACTACGTTCGAGCCAAAACCGCCCACAGCAAGATCAAAAGTCGGATGCGATACCGTCTCTACAAACAGATCCCCCGTTGCACCCATAAAGAAATCCAACGAGTCATAAGCCGGATTTTTCAGAATAGCTCCGGCAAAATTACGAGGGCCAGCCAAACCCGTATCCGCCTCGGTCCAGTAAGACCGCACAGCTGCATGAATAGACGAACGTAAACTGTCTAGCGACGGAGAAAAACGGAACCAGGATTTTGCAGCCGGTCTACGTCCATTCCCATAATCCACCTTGCGGGAGGACAACGCCGGGTGAGAAGTACGTCGCTGTTCTACGGCAGAAAAACCCGCCTGAATCCAGGCATTACGAGAAGTGTCAGAAATGGCATGGGAGCGAATTATCACCCCCGGCTGATTGGACAGCTGCGCAGATTCCATCTTACGAAGCAACCGATTCCGCACATCTCCGACAGGGGGATTTCTAAGAGGATCCGCAACAACGATAATAGACAATTCATCTAACCGATCTTCTGCAGGCAAGGCGTAAAACGGACAAAGTTCACCGGAAGCCCGCTTAACAGAAACATCACCATCGTTCCACCACAACGGCAGGGACTTTATGATTTCATCAACAGAACCCGAACGAAATTCCGCCGTGGCGTTCTCATCGCAACCCACCAGCGAAAACGGGCGTGCATATTGAATCGGCTGTCGATACAGACTTTCCTGAAACCTCAACTTGGCCAAAGCTCGTCCAGAAGGAACGGAGTCTCTCACAAGGGGCTTTCTATTTTGAACAAGGTGACCGTCATCAGTCCTTGAAACAGAAAATCTTTTTCTCAACGAAGGAATTCCATCTTCCGACAAGGCCCATTCAAAAGCGTCACCACCTTCCTGCGAAAGGCCGGCGGTTTCCGCAGTCAAATTACGTCCCACATAAGGAGCGATGGTAGAGTCCAGCATGATTCTCTGGATTTCATCTGGAGACACCCCCTTCGCCCACAGGGCACCAACCCAGGCGCCCCATGACGTAGCCACGACAGAATCCACAGGAATTCCAAATTCTTCTATAGCATACAGAACACCTAAATGATACCAGGGAGAATGATCTCCACCTCCTAAATACAATACATTCTTGACCGTTTTAGGCAACGCCGGAGTCACCACTGCAGAAGAATCATTCACAATGGAGGCAGACGAAACAGAATCAGACGAAACCGGGCCCGCCAAAGCCGAATCCGTCGCAACGGAATCCATGACCGCGGAACCACGGGAAACAGAATCTACGGAAGAGGAATCCGTAAGAGCCATTTCCTGTGTTTCATCAAAAGGTAGCATGCCTTCCTGAGCGAAAGCTTCCGCTCCACCCCAAAAGGACAACGACAAAAAGGCGGCAAAAAATGCCGCCCCGTTTAAAGAGCAGAATGCGTTAAGCCATGCGCGCAGGGTTAGCCGCATACTTAGCAGCCTCCTCTTGCGTTACATAACCGGCTTTTACTAATTCTACAAGGCAGTCATCCATCAACAACATGCCGTCGGCGGCAGAGGCCGCAATAATCGAGGGCAGGGTATAATGTTCGCCATTACGGATTCTTGATGCCACGTTCTGAGTACCGTAAAGAATTTCCCATGCAGGAACAGCACCATTACCTTCTGCGGCAGGAACAAGACGTTGCACGACAACGGCCTTGAGAACCGAAGCCAACATGTTACGAGCCAACCCGCGATTTTCCGGAGTTTCCGAAGAAAGCAGAGCCTCCAGCACGCCAACCGTATTGCCCGCAGAAACATTAAGGACAACCAGGGCGCCGGCTTCCGCAGCTTTCAGAATAGGAATCAAGGACATGCCTTCAAAATCCCCAAGCCAAATCAAATCAGTGCCGCTACGAAGTGCCTGGGCAATCTTGCTCTGGACATCACCTCGGGAGTCTTCAAGCACAAGGCTGTCGCCTCTTTTTACCTTCAGCTCTTCCTTGGGATTCAAAAGGCTAACACGCAAAATTTTGGATTGGCACAAGGCAGACACATAAGCGGTAGCTGTAGTTGTCTTGCCGCTACAGGCGGGACCGCCAAACACAACAAGACCGCCACTCAAGCTGAGAAGGCTAGACAGCATTTCAGGAACGCCAAGGGCAGAAAAATCCGGGCAATCCTCAAGAACGGGGCGGAACACCGCCGTATTCCCGAGAGCGGCACGGCAGTAGCGAACTCTCCAGCGGGAATTGCACCAGGGGCCACCAAGAATCATTCCGGACTCTCCGTCCATAGATCCCAAAAATTTTCTAAGCGTTCCAAATTCCGTTGCCGGAGCATCGGGAATGGCACAAACCTTGCCAGCCAGGCGAACCGCAGCAGGAGCACCTTCGGTAACAATCACTTCACTAGCTCCGACCTGCAGAGCGTAATCCAACAGAGAATCAATTTCTGTAGCCATCACAAACCTCCATTAATTTGTCGGACGATAAGAAGCGAAACGACGACTATCGCAAGCACGTTTCCAAGCTTCTGCACCTTCAATGTAACCAGATTCAACGCACTTCTGCAAGGAATCATCCAAGGTAATACCCTGATCCTTCTGGCTCGAGATTGCCGCAGCCACCTGAGACACATCACCACGGCGTAACAAGTTGGCCATGGGAGAAGTCATCTTCATCGCTTCTGCAGCCAGGATCAAGCCCTGATTCTGGACGATGGGAATCAAGTGCTGAACGATAACACCCTTAAGCTGGTCTGCCAGAGTATTGGCAAAAGCAGTACGGTTGCTTTCGGGAACAGAAGACAGTAAACGAGAAAGCAGGGCGTGTACATTATTGCCATCCGTTACGGCAAACACCAGAGCGCCAGAATTAGAGGCACGCAACAGCAAGTCCAGTTCCTCGGCTGTTTCCAGGTGATCAAATAAAATTACATCGGCACCGCTGGCCATGGCGAGTTCAACGCCTTCAATACCAGAACGCACATGGAGTCCCACTTCACGTTGAGCGATGGCACCACGAGGATTCTCCAGGAGACGTTCAATGGGCTTTTCAATCGTCTGGATGTATACATCACGGTTTGCGGCAATAGTCGACGCAAAAGTCGTCATGGTCGTGGAACGACCACTTGCTGCAGGGCCCGCAATCAAGACAAGACCGCTTGTCAAATCCGCAAACTGGTTACAGAATGCCGGCAGATACAAATTCTCAAGGCTTGCAACTTCCGAGGGAATCACGCGAATGGAAATGCTAGGCGTGGTTCCGTTCCAGGTAACCGTAATGCGGGCTCGACCAGCACCCGCAAGACCAATAGTCTTGCTGAAGTTCTTGCCGACAATAATCTTGTAACCGTCAGAGAAACCCACAACAGCTTCATTCAGGCGGTCGTTGATGCGATCCAGATCCAGAACAGCTTCCGACGCAACGAACAGCCCACCGGATTGACGCATCACAACGGGACGGTTTGCAAACAGGTAAATATCCGTCGCATTAAACTTTCGGGCGAACGCAATCAGCTGAGACAAATTCGTCATTGGACGGATGGTCTCGGGAGCTTCAACAGCCTTACCCTCTCCAGTAGCCACGGCAAAACGAGCCGGCAACTTGCCATCATCCTCATCTTCGGCATTTTCATCATATTCTGTCTGAACCTGCACCGTGCTGATACTAGTAGCCTCAAGCCCCGTCACAGTCTCCACTTCCATATTGGTCGTAGAAGTCGTTTCTCCGTAAGGATTATTGCCTTCAATCTGAAGACCACCGGCATCATCCGAGGCAGAAGCAGAAGATTCACCAGGCTTCGAAGCCATAGTCCGCATAGACGGTGCGGAAACCTTCGCCGAGGTTGAAGATGCGGGAGCTTCCGCAGCAGGCGCAGCAGCATTTTCGGCAGCAGCCTTGGCTTCCAAATTCTTGACGAAGGCCAAAAGTTTGATGTACACAGGAGGCTGTAATACCCCGGCATCAACCAGTACCTGGCCAATATCCTTCTTGTCTGTAATTTCGCCCCAATGGGCCTGAATCTGAGCCTCGGACACCACCTTATTGTGAACGAGGACCTTTGCCATATACTGATTTCTCATAGGAAATCCCTCCGGCTAAACCACCAGCTAGCGATGGCCAAGAAAACACCCACATAGCCAACGGCGTACACAGAATTCCAGAATACATACATATCCGGAAGAGCCACGCCATGAACCACGTAACTTGTAACATTATAACGATAAAGGCCCGGGAAAACCGCGTGAATGACAACGGCAGCCTTTTCGAAAACTGCAGTAGAAGCCCCACTCATCTCGCCCATACGGCTAGCAAAGCGGACCTGTTCCAAAAGCTGATTGCTCAAGTGTCCCGCAAAATAGACACCCAGGGTAAACAGGGCGCTAAGCACAGTGCTGCTAAAGCTGCTGAACAACAAGGCCACCGCAATGACCACAGCCATCTCGCAGAAAATCAGGTAGATCGCAGTAAGCAGACTCAAAGTCGGCTCAGACCCGGTAGCCAGAAGCATCAGATAATAAATGCAAGTCAGGAGAGCCAGATGCACAGCCACCACAGCCAGCAGCCCAAAGTACTTGCCAACAATAAAGGAGGCTCGACTAATGGGCTTAGACAACAAGGTCAACACCGTACGTCCCTTGATTTCCTTCTGCACCAGGCTGATACCCACAAAAATGGAAATCAGGAGACCAGAAAGGCTCATAACAGAAAGGGTTGTAGACTTGATCACGTAAGAGCGGTCAAAAACAGACCATTCACCAAGCACAATGCTGAACAAGGTGAGCGCGATAGCCAAGAAACCGATATTATAAAGAATCTTGTCGCGAATGGATTCGCGGAAGGTATTGAGGGCAATAACGCCAATATGCTTAAACGTCTGCACGGGCAATCTCCTCTGTCAAAATATCTTCAAGACTGGGGCGCTTGTGTTCCATGCGTTCCACAGCGATTCCCTTTTCTAGGCAGTAGCGCAAGAGGCGATCACGAGCGGCATCATCAGCACAAATGCATTCCTGAGGATGACCTGCAGGGGTTACGCCCTCGGGCAACTCCGACTGGAGGATACCCTGACGGGTACGAACGTGGTATTCAACGCCGCAAGATTCCGTAATCTCGTCTACGGTACCTTCACGAACAATCTTACCATCTACAATCATGGCCACACGATGGCTGATACTTTCCACATCGCTGAGCAAGTGGCTGGAGTAGAAAATCGTTACCCCATCCTGGTTCAGCTGCTGGATTGCACCACGAACGTCACGACGGCCCATAGGATCGAGGCCGCTCATAGGTTCGTCCAGAATCAAAAGTTTGGGCTTACCGAGAATAGCCTGGGCAATTCCTACGCGCTGCATCATACCCTTTGAATATGAACGGAGGCGGCGGTCAATCCAGTCCTTGTCGGCATGCAAAAGTTCCAAGGCCCACTGAATACGCTTATCCAGTTCAACCCCATCCAGACCAACAAGCTTGCCATAGAACTTCAGAAGTTCTCGTCCAGTCAAGTAATCATAAAAATACGGCTGTTCAGGAGAATAGCCCAAAAAGGTACGACTCTTTACATCGCGGGGGCTAATACCGTTCACCAGCACCGTTCCGGAATCAAAATTCAAAAGACCGGTCAGCACCTTGATGGTGGTAGACTTTCCGGCACCGTTAGGGCCAATAAAACCATAAATTTGACCCGGTTCCACAGAAAAGCTCACGTCCTTAAGGGCGAGCTTCGGTTTCATCAAGAAACCACTGCGGTAGGTCTTGTGCAAATTCTCAATTTTTATCATAAAAATCTCAATCTAGTCTCGGGGACCAAAAGCCTTTTCTTCGGCCTCTTCAATCATGCGGCGACGTCGCTCCGCCTTTTCCTTCTTATTGATGACGAAATAAATGGCAGCACCAACAAGATATACCACAACGCCAGAATAGAAAATAGGATTGATCGACTGACCTTCAAGGCCAGGAAACAAATTCAAAATTACACTATGCCCAAACAGGCTTAGCAGTACAAACACGATGCCAAGTCCACGAAGTACATAGGTCGCAATCACAATTTTTCGCATTTTAACCTCAATAACACCGCAATTTGCTTGCGGCTCTTTTCTTCCTTGAAAAATACACTTTTAAAAAAGGATTGCAAACGAGAACATCCCTGAAATATGGGGAAATCGGGCAAAAAACTGCAAACTGGATAAAAATCCCCGGTCTGCCGCGAGACCGGGGATTAAGGGTTTCGATTGGAGGAGAACAAAGAACCTGTTTTCTAGATCCGTCACACGACGCTATAGAGAATAATGGCAAGTACCTGGCCACTCAAAATACGGAGCAGCATTGTTAACGGATACACAGAAGCATAGCCCACATTTACAGCTTCACTTCCAGAAAGGCCATTGGCAAAGGCAAGTGCCGGAGGATCGGTCATGGAACCAGCGATGGCACCGCACAGGCTCAGGTAATTTACCTTGAAAACCAGCTTGCCCACAATACCCGCAACCATCAAGGGGATAAAGGTTATAAGTGCGGCAAGTCCCATGTAGTAAAAACCATCTCCCTTCAGTAACACGTCAAAGAACTTGATACCGGCATTGAGACCGACGCAAGTCAAGAACAAAGTAATACCAAGTTCTCGAAGCATCAAGTTTGCGCTTGCCGCCATAAAGAAATTCAGAGGGCCAATCTTACGAACTCGGGAAAGGATGATGGCAATAACCAGCGGGCCACCAGCAAGACCAAGTTTCAGCGGGGTCGGCATTCCAGGAATGGTCAGGGGAATAGATCCAACGATAATTCCCAGGAAAATTCCAACGAAGGCGGGAATAATTTCGGGATGTTCAAGAGCCTTCAGGGAATCACCCAGGAGCTTTGCTGCAGCATCTATACTTTCGCGAGGACCGACAACAAGAATCTTATCGGCAAATTTCAGACGGAGATCCAGACGACCCGTAAACTTGAATTCACCACGCACGACACGGCTTGCAGTCACACCGAAACGTTCAAGAGCCAGTTCGCCCAAAGATTTGCCCAGGACTTTCTTATTGGTCACAAGGATGCTTCGAGTTTCAAACTTGGAATCGTTTTCGGTAATCGGCTTCGACAGGCGGGTACCGATAATCTTTTCCATTTCGGCAACTGCTTCAGGGAAGCCCACAATGTGGAGGCAGTCGCCCTGCTGCAATTCCACCTTACCGTCGGGCATAGAAACATTGCCGTCGCGAAGGAGACGGGTAATAACAACGCCACTGGAGCGGATTCCCGGAATTTCCTTAATCTTGGAACCCAACAGATTCTTGTTATCCAGAGAAAGGCTGCAAGAAACGATATCCTTGCGGGTCGCTGCGATTTCAGAAGCATAATCATCTGCAGACTTTTGCGGATCCTGTCTGAAGAAGATTCGAATAAGAATCATGACCAGAATGATTCCGAGAACGCCAAACGGATATGCAACAGCGTACCCAATGCCCGTCAGGGATGTGTCTGCCCCGGCCGCGACAAAGGCTGAATTTGCGGCTCCTAGGGAAGGCGTATTTGTGACTGCGCCACAAAGCATTCCAATGAGCACGGGTACGTTGTTATGCATATCCGTAAAGAAGTAAAGGCAGAGGGTGACAATCACACCCATAAGCACAACGCTTACCGCCAAAATGTTAAGTACAAGGCCGTGGCGGCGGATGGAGTCAATAAAACCAGGCCCCACCTGCATACCAATGGTGTAGACAAAAAGAATCAAGCCAAATTCCTGCATGAAGTGCAGAACATTCGGTTCAATGCGCAAGCCCACATGGCCCATCAAGATACCGACAAACAGGGCTCCCGCGCCGCCCAGGCTAACACCCTTGACCTTGATCTTTCCGATCATAAGGCCCACGGCAGCGGTGAAAGAGAGCACAACAACCTGCTGCGCTACAGAAGTACCGATAAAGAGATTAATTAGCCATTCCATATGCTTGATTGTATATTGATAAATGTTTAAGTGCTACTTCTTGATGCAACGAACAGAGTAGGCGATACTCTTGCTGAAATGTTCGTAGGAGATAGAATCATCCTTGATTCGAACCATAGTTCCGCGGGCATCGTCATAAGAATCTGCAGTCCAGAAGCTGGCGCTGACACCTTCATCGGCAAACTTACCGTTACTAGCATAGCGATAACCGGCATTCAAGACATTAAGAACTTTAAGATCAACACCTTCAAAATCTGCCTGAGACGGCAAAGCCCAACCATCGGGACAAATTGTATTGGCGGACTCATAAGGATAGAGACGTCCATACTTTTCGCAGTTTTCATGATTGCTTCCATAGCAGAAGCTAGAATCAGAATCAAAGCGAGCCAGGTTTTCTGCCATCCAGACCTTATTACCAGTCTTTACGGTCTTGTAAGTTTTTTCCTGGCAAGTAAGAGTATTTGCAGACTCATTATAGTTGCAGGCATTGGCCTTGTCGCAGGCGGTGAAGGTAAAGGCGGCAAAGGCTACAACGGCCATGGCAGCAACAAACCTGAGCTTCATAAATCAATCTCCTTAAGAGTTTTTTGACGATTAGAATTTTAAGAGCTCTTTTTACGGCGCCAAATCTAGAATCAACATTCCAGTTTGACTAATAATTTCTTCATATCACATTGATAATTTTTTTTGATGATTACATAAAACTTTCATCAAATTTTATGATATTTCAATAATTAAATATTATCAATTAAAAACCTAGGAAATAGAAGACATAAGTTTTATATTTATTATTGATGGAACTGACTCAGCTTAAATACTTTCTAGAAGTGGCACGCACTGAGCACGTCACTCAAAGCGCAAAAAACCTTTGCATCGTCCAGCCAGCTCTCACCCAAGCCATACACAAATTGGAAGATGAGCTCGGTGTAGCGCTCTTCAAGACATCCGGCAGAAACATCAAACTTACAGAAAGCGGAAAATTCTTTTACGAAAAGATGCTCCCCCTTTACGCCAACATGATGGAGCTGCCCGAACAACTGCGAGCCACAGCCAACAAGCAGAACAACAATGTCAAGCTGAACGTTCTTGCGGCATCAACATTAATTACAAATGCCGTCATTGAATACAAGCAGAACAATTCCGACATAAACGTAGACCTTATCCAAAATGAAGAAACAAACATTTTCGACATTTGCGTAAGGACATACGCCACCTACAAACCGGAACTGGATAATACAAATAGCGACAAGACTTTCGTCCATTCCGAAAAAATTTTCTTGGCCGTTCCCAATACAGCCCAATACAAAAAGCTTAGTTCCATTTCCCTTCTCGATCTAAAAGATGAAAAATTCATCAGACTCTACGGATCCAAGCAATACCGCAAAATCTGCAACGAGCTTTGCGACAGAATCGGCTTCCACGCCAATGTCACTTTTGAAAGCGACAACGCAACCGCAATCAAGGAAGCTGTCGCCGCAGGTATCGGAGTGGGATTCTGGCCAGAACTTTCCTGGGGAAAGATGGATCACAAAAAGATTAAGCTCCTTGAAATTACGGACACCGAATTCAAGCGAGATATCGTGGTTTCCTTGCGACGCAACAAACAGGACAATTCCAAGACGGAACAATTCTACAACTTCTTGACGAAATACATTCAGCAGAAGCAGACCCGCAAACGGAAATAGCAAATCGTTCAAACAATCTCATCCAAAAAAAAGTGCTCCACCTTGGTGGAGCCTTTTTGATTTTATACAACGTTTTGCAACGTTAGGTATGTTAACCCTTAGTATGAATCGCAGCAGAGAATTCAGCAAGGAGTTTCGGGTCCTGGACCTTTTCCCACAGGGTGCCCGTCACGATGATATTTGCACCGGCAGCAACACGGACAGCAGCCGTTTGCGGGTCCTTAATACCGCCACCAGTAATGATGGTCATTTCGGTTGCCTTGCGGGTGTAGGCAATATGTTCTACAGGAACGGGCTCTTCGGCGCCACTACCTGCTTCCAGATAGACATAGCGCATGCCCATGAGTTCTGCGGCAATGGAATTCACCATACTGAGCTTAGGCTTGTTAGCAGGTACCGGCATGGTATTGCTGATATATTCAACTGTAGTACGCTTGCCACTATTGATCAACTGATAAGCCGTAGGAATGGCTTCCATGTTCAGGGCACGAACCAAGGCACCACCACGAACCTGTTCATCGATCAGGTAGTTGGGATTGCGGCCACTAACCAAAGTCATGAACAGCATGGCATCAAAACCAGGAACAACTTGAGAAGCGCCACCCGGGAACAGGACAACGGGAAGATCCACATTAGCCTTAAGAGCAGCCACCTGTTTCGGCAAGGTGAAATTACCCAAATAGGAGCCGCCTACCAGCAGCAGGTCTGCGCCATTTTCAGCAGCCATGGCACCAGCCTTCACAAAGGCAGTCTCGTCTGATGTATCAGGATCCAGCAGCACAGCAAACAACGCACCGCGCTTTTCGATTTCTGCATTCAAACGAGCTTCAGTCTTACCGATTTTCATAAAACGCCTTAAAAGTAAAAGTACAGGTTCAATATAGAACTTTTTACCTTTCTAGCATACTCCTTTCGCGTGCAACACGCCATTTAGAGAGTTTTAATGGACTCTCACAGAAGAACCGCCAGCACGAACCAGATAGCTCCCCTGACCAAGGTTTTTCAGATCAACCTTGCGACTAAAGCCTCGACGGACCTCGACCCCATTCAAATCAAAAACAGTCCAACGCATATCTCTTGAAAGTTCTACGGTTCGTGTAGTTCCATCATAGTGCATACCAGCAACGGATTTCACAGCAGAAATTCTTTCTAGAGAATCGCCCTCGGCTTCAGCCGCCTTAGAAAATTTGATGTTCCCGACCAGCAATTCCCCAGATAATCCAGAAGCAGTTACATAGAAATCCTGCACGCCTTTCAGCTCAGGCAAATCGGAGCACTTTACGCTAACCCACTTGGAATCCCCACAAGACGTGGGAAGATCGCACTTGGAAATTTCATCGCCCTTTTTGCTTTCAGTTCTAATGGAAAGTGATCCTCCAGCACAATTCTTCACTTCTACATGAACAGCAGGACCTGTAATAGAATCCGTAATGACATTCTCATAAATGGCGTAACCGCCATCCTTGATTGCCATCTGGTCATTTTCATCTAGGCGAAGGCGAATACCATTATCAAATCCATTTGCAGGAATGGTATCGCGAATAATGCGGAGGAAGTCCAGTCGATCCAGTTCCCCATAGCTTTTGCCCTTGGTAATTTCAACAAAGTTACTGCCACGTTTCAATTTGGCGGGAATATAGACCACAGACTTTTCTGGGAATTCACCCCAGGCTCCAGTAATGGGCAGCTTCACTTCGCGGGTTACGCCGTTAACATCCACAAAGTGGGAACCTTCATCGGTCCAGTCATTGGCGTAACGATAGCGGATCAAGTAATCGCCAGCCTGAGGTATAATCATCGGCAGACGAATACGGCTGTCAGGTTCATTGATGTAGCCAACATACTCGCCGTTGGAAGCCTTGGAACTGCTTGAGATTTCCACGTTGCTGAGAATTCCATGTTCCGCTTCGGCACTCAAATAACGTCCCAGAAACGGCTGACCGAGTTCAGGCCAGTTGTCTTCCGTATAGACAATGTCGCGAACCTGGATCTTAGCTCGACCAGTATCGTTCTTATCGTAGTAATGATTCACAAAGCGCTGACGATTAATATCTTCAAAAGCTTCGCCGCCGGCAGGTCCGTAATAGCGTCCGTAGCGTTGCAGCAAAATGGTTCCACCACCTTTCAGGGCCTGATTTCCGGAACGGTCCAGGTAAGGTCCCGTAATGGAATTAGCGCGGTTCACAACAGTCTTGTAGGAATTTCCATCAAGGTTAGCACCTGTCTTGCAGCAGTTATCCCAAGCCGTAAACAAGAAGTACTTGCCATTATGTTCAATGAGGCTAGCCCCTTCTACACCGGCACCACCACGGTTGGCGATATTAATTTGTTCCGCCCCCTTGGTCACCTTGCCTGTTTTCTCGTCAAGTTCAATGATGTGGATTCCCGTACCCCAGGAGCCAAAGGCCATCCAGACCTTGCCTTGAAGGTCCTTTAGCACCGCCGCGTCAATGGCATTATAAGCGTCGTTCTTTACGGTATGAATCACCTCGCCCTGGTCCGTCCAACCATAACCAGGTTTCGTGGGATCGATTTCCTTGCTGGACATAAAGCCCATACCGGAAGAACGGATCCCCATTTCGGAACCGCAATAGTACACGCGGTATTCGCCACCAATGAAATGTATATCCGGCGCCCAGATATCGATCATGTTTGGCGCATAGGTATAAAGCCATTTCTCGAACTGGGGCATGGCAGGTTCGCCTTTTTTCCAGTTCAAGGCATCTTCGGAAGTCTGCATCAGCAGATGGTTGTCCGTAGTCATCAAGGCGTACCCGTCTTCATAACGGATAATGTCCGGATCATGGCCGGCCCACTGAGTTTCCTTGGCATACCAGTCAGCAGCCACGGCAGAAGAAACTGTAGATAAAAATGCCAACGCAAAAGCAGGTGCGTTCTTGGTGTACCCAAATCTCATATAGTCCATCCTTTCCCTAATCCACAAATAAATATAAACAAAAAAGAGGCATCATCAACATGTGTGGAAGCATTTAGGCAGCCTTGCTAGATGATTCTCTCGATTCCGATTCCCATTCGTAGGCTATCTTTACATCTACATAGGAACAGCTCAACATTATCAGCGACAGCATGTTGTTCATATTCCTGAAGCCATAGGCAGTCCGTATCAGTAGCTTTATCTTGTTGTTCGTCGCCTCGATCCTTGCGTTTGACACGCCCAGCCTGATTGTGTTGAG